>DASYUA010000016.1:0-17363 GCA_036001665.1 Tepidisphaeraceae bacterium
AGTGGGCGCGGTCGGCGGCCGGGAAGGGAACATGCCAGAAGACGTAGGCGAGCATGGTAGAGAACTCAGAAGTCAGAATTCAAAATGAAATTCGGAGGCTGGGGGTGGAGGGGGCGGGGTTGCAGGTGAGAAGGCCGAGGACGAAGGTGCAATTGTCCTCCGGGAGTTCGTTGGTTCGATCGATGATCTCGTCGAAAACATCCGCCCGGATGTGATCGTGGCCGGAGCGTATATCGAGGGAGTCATCCTGGTCGCCATCGTGGGCGTCGAGATCATCATCGTCAGCGCCTCCAATGAGCGTGTCCTGGCCCTCGTGATCGAAGAGGGTGTCGTTATCCAAGCCGCCATCCATGAAGTCATCGTCGATGCCGCCGTCGAGGAAGTCGTCGCCTTCGCCGCCGGAGAGGTCATCGTTGTCATCGCCACCGAAGAGCTCATCGTCATCGTCGTTACCGCTGAGGCTGTCGCGGCCTTCGCCGCCGTGAAGGGTATCCTCATCGTCGCCGCCGTCGATGGTGTCTTCGCCAGCGCCGCCGTTGAGGTCGTCGTTGCCGCGATGGCCGGAGATGAAGTCGGCATCATCACCGCCGAGGATCTGGTCGTCGCCGGTGCCGCCGAAGAGGGAATCGTCGCCGATTTCGCCGAAAAGGCTGTCGTCGCCATCGTCGCCGCGGATGGTGTCATCGCCGATGCCGCCGCGGATGGAGTCATCGCCGTTGCCACCGATGATCTGCTCGGAGGCGTTGGAGCCGCGGATGGAATCTTCGCCATCATCGCCGCGGATGGTGGCGGTGGCTTTGATTTTGCCGGAGAGAGTGATGGAGTCGTTACCGGCGTTGCCACGGACGAGGAGAGAGCGGACAGAGGGGGCGGAGAACGTCTTGTTGGAGCTGTTGATTTTTACCGTGTAGGCGTGGTTGCGGAGGGAAATGGAGATGGTGTCGGAGCCGGAGGTGCCGGAGACGCGGAGGATGCCGTTGGTGAGAGTGGCGGCAAGAAGCTGGCGCGGCTCGAGAGGGTCAATGAGGTGCATGTGAAGATAATAGGGCAGAAATGAGTAAGGGCAAAATGGAAAGGGAGAGACAAGGGACGCCCCCTCACCCTGACCCTCTCCCCGGAGTACCGGGGAGAGGGGAGGGGAACTGCCCCTACATAATTGGGCGCAAGTGGAATAGCATAGGAGCATGAAGGACCCGGTTGCATATTTGAAGACGCTGATTCGGGATGTGCCGGATTTTCCGAAGAAGGGAGTGCTTTTTCGGGACATCACACCGCTCTTGTCGGATCCGTCGGGGTTGGCGCTGTCGATCGAGTTGTTGGCCAACCCGTTTCGGGGGAAAAATGTGGATACGGTGATCGGGGCGGAGAGCAGAGGGTTTATTTTTGGGACGGCCGTGGCGTGTTGCTTGTCGGCGGGATTTGGATTGGCGCGCAAGCAGGGGAAACTGCCATCCAACTGTGTTTCGATGAGCTATGAGCTGGAATATGGGCAGGCTTCGCTGGAGATGCACGCGGATGCTATCAAGAAGGGGCAGCGGGTGGTGATTTGCGACGATGTGCTGGCGACGGGGGGGACAATGAAGGCGTGCTGTGATTTGGTTAAGAAACTGGGGGGGGAGATTGTGGGGGTGGCGGTGTTGATTGAGCTGGCGGGGTTGAAGGGACGAGAGAGGGTGAGGCCGCATGAGGTGCATTCGGTGATGGTGTATTGAGGAGAGAATTCAGAACTCAGAATTCAGAAGAGGATGGGATGAGTCAGAGCTTGAAGCAGGTGTTTGAGGGATTGAGGGCGCGGAAGCGCGTGGGGGTGTTGCCATTTATTCCGGCGGGGTATCCGGATTTGGGGGCGACGAGGGAGTTGCTGCCGGCACTGGAGTGGGGGGGGGCAAGCGCAATTGAGGTGGGGATTCCGTTTTCGGATCCGATTGCGGATGGGCCGGTGATTCAGGAGGCGTTTACGGCGGCCTTGTCGCGGGGATTGAAGTTGAAGGAGATTTTGAAGACCGTGCGGGAGGCCAGGGGAAGCGTTTCGATTCCACTGGTGTCGATGGTGAGCTATTCGATAGTGTTTCGGTATGGGCCGGAGAGATATTTTGCGGATGCGAGGGCGGCGGGGTTTGATGGATTGATTTTGCCGGATTTGCCGCCGCCGGAGGCCGAATCGATTTGTGAAAAGGTGAGAAAGGCGGGGCTGGATACGATCCTTTTGGTTGCGCCGACGACCACACCATCACGAAGGAAGGAAATAGCGAGTCTGTGCAGTGGGTTTATCTATTACCTGTCGGTGTCGGGCATCACCGGCGAGCGGCAGGCACTGCCGGAAGATCTGGCCGAGCAGCTTCGGCAGTTGAAGCAAACGAGCGATGCGCCGGTTTGCGTGGGATTTGGGATTTCGAAGCGCGAGCATGTTGGGCAGTTGGCGGGGCTGGCGGATGGGGCGATTGTGGGGAGCGCTATTGTTCGAAGGATGAAGCAGAAGGCGGCGGAGGGGGTGAGGAAGATGACATTGGCCGTGGAAGAGTATGTGCGGGAGTTGGTGGGAACGTAAGGGCCGATAATTGCGGTAGTTGCGCCGGGGGAGCGGCGGCTTTGGCCACCGCTACAATAATGGCGGGAACTTCTAACCGCCGCGGCAGTTTGGCTGTCTTATCTATGGACGCGAAGGCGAAACAGCTCGATTCGGTGGCCGCGGGCGCGGGTTTGGGCTCGGAGCGGGATGGCGCGCCGACCGATGAGCAACTGGTCAGCAAGTGCATGGCCGGGGATCGGCGAAGTTTCGATGAGCTGATCAAGCGGTATCAGCGGCAGGCTGTTGCGGTGTCTTACCGGCTGCTGGGGAATTCGCATGATGCGCTGGAGGTGACGCAGGATGCGTTTTTGAAGGCCTACAGCAGCATCAAGACATTGCAGAAGCCTGGAGCGTTTGGCGGCTGGTTGATGCGGATTGTTTCGAACCTGTCGCTGAATTATCGGAGGAGTCGAAAGCTGAGATCGCAGTTGCCGCTGGATGATTGCCTGGGACCAACGGAATCATCAGCGCGGGAGATGGGGGCGAGCGAGTGGATGGCAAAGGATGATGATCCAGTGCATCGGCTGGAAAGTGAGGAGATGGGAGCGAAACTGAAAGAGGCGCTCAATCAACTTCCGGAGAAACAGAGGTTGGCGATCATCATGTTTACGATCGAACAGATGCCGCAGAAGCAGGTGGCCGAGTCGCTGGAGTGCTCGGTGGAGGCGGTGAAATGGCATGTGTTTCAGGGGAGGAAGAAGTTGAAGGAAATCTTGAAGGATTACCTGTGAGTTGTCAGTTGTGAGAAGATTATGACGTCCGAGCAAATGGAATTTCTGATCAGTCAGTACCTCGACGGGACGTTGTCCGGCGAGGAAGAGTCTGGTGTGCGCGAGCTGCTGGCGTCGAATGAGGAGGCGAGAAGGATTCTTGCGGAGTATCAGAAGCTGGATGGAGTTTTGAAGACTGCGCGCGGGGCGCCGGCGGTGAAATGGGATGTGCTGGCGGAGAAGATTTCGGAGGCGGTGGATTGCGTGGGGGAAGGGGTGAGTGAAGAGGATGAATTTGCCATCAACGAGTATGTGGATGGGACGCTGTCGGCGGAGGAACGGGCAACGCTTTCGAAGCGGATGGAGGGCGAGCCCACATTGCGGGCGGCGATGGAGGAATATCGGGCGCTGGATGGCGTGCTGAAACAGGCGATGCCGATGCCGGCGGTGAAATGGGATGTGCTGGCGGAGCGGTTGTCGGAGTCGGTTGATGCCGAATCGGAGCGGCAGAAATATTACATTGGAAACTGGCTGCGGCAGCCGATGCGGCTGGCGGCGGCGGCGATTATTTTGATCGCGCTGGGGCTGGGGATTTTGTTTACGGTCTCCTCGGGTGGTAAGCCGGTGCTGGCGGTCGAGGTGGTTGGGCCGGAAAAGCCGGCGGGAGCATCGGTGGCGGTGGTGGAATTTGATATGTCGCCGGCGCTGGCGCAGAGCGGAACCGACTGGTATTCGGCGGGGGATGTGGTGGCGATGCCGAGCCAGTTGGATGTGGCGTTCAGCATGTCGGCCTGGCAGAACGATGCGGCTTCGCCATTTTAGAGGCATGTTGGGCGGAGCACGGGCATCGGAATACCGCTGCCCATGCCACTCAAATGAGAGCCGAGGAGAAGACGAGATCGGGGCCGCCGGGGTGGGATGAGTTGACGGCGGCGGGGGTTCATCTACAACTGAGTAGCGGGGTCACGGGCAAGATGCCCGTGGTACGAGATTGGAGTCAACATGATCAGAACATTCGTGATTGTGCTTGGTATCTGCGTGATGGCAAGGATTGCGCCGGCGCAGGATTCGTCAGCGCTGATCAACAAGGCGCTGGATGAGCAGCTCAAGATGAAGCTGGATACGACGCTGAAGGGGGCGATGGACAAGATCAGCGAACAGTCGGGGGTGAAGATCAAGGAGGATCCGATCATCTGGGATTTGCTGCCATGGGGGAGGGACACGGCCGTCAAGGCGACGTTTGAGAATGTGACGCTGCGCGAGGCGCTGGAGGTGATCACGCGGAAGCTGGGGCTGACGATGGTGCTGCGCGAGCAGGCGGTGGAAATCGGGCCGATGCCGGCGTTGAAAAGATTGGGGCAGAGGTCGGGAAGGGATGAACTGCGGGCGCTGGATCTGCTGGCATCGAAGCAACTGGGGCTGGAGACGGATCATCCGACGATCAAACGGTTGCTGGAGGCGATCGATTTGAAATTGGCGGCCGAGAAGGATGTGCAGATGGCGATTGAGAATCGGATCGGGGATGCGGTGAGCCAGGAGCGGACGGTTTTTGTGCCGCGGAATGCGACGTTGATGGATGCGCTGGAGTCGTTGCCGAAGGAGACGCGGGCGACGTGGTATCCGTGGGGGAAGACGATCGTGGTGGCGAGCAAGGATGAGCCGACGCGGCGGATGCTGAGCAAGCCGCTGACGATTCGGCCGGGTGAGCGGGGGATGGATATTACAACCGTGTTGACGGAGCTGGCGACCCGTACAGGGGTGTCGTTTGAGATTCAGCCGGGGGCGCTGGCGGCGATTCCGGTGGATGCACGGACGGTGCGCGGCGTGATGGATAACGCCCCAGCGCAGCAGATATTGGAGGCGATCGCGGGAGCGACGGGGCTCCAGTATGCGATTGCGGATGACAAGGTGATTATTTCGTCGGCCAGCGGAGAACCGAACCGACGGGAGCCGAATATCGGGTTTATTCAACTCGATATCGGGATGCAGGTGCTGGTGCCGATGTCGCAGGTACCGGCGGATTTGAAGGAGTTTATTCGATACAGGACGCAGAGGGAGCTGGCGCGGATGAGGAAGATGATGGAGGAGGAGGGGTTTAAGCCGACGACGCAGCCGGCGGCGATTGGGCAGCCGCCGGCGAATCGATGATTTGAGTATGAGGCGATTGGCTATTGCTGGCGATCGGACTGCCTGATTTGTGCCAGGACGATCACGTGGAAGATAATAAAGAGCGGCACAAGAAAGGTGGGGATGAGGCTGAGGGGGAAGCGGCCCATGATTTGAGTGGTGACCCCGTGTGCAAGGATGCCCAGAGGGCCGTTGGATGAGAGCACACCGAGCATAATGGCCAGGGCCAGATCCAAAAGTCCCAGAGAATTCCAGGCAATCAGCAGCGGGTTGGGGACCTTGCGTCTGATCATTGCAAACGCGATGACGGGGGCGGTGATGCCAATCGCGATGTCCCCCCAGCCGGCGGGAAGCGCGAATGCCGCGGGCAATTGGCCGCGATAATAAAGGATGAGGAAGGTGATCCCGGCCACCCTCCAGGTGTGGGCCAGGGTGAGAAGGCGCGGATTGGCGGAGAGGACGAAGCGGCGGAATTCGAGCGAGCCCGGGTATGCGAAGGCGAAGATAAGGACGGGGAGAATCGCCCATGAGGCGAGGGCCAGCGGCGGACGATTCCTGGTGTCAAAAACACCCGTAAGCGAAGAGACCAGAGCTCCCAGGAACCATAACGCAACGGCGGCGCCGGTCAGAGTGCCAAGGCGGGTGGTCGGTGCGGCAATGGATAGACGATTCATAAAACACTCCTTTCGAACGCATGAGATCGTTGCATATACAATTTTCAGGCCCAACGAAATTTAACGCAGCGGCGAAATTCCCAAATCATGTATTGAACGAGCCGGCGGCGGCGCTGAGGCCGCCAAGACCGTTTTCACCGAGAAGCTCGCACGCCCGGCCTTGGGCGCGCTCCCAGGCTGGTAGGGCACGCTCAAGAAGCCGGCGGCCGGCGGAGGTAAGACGAAAAGACTGGGTGCGGGCATCTGCGCCGGGAACGATCTGGATCCAACCACGGGACTTCATCCGCTCGAGATTTCGGCTGAGGGTGGACGAATCCAACTGAAGAATGCGGCACACATCCTGAGGCCGGGCAAGCTGTAGCTTGGCGGCCGCGACGAGGACATTGAGCTGGCTGACTTTGACGCCCAGAGGGCGCAGGGCCGTGTCGTAGATGTTGGTGATAACGCGGTTGAGCAATCGCATCCGCACCGCGATGCACTCGCGGGCGACGCGGTCGATTTTGGCATCGAGGTTGGAGGATTTGTCGGGCATGATTGCCTGTGGGCAAATTACTTGTATATACAAACAACTTCCGCGAGTCCAGGCATATTCCACGAAAATATGACCAAAGATCCGAGCCAGCGCCGCCTCAAGAAGGTCTGGAGCTTTTGGCGACCAGGAGCACGGCGAGGAGGATTATCGAGCCGCCCAGGAGAGTGACGGCGCTGAGGCGTTCGGTGGCGAAGGCGACGGAGAAGAGGGTGCCGAAGAGGGGCTCGAGACAGTAGACGACGGCGGCGGTGGCGGGGGAGACGAGGGGCTGGTAGCGATTCATGAGGTACTGGCTGAGCATGGAACTGAGGAGGGCAAGGCCGGCGAAGCAGGCAAGGAAAGATTTGTCGTGCAGGAGGAGAGAGAAGACGGGGGCGCGGTGGAAGCGGGCCCCGCCGAGGGTTAGGCCGAATATGAGGCTGAAGAGGCAGGTGATCAGGAGCATGATGAGGGTGAGGCGGGTGGCATCGGCGGACTGGCCGAAATGATCGATGGCGAGGATTTGCGAGGTGAAAAGGAGCGAACCGATGATGGTGAGGATTTCGCCCAGATGAGGGATTGGCGGAGTTTCGGCGATGGTTTGGGGTGTGTTGGCGTGGGGGTTGGGCTGACTGAGAATCAACATGCCAAAGAGGGCGATGAGGGCGGCGATGCTGGTTCTGAGGCCCAGGGGACGGCGGAGAAGAATGGCCTGGGCGAGGGGCGCAAAGATGACGGAGAGGGCGGTGAGGAAGCTGGAGGTGGAGGGCAACGTGTAGCGTAATCCGATTAGTTGCAGGAGGATTCCCACGCAGAAAGTCAGGCCGACAGCGCTGCCGCCGACGAAGTCGGCGCGGGTGAAGTGGCATTGGCGGGGGAAGGTGAGGAGGAAATAGCAGGTGGTGGCCAGTGCGAAGCGCCAGGCGTTGAAAATGCAGCGAGAGGCGAGTTCGCCTCGGGTGCCGGGGGTGTGGGCGGAGGCGGTTTCCAGCGCTTTTTCGAATGAGGAGGCGGAGATTTGCATGGCCGGGAAGGAAAAGCCCCAGAAGAGGCAGCAGAGGGTGAGAATGGTGATAGGAAAAGTCGTGCTGGAGGGGCGAGCGGGGCGAGTCTGAGAGAGCAGCGAGGAATTGGACACAGGGCGGCCATGGTAGTGTGGATTACAGAGGTGGGAAGGGGCGGGCCGATACTCCGGGGAGCGCGGCGCGCAAAGTAAATGCCAGAGAGATTAAGAAACGATGACAAAAATGGTGCGGGTGCTAAGAAAATATAGAATGGGGGGATAAAATCGGTAATTTCACTTGCCGGATTTCCTCGCTCGGCTATTCTTGAGTTGCACGTTTATAGGGCCTCTAACGTTTCTTGAAATTTCAGAGCAGCGACGTAAAAAACCGGGATTTCTCCGCCCCGCCGGTGCCTTGTCCCCCCCTTCCAACCGGCGGGGCCTTTCATTTCTACAAATGATGACTGCGTTGTGAGTTAAGCGCGCACTCGGAGTGCGTTTCGAGTGAGATAGCAGCGCACACCGCTATTCTCGGGGGATGACGTTGATTGTGTTGTAAATGGCGATGGCGATGTCGGTTCCGTCGGCGGCCTTGAACTTCATGGCGATCTTCATCTGCATGACGGGGGTGAGATTGGGTAAATGAAGCGTAACTGTCATCTTGTCCGGTGAGAGATCGGCGTTAGTAATGTCGAGGGTGTCGTGGCCGACTTTGGAGGGGTTGGCGGGCGAGTAATCTTTGGAGCCGTATTCGGCCGTCCATCGGTAGTTCCACTGCTCGATGCTGTAGTTGTCCTTGTCGATGGCGGAAGCGCGGTCGAGAGGATCGCTGAAGCGGATTTCGATGGCGTTGGGCCTGATGCGGAGGGCGATGGGGAGGTGGGCGGGTTTGTTGGTGTAGCGGATGCGCTGGAGGCAGCCATCGCGAGCGCCGTTGGTCTGCCAGCCTTTAATGCCGCAGACGTAGAGGTGGCCGTCTTTGGGATTGACGCGGGCGCGCATGATGCCGGAGTCGAATTTGAACGGGAGAGGAACCACGCCGCCCTGAGGGATTTTCTCATTTCCGATTTGCTCGTAGAGGACGAGGAAGAGGGTGGATTTGCCGTAGGAGGTGTGGACGAGGTGGTTGGAGAGGGGGCCGAGGCGGGGATCGGCAATCCAGGTCTGGCCGCCAGAGGAGTTGTCCTGCTCGGTGGGGATCCAGCAGAGAGCGGGTTCGTAGGTGGTGGGGATGGGGGTGGATTTGTCGGTGTATTTGGGATCGGCGACGAAGCCGTGGAATGCGCCGGGCCTGACGAGATTGATTTTGCTGGAGGGGGTCCAGTTGCCCTGGTTGTCGGAAGTGAAGAGGGTGTTGTCGGGAGAGACGGCCAGGCCGTTGGGGGCGCGGAAGCCGGTGGCAAATATTTTTGTGTGGAGGCCGTCGGAGGAGAGTTGGAAGAGGGCGTTGGTGTCGCGGCGGCCGGGGGTGTACCAGTGGCCGCCTCTTGCGTAGTAAAAATTTCCGAGTGAATCGGTTTGGAGGTCGTAACAGAAGGCGTGGTAGCCGGAATCGATAGCGCCTTCGTTGTTGAAGTTTTCGTAGAAATCGGCTTCGCCGTCGTTGTTGAGATCGTGGAGATGGGTGATCTGGTCACGGCCGCGGACGTAGATTTGGTCTTTGACGATGACGAGGCCGAGGGGTTCGTAGAGACCGGTGGCGAATCTGCGCCAGGTGAGATTCTCCAGTTTTTCATCGATTCCGGAGACGATCCAGACGTCGCCGTTGAGTGTGCAGAGGGCCGCGCGGCCGTCGGAGAAGAAGTCGAGGCCGGTGGGGCGGAGCCAGGAGTTCCAGGGATTGTTTTCTGGAATCGTGAGGGTGTCTACCGTGTAGGCTTTGTCGTTTTGGCCGAGGATTCCTTTGGTTTCGAGTGATCTGTAGCGCGGGGGGCCGCCTTTGGTGAGGTTGGGGAGATCTGGGCGCGGCCGGAGCAGGAAGTGATCGATGGGGAAGAAGTTGACGGCTTTGGTTTTTGGGCCGGGGGTGAAGTGAAAGTCGTGGGTGAATCGATCGCCGATGACGCCGGGGAGGTCGAGGATTTGGGCGTCGCCGAGGGAGTAGGAGAGGATGACGTTTTTGCCGTGAATGTACAGGCCGTTGTAGTGGGCGAATTCGCGGGGCAGGGGGGCCATGTGGTCGGGGCGGGGGTCTTCGAATTCATGGGTTTCGCTGACGCCGGGTGCGAGGGGCGTGGTGAAGGTGAGGTGGCCGACGAAGTTGGGGGGATGGGAGCCTTTGAGCTGGGTTTGGTGGGTTTGGGAGAAGTCGAGGAAGCCATCTTGCCAGGCGGCGGCGTAGCGCAGGAGGTCGGTGTCGAAGCAGATCGTGTGGTCGAGACGGGGGCCGACGCGGATGTTGATGCCTTTGAGGGCGACATCCTTTTTGCCGGGGTTGACGGTGGAGTAGGAGAGGAATGGGCCGTAGTCCATGGGGGGGCGAGTGGCGGGTTTGGTGGTGGCGGCTAGGCAGAGGAGGGCGAGGCAGAGTGTGACGGCACTGCGGGGCATTGGTAGAGTAATTACAACATGGGTTGGGGTTCGTGGCGAGCGCAGAAGAATACAACCACAGAGGCACAGAGACACAGAGAAGATTCTTAAGAGAGGATACGAATGAAATTGCGGGATGCGGGGAGTTGTCGGTTTGATGAGGTTTCGTTGGGGGAGTGCATGGTGCGGTTGTCGCCGGCGGGGCATGGGAGGATAGAGTTTGCAAATTCGCTGGAGGTTTATGTGGGAGGGGGAGAGTACAACGTGGCTTATGCGCTGGCGCGGTTGGGGATGAGGGCGGGGTTTGTGTCGCGGTTGGTGGATAATCCGGTTGGTCGAATCATTTTGAATCATGCTCGGGGGGTTGGGGTGGATGTTTCGCATGTGGTGATGGGGAAGTATGACGGAGTGGGGAAGGCGGATCGGGTGGGGTTGAATTTTACGGAGGTGGGGATGGGGGTGAGGGCGTCGGTGACGATGTATGACCGGGGGCATTCGGCTTGTTCGAATATGAAGATGGGGATGGTGGATTTTGGTTCTTTGTTTGGGAAGGAAGGGGCGCGGTGGCTGCACACGGGGGGGATTTTTACAGCACTGTCGGATGGATGCGCGGGGGTGTGTAAGTCAGCGCTGTCGAGCGCGAAGGCGGCGGGGACGATCACATCATACGATTTGAATTTTCGATCGAAGCTCTGGACGGCGGCGAGGGCGCAGGAGGTGACGAAGGGATTGATTCAATACGTCGATTGTTTGATTGGGAATGAGGAGGATTTTCAGAAAGTGCTGGGGTTTGAGGTGGAGGGGGTGGATGAGAATCTGTCAGCGCTGGATGCGTCGGCTTATAAGCGGATGGTCGAGAAGGTGGTGAAGACTTATCCGAATTTGAAAGTGGCGGGGACGACGTTGCGGGAGGTGAAGAGTGGGTTGGTGAATAATTGGTCGGCGATACTTTGGTGTGAAGGGCAGTTTTATGAGTCGCGGAGATATGAGAATTTGGAGATCGAGGATCGGGTTGGTGGAGGGGATGGGTTTTCGGGGGGATTTATTTATGGATTTTTGAACGGCAAGGGGCCGCAGGAGTGTGTGGAGTTGGGGGCGGCGCTGGGGGCGCTGGTGCAGACGACGCGGGGGGATACGTCGCAGGTGGAATTGGAGGAGCTCTTGCACGTGGCTGGCGGGGGGAGTGCTCGGATCAAAAGATAGAACCGACCACAAAGCGGATGCAGGCCTGAAGCCTGCACCACAAGAGAAGGAGAAAGCCCGCACTACAAAATGCGGCACGCTGAAGCGTGCCCTACATGAACATAGGTCACGAGTAAGATGCCCGTGGTATGTTTTGGAGACACGGGCGAGACGCCCGTGCCACGGGGAGATGCTACGCAATAATGTCGTGGACGACATGCCCGTGGACGTCGGTGAGCCGGAAGTCGCGGCCGGCGTAGCGGTAGGTGAATTTTTCGTGGTCGAAGCCGAGCAAGTGCAGGATGGTGGCGTGGAGGTCGTGAACGTGGACGACATTGTCCTGGGCTTTGAAACCGAATTCGTCGGTAGCGCCGTGGACGTGGCCGCCTTTGACGCCGCCGCCGGCGAGCCAGACGGTGAAGCCGTAGGGGTTGTGGTCGCGGCCAGTGGTGGGTTTGCCGCCGTTGCCCTGCAATTCGACGGTGGGGGTGCGGCCGAATTCGCCGCCCCAGATGACCAGGGTGTCTTCGAGCATGCCGCGCTGTTTCAAGTCCTTTAAGAGCGCGCCGATGGGCTGGTCGATCTCTTTGCAGAGCTTGATGAGGTTGGGCTGGATGTCGTTGTGAGTGTCCCAGGGCTGGCCTTTGCCGTGCCAGAGCTGGACGAAGCGCACGCCGCGCTCGAGGAGGCGGCGGGCGATCAATGTTTGGCGGGCGTGGACGCCTTCGCCGTACATTTCGCGGATGTGCTGGGGCTCGTTGGAGATGTCGAAGGCGTCGGCGGCTTCCATCTGCATGCGGTAGGCGAGCTCGAAGGATTGGATGCGGGCTTCGAGGCGAGGGTCGGCAGCGCGATGGTCGCGCTGGTGTTCGGAGTTGAGTTGGCGGAGGAGGTCGAGCTGTTGGCGCTGACCGGGGGTGGTGACATAGTTGTTGTGGATGTTTTCGATGAGTTTTTGGAGGTCGGTGTGCTGGGAGTCGATGAAGGTGCCCTGGAAGACGCCGGGGAGGAAGCCGGCCTGCCAGTTTTCGGCATCTTTGATGGGATAGCCGCCGGGGCACATGGCAATGAAGCCGGGGAGGTTCTGGTTTTCGGTGCCGAGGCCGTAGGTGACCCATGCGCCGAGGGAGGGGCGGGACATCTGGGCGTCGCCGCAGTTCATGAGCATGAGGGAGGGTTCGTGATTGGGGATGTCGGCCTGCATGGAGCGGATGACGCAGAGCTCGTCGGCGGATTGGGCGACGTTTTGGAAGAGGTCGGAGATTTCCAATCCCGATGTGCCGTATTTTTGGAATTTGAAGGGGCTGGGGAAGGCCGCGCCGGTTTTGCGTTCGGTTTTGTAGTTGGGGATGGGGAGGGGTTGGTTGGCGTATTTGAGGAGGGAGGGTTTGGGGTCGAAGGTGTCGACGTGGGAGGGGCCGCCGTTGAGGAAGAAGTGGATGACGCGTTTGGCTTTTGGGAAGAAGGGAGGGTTGCGGGAGGCGAGGGGGGTTGAAGAAGTTGTCAGGGTGGAGGCGGCGCGGGCGAGGTTGTTGGCGGAGAGGTCCTGGAGGAGGGTGGAGAGAGTGAGGGCGCCCATGCCCATGCCGCAGCGGTGGAGGAGGGTGCGGCGGGAGATATGAGGATGACGAGGATTAAGCGGCATTCTTTTTTCTTTTCTTCGCGCGGAATTTCTTGATTTCGGTGGCCAGCTCGTCGACGGTCATTTTGCCGAAGAGCTTGTCTTTGGTGACGAGGTAGTCTCCGCGGCCAATTCGACAGGCTGCAATAAACCTGGCGACTTTGGCTGGCTCCATGTGTTTCATGAGCACATCCAACGCTTCACAGATTACCGCCTGCTCGTTTAGTGTTTTAGGGGTCATGGCGCACTTATCAAATCGAGTACGAATCTTTCGGGCCTGATGATTCTTACGGGTCCGCGATACCGCTTGGCGAATCTGTCGTCACACGAGATGAGAGATGATACTCTCGCAGCCTCGGCGCTGGCGGCATGCAACGCATCAATCGCTTTTAGCCCCAGGTTATGGAGTTCGCGGCCTCGCTGCTCTATGCCGTCGGTAATTGCCAGCTTCATTTGAGCCATGGTCAAAACAGATTCGACCCATTTGCGCCGCGCGGCATCGGGACTAAGATTCTTCTCGTATTCTAATATGTCCGAGCTTACCAGCTCAATCGATTTATCATGAATTGCGCCGATGATTACGATCAGTGCTTGCGTCTCGCGGAAGATGCGAGGCTGGGACTGGTCGTCAAAGGGGCGGCCGAGGGCGCTGCTGTCCAGGTAGATTCGTGGTTTTGAGGGCATTTGCTCAATCCACGAACATAAACTCGTTGGAGAGGAGGAGGACCTGGGCGTATTCGGACCAGGGGTCGAGGGCGAGGGGGGGAGTAGGCGTCGGGCCGGAGAAGTCTTTTTTGGCGTTCCATTCCATCACCGGGGGTTCGTTGGGGGGTTGAGTGGAGCGTTCCTTGGGCGGTTTGTCGGTGGACTTGATGTTGGGAGACCATTTGAATTGGTCAGAGTTGAGGTCGCCTTTGAAGTCGATGAGAAAATCGAGGGTGTCGCCTTTTTTCATCTCCACGGGTTCGAATTTGGTTTCGGCAGATTGATTTAGGAGGGAATAGCTGGCGAGTTCGCCGGTGCGGCTGTGGATGATTTTGGCGCGGATGCCGTTGCCTTCTTTGACGTCGTGGGTGACAGTGCCGGAGATGCTGATGGTGCAATTTCTTGGGGCGGTCCAGCGGCGGATGGTGGCGTGGGCGAAGTCGTTGCCGGCGTGGCCGCCGTCGGCGGTGATGCGCACCCAGCCGAGGGTTGCATCGGGCCATTGGGGGCCGCCTTGCCAGGAGTCGCCGGTGAAATGCGGCAATGCGGTGAAGGATTTTGTCTTGCCGGTGGCGTCATCGAATTGACCAAAGCCGTATTGCCAGTCGGAGGGTTTGGGGGGCGGTGGGGGCGGAGGGGTGGGTTGTTTTTGGGCGGCATCGATGAAGGTGAGGGCGGCCTGGAGTTGTTGGGATGTGGGGTTGCGCTGGTAGAGGATTTGGTAGAGCTTTTGGATTTTTTGAGTGGGGTCCTGAATCGAGGTGAGGTCGGGGCGGTTGGCTAATGCGTGGGCGCGCTCGATGACGAAGGGGGAGTTCATCATGAAGAGTGCCTGCTGGGGGACGGTAGTATCAGCGCGGAGAGGGGAATGGAGGTCGGGGTTGGCGAAGTCGAAGGTGCGGAAAGTGGCGGGGAGGAATTGGCGGTCAACCAGGCCGTAAACGGAGCGGCGCTTGGCGAAGGGCGCTTTGAACATCTCGACGGGACGGCCGCCCATGGTGAGGTCGAGATCGGCGGAGGCGAAGAGGAGGGAATCGCGCATGGATTCGAAATCGAGGCGAATGCGGTTCATGCGGGATAGGAGGTGGTTTTCGGGGTCCTTAGCTAGACGGTCGGGGTCATCATCGCTGGATTGCCGATAGGTGGCCGAGAGCATGATGAGGCGGTGGAGTTTTTTGATGGACCAGCCGTCGTTCATGAAGTGGACGGCGAGATAGTCGAGAAGCTCGGGGTGGCTCGGAGTTTCGCAGCGGGTGCCGAAATCGGAGGGGGTGGAGACGAGGCCGCGGCCGAAATGGTATTGCCAGATGCGGTTGACGAGGACGCGGGCGGTGAGGGGATTGGATTTGCTGGCGATGGCCTGGGCGAGCTCGAGGCGGCCGGAGCCGATTTTGAAGGGCTGGCGATTGGGGCCCGCGAGGATGGAGAGGAATTGGCGGGAGACTTCCTCGCCTTTGGCGGCGGGGTTGCCGCGCTTGAGGATGCGCGGGTTTTGCTGGGTGGGGCGGTCTTCGAGAATCAGCGCGTGGGGCGGCGCGCCGGCGGCGGAGATGATCCAGCGGTCAATTTCGCCCTGGAGCTTGAAGATTTGTTCGCGGCCGCCTTCGTCGAAGAAGAATTCGATGTCGGCGAAGGAGCCGGGGGGGACGAGGGCGGGAGATTCGGGGCCGTAGAGAATTTGGCGGAGTTGTTCGAGGGCGGGATCGGGGAGAATGGTTGCTTTTGAATCGGATTTTTTGAGGTCGCGCCAGGTGGTGTCGGCTTCTTTGAAGATGTTGCCGTAGGCGGCGGCGATTTCGCGCATGCTGGTGGGCTGGGTGGTGGCGATGGCGCGGGCAACTTTGGGATTGAGGAGTTTGGATGGATCGGTGGTGAGGTCGTGGATGATTTGGGGGGCCTTTTGGGGGAATTCTTTTTGAGTGAGAGAGGAAAGGGCGTGCCAGGGGGCGAAGATGGGGTCGAAGGTTTTGGCGCGGCGGAGGATCAGCTCCTGCCATTGGCGGACGATGACGGGGTTGATGTCCTCGGGGCCCATGATCTCGTAGAAAAGCTCGATGGGGAGCTTGTCCACTTCGAGGAGAGCGAGAATATACCGCTGAGATTGGGCGCGGAATTTGTCGGCGACTTCTTCGCGTTTTTTGGCGAAGGCGTCGTTGAGATTTTTGACGCGCTTGTCGAGCTCTTTCTTGTAGGTGTCGTAGGCTTCGCTTGGCGGCGGCTCGGGATCGAGGCGGACGAGTTTTTCTGCGCTGCCGGCGAAGACGCCGTAGAGGGAGTAATAGTCGGCGGTGGGGATGGGATCGAACTTGTGGTCGTGGCAACGGGCGCAGCCGACACTCAGGCCCAATGTGGTTCGAGTGACCGTGTCGATGCGGTCGTCGATGATGTCGTGGGGGATGCCGAGGAATCGGCGGCCGACGGTGAGGAAGCCCATGGCGGCGAGATTCCTGTTTCCCTCGGGTGCGCGGGTTCTGATTTGTTGGTCGGCGGCGATCTGGTTGATGAGGAACTGGTCGTAGGGGAGGTCGTCATTGAAGGCGCGGATGACCCAGTCGCGGTAGGCGTGGGAGTGGACGTAGCGGCGTTCTTCGCGGTCGTAGACGTAACCCTTGGTATCGGAATAGCGGGCGAGATCGAGCCAGTGGCGGGCGTAGCGCTCGCCATAACGCTGGGAGGCGAGGAGGCGGTCGATCAATTGTTCGTAAGCCTTGGGGGATGGGTCGTTGATGAAGGCTTCGACTTCGGAGGGAGTGGGGGGGAGGCCGGTGAGGTCGTAGGTGGCGCGGCGGATGAGGGTGCGCTTGTCGGCGGGGGAGGAGGGTTGGAGATTGTTTTGTTCGAGAGTTGAGAGGATGAAATGATCAATTGGGGAGATCGGCCAGGATTTGTTTTTGATATTGGGGAGCGGATGGTCTTGCGGGGGTTTGAAGGACCAAAAATCGGATTTTGAAACGGGGTTGGGAGGCGGGGCGGAGGTGCGCGGGTCGGGCGCGCCCATTTGCACCCAGGCGATGAAATCGGCGATCTGTTGATCGCTCAGCCGCTGTTTGGGGGGCATCTGGAGGTCTTCGTTTTTATAACGGATGGCCTCGATGAGGAGGGAGCGGTCGGGGTCGTTGGGGATGATGAGGGGTTTGCCGGATTCGCCGCCTTTTTTGATGCCTTCGGGGGTGTCGAGGTGGAGATTGCCTTTCAACTTCTCGGATTCGGCGCTGTGGCATTTGTAGCAGCGTTGGACGAGGACAGGGCGGATTTTTTTCTCGAAGAATTCTGTGGCGGCGGAGTCGGGGGCGGCGTGGGTTGTGGTGGCGAGGAAAACGAGAATAGCCACAGATGGGGCACAGATGCACACAGATAAGGCAATGGTCCTGCGGTAGATCACGCATGAAGTTTAACACGAGGACGGGGGAGATGTTTAGCGCAAACGCCAGAGGATCAGGCCAGAGGCGATGAAGAGTGCTGCGGCAACGGCCAGCCATGAGGAGAGGGGGAGTTGGTTGCGGGGGAAGTTGAAGTGGATGGGGCGGGAGTCGGTGGGGGGGATGACTGCGCCGTTGGTGGCAGAGGCAAGGGATTTCATGGCCTGGTCGTCGTTGCCGAGGGAGTCGAATTCTGGCGCGTAGCGGGCGGGGAGGGAGAGGCGGTCGAGGAGTTGGGTGTGGTGGAGTATGGTGGCGAAAGTTGGAGTGGTGGGGGCGGGGAGGGAGAGTTCGTAGCGGCCGGGGGAGGTTT
>DASYUA010000017.1:0-75803 GCA_036001665.1 Tepidisphaeraceae bacterium
ACCTGTGGCTGCGACAGCTCCAGGCGCGGCACCTTCACTGTTATCGGCTGTTCCGCAGGCTCGGTATTGCCTCCAAGCGCTGGCATTTTCAGCACAAAGTGGCCAATCGCATCCGCCGTCCAGGAGGCCACATAATAATCGTTCTGCCCTTCCTGCCGCTGCATCGCCTCCTGCCGGACCGGCTGATCTTTACTGTCTACCACTGTGACGCCGATCTGCTCCGGAAGTTGCTGTAACAAGTCCGGATCCAGCACCCGCAATCCCACCGAAATCTGCTCGCCCAGCTCATAAGCCGGCCGAAGCGAAGTCAGCGTAAAGCGCCTCTGACCCAGCTTCTTGGACCGCGCCAGATAGCGAAGTTGCTGAATCCAATAGGTGTCAAAGACATTCTCTCCAGTATAGAACCGCCACCGCCACGAATCATCGATCGCGCTGAACAGCGTCCTGCCCGCGCCAAATCTCCCCAGCACCAAAATTGGCGACTTGCGTCCATCCGGCCCCGTATCCTTGGGATGCTCGGCATAAACTTCCCCCGCCCCCGGCTTCACCGTCACGCCCTTGGAGTACCAGAACAGCGGCTGAATCTCATCCTTCAGGAACTTCTCGTTCAAATCCTTCCGCTCAAAAAACCGGAAGATCGTCGAGCTCGCCCCATCGCGCGTGAGGATCGGCCGCCAGCCTTCGGTAATCGTCGCTCCCTCTTCCGGCTGCACCCGGCTCACCGACACCGGCAGGATCGGCTCAATCGCGGTATTGCGATATCCAATCGGCGCCCATTTCGGCCCCGCCACCATCCCAAACCCGCCACCCTTCTTCGCGACGAAATCGTTGATCAACTGGAGCTGCCGATCAGTGAATTGCCGCGGGTCCACATCGCCAAAAATCACCACGTCATACGCCAGCATCTCCGTCATGCTCTCCGGGAAGCGCGTGATCGGCTTGTCCCCCTCCTGCGCAAACCCCGCATCGGCCGAAAACAGCAGGCAGGAGATGTCCACCGTCGCATCGCGGATCATCTCGTTCTTCAGATATCGATATTCCCACCGCGGATACCCATCGCAATACAGCACCGAAATCTTCGCATCCAGAATCGCCACCTGCGCTGGGAACGAATTGTCCTCTTCATCGATCTCCCCCTGCTGCTTCACGATCTCCGCAACCAGATCGAGATTTCCCACCTCGGTTGGTTTAAACGTCAGCTCCACTTCCTGCACCGCCTCCCCCGTGAGCGTGATCACTTCTTTGGCCGGCTGACCATCCCCGCGCAACAGCGGCTTTCCCGCCTTGGTCTTCAGGATGATCGTCGCCTGATGCCCGGCCGGATATCCCATCCCCCGCACCATCGATTTCACACTGACAATGTCCTTCACGAACGCCGCATCCTGCACGTTGATGCTCTCGATCACCAGGTTCTGCGGCGCCTTGTCCGACCCCACCGCCACCGGATAGACCTTCACCCCAAAGTTTTTCACCGCCGCCAGCACCTCGGCCAGAGATTCGATCGGCGTATCCCGCCCATCCGTCAGCAGCACAATCCCGGCCAGGCGCTGCCCCTGGAGATTCTCCAACACCGTCCGCAGCGACGCCAGAATCTGCGTGGATTGCCCCGTCGGCTGCATGTTCTCCAGCGGCGACTGGGGCGCATCCGCCGTCGGCGCGGTTGTCGGCGGCGTTGTCTCCACTCCCGGCAGTGCCTGCGGCTCACCTTTGCTCGAGAGTGGCAGCAGCCGCGCATCACGATTGAATTTGTAGAACTTCAGCTCGTGCTGCTTCGCCAAATCCTTGACCAGCTTCTTGTTCTCGCCATTAAGTAGATCGAGCATCGCCTGCATTCGAGTGATGCCCCCCGCTTCCGGCCCCTGCCCATCCTTCACCTGCATGCTCACGCTGTCATCCATCGCGATCGCCAGCACCGACGGCTCGGTGCGGCTCTGGCTCAGGTTCAGCACCGGCCGGTTCAGCATTGCGATCACGAACGCCAGCAGCGCTGTCCGAATCAATCCCAGCAGCACCCGCGCTGTTCGCGATCTTCCCTCGCGCCGATAAACATAGATGACCAGCAACCCCGCCAGAATCCCCAGGATCAAATTCCACGTAACCGCCCCCACCAGATCCTGAAGCGGCCACCGCGGATTGAACTGGACCGAGAGATCTCCCTCTCTATTAAGGAATCCCTTGTCCAACCCCAGGATGATCTCAATGAATCTCTGCATGTCTGCGCTATCCTCTATCTTCTATCCTCTATTCTCTTTCTCACATCGCCTTCGCCACGGCCAGCGAACTCCTCACGCTGCTCCTTCGATAATGCCCAAACGTCATCGCCATAAAACACTCCGCCGCCACCAGCGCCAGCACGATCGCCATCACCGACCACCCCAGATCGTTGCTGTCATCCCGCGACAGCGCATACCCCGGCACATTGTCGCCGAAGAACTGAATATCAATGTCCCCCAGCGTCTTGCGAATCGCATCCGGCGGCAGCGCCCGAATGTCCGCCTCATCGGCCGGCACATTCACCGCAATCGGGATCACCGAGCTTCCCGTATTCAACAGATAAATCCCCGGCTTCTCCAGCGGCTTGCTGCGGTAAAACATCGACCCGTTCTTGGGCTGGAGCGCATCCACCGGAATCGGTTTCTTCAGCGGATCGGTCAGCACCGGCGGCCCGGTCAGCTTCAACCCCGCCGGAATCTCCATGGGCTGGCCCACCGTCAGGTTCATCCACTTGTCCCCCACATCCACCGTCCCCGCCAGCAATTCATGAATCAACGCCACGTACGCCGGCTTGGGCGGCAGATTGTTCCACTCGCCATTGGCCGTCGTCGCCACCATCACCACCCGCCCCTTCCCCAGCGGGTGCACGGTGATGGCCGGATCGTTGGTCTCCTTGTCCCCGGCCACAAAATTCAGCACCACCTCGGCCTTCGCATCCGGCGCAACTTCCACCTGGTAATAGGTGTAAATCGGCGCTGTATCCAATCCCGAATTCTCCTCGCCCCGGAAAATGTTCAACACCGGATGCAGCGGCGCATTGGGCTTGAAATCCAGCGTAAATCCCTTCGGATCGGGCGTCGTCTTCCGCGCTACCAGTTTTCCCGGCAGCAATTTTCTCGGCAGCAGCAGCGCGTTGTACTGATCCGCATTCACCTGCTCGCCCATGAACGTCATGAACGTTCCCCCCGCCTCCACGAACTTCTGCACCTGATCAGCCTGCGCTGGACTGAGCGATGCCACATTGCTCAAAATCACCGCGCGATAATCGCTGAGCACCTTGTTGCCCAACTCCAGATCGCTGATCACCTCCGGCGCGACATAACTGTCCGAACGCACCTTCCCCTGCGGCGTGATCTCCTTCTTGGGCGCCAATGCCAGGTCCAAAAACGCCCCCGATCCCGACAGCAAACTCGTCCCCCGCTCACCCTCGATGATCAGCACCTTCAACTCCGCCGCCACCTCGAAAACCCGGCTGCGGGTATTGTCAATTTTCAATTTTTCATCGCCCGCCAGCGACACCGTCATCACATGCGCGCCGCCCCCCGCCTTGGTCGTGTCCACCTTCGTCTGCCGCTGCAATTGCGTCCCCGTGTCCGGCTTGAGCGTCGTCCCGCCCTCCAGCGGCGTGTTGTCCCATTGCCACTGCACCAGCGTCTCGCCGCCCGCGCCAAATCCCTTGATGTCGGCCAGGAAATCCGTGTGAAAATTGGTCGTCACCAGGCTGCCATCCGGCCTGATGTCCAGCACGCCATAGTTCCACTGCCCCGATTTGCTCAAGTCATTGATTCGCACCCGCGACCCGAATTGCCCGGCCAATTCCCGCCCAATCTGCTTGAGCTGATCACCCTGATTGTTCTCCCACGCGCTCCGCGTGCAGTCCGTCAATATATATAGGAACTTCTGCGGCTGTTTTTGCTCTTCCTTCGCCACCGCCGCCGCCAGTTGCAACGCCCCCGCAATGTCAGTCCCGTTGTAAGACTGCTCAATCCCATCGACAGCGCTTCGCGCACTGTCCAGGTTGAAGCTGCTGCGGAAAACCAACTGATTCTCCGGCGCGCCATCCTCCCCCAGTTTCGGCCGCGCTGCCGCGATGATCGCCACCGACTCCCCTCCGGCCACCAGTTTCTCAATCTGCTGCTTGACCAGCATTTTGGCCTGGTCAAAGTGCGTCCGCGCCCCCTGCCGGTCCGCCTCGTACGCCATCGAATAGCTGTTATCGATCACAAATACATGCAGCCCGCTCTTGCTTCCCACCAAATTCGCCAGCGAGCTCTCCGAGCACCCCAGCGGCCGCGCCAACGCCAGCCCCAGCAGCGCCAGAATCAGGCACCGCGTCGTCAGCAGCAAAATCTGCTCGAACTTGATCCTCCGCCGATTCTTCCGCAGCGCCTGGAGCAGATATTCCATCGCCGCCCACTGAACCAGCTTGAACCGCCGGCGATTGAGAAAGTGAATGATCAGCGGAATGCTGATCAGTCCCGCCCCGGCCCAGAAAAATACAGGTGTAATAAAGCTCATCTTGAATTCACTTGATACTGGCCGCCCTCGTCGCCAAAAACCCGCTCAGGCTCACATCCAGCGCATCGGCCGTATTCATCCTCGTAAAATCCACGTGCATTCCCCGGCACAATTTCTTCAAGCCCTCCGTCGCCAACCTCAACTGCTCCAGATACCCATCCCGCAGCGCCCGCGGCTCGGTCAACAACTCCCCCATCTCCTCCAAACCCTTGAATAGCGTCACATCCTCAAACGGAAACTCAATCTCCAGCGGGTCGAGGATCTGAAACGCCATGACCTCGTGCTTCTTGTATCTCAGGTGCCGCAATCCCTTCTTGATGCTCTCAATGTCATCAAAGAAGTCCGACAGCAGCACCACCAGGCTGCGGTGATTCAGTTTCTCCGCCAGTTGATCCAGAATTCTGCCCGTATTGGTCTTCTTCAGCCGCGGGATGAGACACAGCTCATGCGTGATGATCTTCCATTGTCCCGGCGAGTTGCTGGGCTTGAAGAACCGCTTCAGCTCATTGTCAAAAATCGCCAGCCCCACCGAATCCTGCTGCTGAATCGCCATGTAAGACATCGACGCCGCGATGGCCGTCGCATGGTCATATTTGGTCCAGATCGCATCCTTGTCCCCCACCGATCCATATCCCATCGACTCGCTTGCATCCACGATGCAGATCAAATGCAGGTTGGTCTCCTCCAGGTACTGCTTCAAGTAAATCTTGTCCGTCTTCCCGTAAACCTTCCAGTCGATGTGCCGGATGTCATCCCCCTGCACATAAGGCCGATGCTGCGCGAACTCAACGGAGATGCCCTGATACGGCGAGCGGTGCATGCCCGTCATCAACCCCTCGACGATCAACCGCGCCCGCAAATCCAGCGAAGAAATCCGCGCCAGCGTCTTGGGGTCGAGGTACTTTCGATAATTGGTGGGGTGTTCGATCGTACTCATTTGAACAGCGATCCTCGCTCATGGTCTATCCAGCTGCTTTTGCAGAGGCCGCCGGCTGCTCCTTCAGCACTCGGGCCATGTTGCGGTCCAGTTCGTCATACTGCTGCCGCGGAATGTGATCGATGAGCTTGCGCACGATCGCATCGCTCTTGATCCCTTCCGCCTCGGCGTTGAAGTTGGTCACAATCCGGTGCCGCAGCACCGGGAGGGCTGTTTGCCGGATGTCTTCAGTGGAGACGTGATATCGCCCCTTCAGCAGCGCCCTCGCCTTCCCCGCCAGAATGAGATACTGCGAAGCTCTCGGCCCCGCTCCCCATCCCACATACTCATTCACAAAATCCGGACACCCACCCTCTGTCCTCCTCGTCAATCGACTGAATTGCAGCGCATATCGGATCACATGATCGGCCACCGGCACCTTCCTCACGATCTCCTGCAATGCCAGCACTTCCTCGCCGCTGAGCACGTGCTGCAACTCGATCTTTCGCGATTGTGTGGTCAGCCTCACAATCTGGAACTCTTCCTCCTCGCTCGGATAACCCACGTTGATGTTGAACATGAACCGGTCCAACTGCGCCTCGGGCAGCGGATAGGTTCCTTCCTGTTCGATGGGATTCTGCGTCGCCAGGACGAAGAAGGGCTGCGGCAGCCGGTGCATCTTGCCGCCGGCCGTCACCTGGTGCTCCTGCATCGCCTCCAGCAGAGCGGCCTGGGTTTTGGGCGGGGTGCGGTTGATTTCGTCGGCCAGAATCACGTTGGCGAAGATCGGCCCTTTCACAAACCGCATCGACCGCCCCCCGGTCGCCCGGTCTTCTTCGAATACTTCGGTGCCGGTGATGTCCGAGGGCATCAAGTCTGGAGTGAACTGAATGCGGTTGAAGCTCAAGCCCAACGTCTTTGACAGCGTTGAGATCAGCAGCGTCTTGGCCAATCCCGGCACGCCCACCAGCAGGGCGTGTCCCTTGCAAAACAGCGCGATCAGCAGCTCCTCGATCACCGCCTCCTGCCCCACGATGACCTTCCCCAGCTCCGACTTCATGTTGTGGTAGCTCTTTTGCAGCTTCTCCACGGCCTCAAGCTCTTCGCCCCCGAGGTCAACTTCCTGGGGTGGCACAATGCCAATCTTCGACTCCATATATAAACTCCTTGCACGCCCCCCCCGCTTTTACCCCCTCTCCCGGTACGCCGGGAGAGGGTTGGGGTGAGGGTTCTGTTCCACATCAGTCGCGGCGGCCCTCACTCTCGCCGCGCTTTCTTTGCACCGTATATACTCTAGCCATTCCAATTCATTCGTCATCTTTATGGATGCGCCTCTAACACAATAGTTGCAATGCCGGAGCTGCCCGAAGTCGAAACCGTCGTCCGCACACTTGCCCCTCACCTGGTGGGCCAGCGCATCTCCTCCATCCGTCACCTGCGGTCCGACATTGTCGAGCCGCGCGAAGTTGATCTGCCGCGTCTGTTGCGCGGCCGCCGCGTGCGGGCCATCGACCGCCGCGGCAAGAAGATCCTCATCCGCCTCGACTCGGCCGCCACCCTGTGCATCCATCTGGGCATGACCGGCCGGCTCACCATTGAGCCCGCCAGCAACCCCATCCAGCCCCACACCCACTTCATCGCCGACCTTTCCTCAATCACAAATCGCAAGTCGCAAATCGCAAATCCCCCCCAGCTTCGTTTCCGCGATCCGCGGCGCTTTGGCGGCATCTGGTGGCTGTGCGATGGTGAGGCAGATGACACCAACCTCGGCCCAGAGCCGCTGGAAGTCCGCCCCGCTCAGCTCGCCAAGCGCCTTGCCCGGACCCGCCGGGCCATTAAGACGGCCCTGCTCGATCAGCGCATCCTGGCCGGCATCGGCAACATCTATGCCGATGAGTCACTCTTCCACAGCCGCATCCACCCCACCACCCCCGCCAACCTTCTCACCCGCGCCCAAATCCTTCGGCTCAACCGCGCCATCAAACTCATTCTCCGCCGCGCCATCAATCATCGCGGCAGCTCCCTGCGCGACTACGTCGATGCCGACGGCGAAGGCGGAGGGTTTCAACTTTTGCACCGCGTGTATGCCCGCGAAAGTGAGCCCTGCCCCCGCTGCAAAACCCCCATCAGCCGCATCGTCCTCGGCGGCCGCTCCACCCATTTCTGCCCGAAGTGCCAGGCCTCTTAACTTGCCTGACCCGTCGGAATCCACATTTGGAACGTGGACCCCTTGCCATCGTCGGCCGTCGCTTCGAATCGGCCCCCCAGCGCCCGCGCTATCAGCTGCACCAGGTTCAAACCCAATCCCCGCTCCCTGAGCTGGGCGCGCTTGTGCGGGTCGAGGAACTGCTCGAGCCGTTCCGTGGGAACTCCCGGGCCATCATCGTTCACTTCGATCATCCACGCTCCGCCGAACTTGCGGGCGGAGATTTTCGCATGACATTGCCCGCAGTGCCTGGCCAGATTATCCGTTAGCTCCACGAGCGCTGCCCGAATCAAATCCCGATCGCCGCTGACCTGCGCCTCGTCCGGCACTTCGACTCGAAAAGTCGGCCTGGTTCGCGCGGCCGGGTATGCCTTGACAATCGCCTCCTCCACCACATCCGCCAGCGTCACCAGCTCGCGCTTGACCTCGACCTTTCCCCGCCGCAGCCGATCGGCCAGGACGTGCCGCTCCATCATTGCCACCGTATCCACCAGGGCCCGCTTCATCATCGCCAGATCGGCCAGGACCTCATCGGTGCTGCCCTTCTTCCCCTCGATCTCGCGCTTGAGGACCTCAACCATGAGCACCAGCCCGTTGAGGCTGCCGCGGAGGTCGTGGGAGAGGAACGACATGTAGCGCGAGTGGGCCTCCTGCGCGAGCGCCAATTCACGCAACTGTGGATCTTCATTTTGGGAGGACTGAGGCGATGCCAGCACTGACTTTTCCATCCGGGCTTCCGTCAGATGTGATGCTCTACTAAACTCTGCCCCCGGTTCTCGTAGGTCCGGCTGTGCCGGACATTTTTTGTCCGGCACAGCCGGACCTACCACACGACCCACAAGGTCAGCAGTATGCATCAGTCTAACCCAACACCCCCTCTGCGCGATGCGCTTAATTTCGCCCAGCGCCAGGTCCGCCGGCTGATCGAAACCTATCCCGGCTTCTACCCCCTCTACACCGACCACGGCCGTTGGAAACACGACAAACCGGCCTGGACCCGCTGGTGCGACGGCTTTCTCCCGGGAATGATGTGGCTCTTCCTCGAATCCGGCACGGCCGACGACCCCGGCTATTGGCGGAACAAGGCCGAGGAATACTCCGCCCGCCTGGAGGAGCGCAAGGAGGACAGGGATGTCCACGATCTGGGCTTCATTTTCTATCACGGAACATATAAGCGCTGGTATGAGGCGACCGTCCGCGACGGCCGGCCAGAGCAGCGGCTGAAGGATGTGGTCATCCGCGCGGGTCAGGTGTTGGCCATGCGATTTAAGGAGAAGGGCCAATATCTCCGCTCGTTCATTTCGGATGAGTCGCTGTTCATCGATATCATGATGAACGTCGGCATCATTTTTTATGCAGCGCGGGAGTTGAAGGATGAGAACCTGCTGAGAACTGCCATGCAGCACTCACTGACCACCCGCCGCGTGCTCCTCCGCGGCGATGGCTCGACGTCTCACGAAGGTATCTTCGACACCAGCACCGGCGAATTCCTCCGCCAGACCACTCACCAGGGCTTCCGCGGCGATTCCTGCTGGTCCCGGGGACTGGCCTGGTCGCTTTACGGCTTCACCACCTGCTTCGAGCTCACTGGTGATAGAAAATT
Organism: Tepidisphaeraceae bacterium; assembly: GCA_036001665.1. Taxonomy (GTDB): domain Bacteria; phylum Planctomycetota; class Phycisphaerae; order Tepidisphaerales; family Tepidisphaeraceae; genus JBGPEF01. The sequence continues at coordinate 9,238 of DASYUA010000017.1, forward strand.
CCTGGATGCTGCCGAGGACAATGCCGCCTTCTGGATCAACCACACGCCCCTCAATGGTGTGCCGCCGTGGGACTACGACGCACCCCTCGACGGAAAGCTCTCCCGGAATCAGCCCGATTCGTCCGCCGCCGCCATCATCGCCTCCGGGCTCTTCACCCTCGCCGGATTAACCGGCAGCCCGACGCGCTCTATCGCCTATCGTGAGTTCGCCATGCGGGCGGTCAACACCCTCTCGCGCCCCCCCTACCTCGCCACCGACGACAAAAACTGGGAAGGCATCCTCAAACGCGGCGTCTATCACATCCACAAAGGCCTCGGCGTCGATGAGTCAGTCATGTGGGGCGAATTCTTCTTCGTCGAGGCCCTCACCAAAGCCCTCCTCGCCTGAACAATCCCCGCACCACATCCATCAATCCGCTTCTATGCGTGTTGCGCCTGAGTGTTGCACATATGAAATTTTTAAAAAAATATTTTCTCACTTCTCCTCAGTAATTCCGCAATTCCGTTGCGCATGGCGGGAAAAAATCGGCCCGTTTGCGCAACACCGGGGGAACAGTAGAGGAGCTCATTATGCACAACCCATTTCTTCTCTCCCGTGGCACGCTCGTCCCGCCCGTGATCCTCTCTCCGTCCCGTGAGCACCCTGCCCGTTCTCCCCTGAAAATTGTGAATTGGCTCCAAAACTCCCAACCCCCGCAACCAACCTCACTAACGCTCCTTCGCCACGCCCGAAAATTCACAAAATTCACACCCCTGACCTCCTTCTCTCTGAAAAAACCCTTCCACTTCCCACCAATCCCCTCCAGCTTCCCTCCCGTTTCATTGACCCCCCCTACCCACCCTTTTAGAATCCCCCTCTCCATGACCGACAGCTACATCCAATCCCTCTTCGCCGACCGCATTGGCGGCAAAAACTACGGCAAAGGGACCGAAGTCTATAAATTCGAAAAGATCAAACGCGCCCGCCGCGCGGCCACGGCCGCCAATCCGGACGTTGAGCTGATCGATATGGGCGTGGGCGAGCCCGATGAGATGGCTTTCCCCGAATCGGTCGATGCCCTCGCCAAAGCCGCACGCAAACCCGAAAACCGCGGTTATTCCGACAACGGCGGCCCTCTCTATCGCGAGGCCGCCGCCCGATGGCTCAAAAACGTCTGTGGCGTTGATGGCATCGATCCCACCACCCGGGTCGTCCACTCCATCGGCTCCAAGGCCGCCCTCTCCATCCTCCCCGCCTGCTTCATCAATCCCGGCGACATCGTGCTCATGACCACCCCCGGCTATCCCGTCTTCGGCACCCACTCCAAATATTACGGCGGCGAAGTCCACAACCTGCCCCTGCTCGAAAAGAACAATTTCCTCCCTGATCTAAACAGCATCCCCCCCGAAAAACTCCGCCGGGCCAAGGCCCTGGTCATCAACTACCCCAACAATCCGACCGGCGCATCGGCCACTCTCCAGTTCTTCTCCGAAGTCGTCGCCTTCGCCAAAAAACACAATCTCATCGTCCTCCATGACGCCGCCTACGCCGCGCTCGTATTCGAAGGCCGCCCTCTCTCCTTCCTCGCCACGCCGGGCGCGCTGGATGTCGGCGTCGAGCTGCACTCGATGAGCAAGGGCTTCAACATGACCGGCTGGCGACTCGGCTTCGTGGCCGGCAATCCGCTGATTATCAAGGCGTATGCGGATGTGAAAGACAACACCGACTCCGGCCAGTTCCTCGCCATCCAGGAGGCCTGCGCCTACAGCCTCGATCATCCCGAAATCACGCAAAAAATCGCCGCGAAGTATTCGCGGCGAATGGATGGGCTGGTTGGCGTGCTGAATCGATTTGGGTTTAATGCGAATAAGCCGAAGGGTTCATTTTTCCTGTATGTCCGCGCGGCAAAGTCGGCCACTGGAAAGAATGGGCAGCGGATTGCTTTTGAAAACGCCGAAGCGTTCAGCCAATGGATGATCGGCGAGAAGCTGATCAGCACGGTTCCGTGGGATGACGCGGGGGCGTATGTGCGCTTCAGCGTCACGTTTGCGGCCAAAGATTCGGCCGATGAGCAGCGGGTATTGGGGGAGATTTCAAAGCGGCTGGAGACGAGCCGGTTTGAGTTTTAAGTGGATGGATCCAATTATGCGTAATAACCACAATCACGCCGTCTATGTCGCGCTGGGCTCGAACCTGGGGGATCGCGAGGCCAACCTGAAGAAGGCGCTGGCCATGCTGGTGGAGACGCCGGGGGTGAATGTGCGGCGGATTTCCTCGTTCATGGAGAACCCGGCGGTGGGCGGGCCGGAGGATTCGCCGGATTTCATGAATGCGGCGGTGGAGCTGACAACGAGTCTTTCGCCGCACGCACTGATGAAGCGGCTGCTGGAGATCGAGCGGGAAATGGGCCGGGCGCGCGAGAAGAAGTGGGAGCCGCGGGCGATCGACCTGGATTTGCTGCTCTTTGGCGACCAGATCATCTCCGATGACACGCTGATCGTGCCGCATCCGTTGATGCACGAGCGAAAGTTCGTGATTCAGCCGCTGGCGGAGATCGCGCCGAACGTGGTGCATCCGACGCTGGAGATCCCGGTGTCGATGATTCTCGACAATCTGACGCATCAGCGGTCGGTGATGAAGTGAATTTCTCAAAGGGAGGGAATGGGGGATACGCATGAAAGTCATCACCACAATCGCCGAGGCCCGAAAAGCCCGATCGAAGCTCGAAGAACTAGCCCTCGTGCCGACGATGGGGGCGCTGCATGCGGGGCATATTTCGCTGATGTCGATCGCGCGAAAACACGCGGCGACCGTGGCGGTGAGCATTTTTGTGAATCCCACGCAGTTTGGGCCGAAGGAGGATTTTACGAAGTATCCGCGGCCGATTGAGGCGGATCTGGAGAAGTGCGAGCGGGCGGGGGTCGATCTGGTGTTCAATCCATCGACGGAGGAGATGTATCGCGAGGGTGAGGCGGATGTGTTCATCGACATGCCGTCGCTGACGTCGGTGCTGGAGGGGCAGAAGCGGCCGGGGCATTTCAAGGGGGTTTGTCAGGTGGTGGCCAAGCTGTTCAATATTCTCACGCCGAACGCGGCGTGTTTTGGGCAGAAGGATTACCAGCAGCTTCGGGTGATCACGGCATTGGTGGAGGGATTGGATTGGCCGATCAGGATCGTGCCATGCCCGACGGTGCGCGATCCGGATGGGATGGCGCTGTCGAGCCGGAACCAATATTTATTGCCGGAGGAGAGGCAGCGGGCGCTGTCGATCAACAAGGCGCTGCGGGCGGCGGAGGAGCAGGTGCGATCTGGATATGTACAGACGAACCGGCTGATCACGACGATGCAGAAGATTTTGCTCGAGCCGCATCTGTTGATCGACTACATCGCGGCCGTCGATCCGGTGACGTTTAAGAACGTGATGGAGGTGGCGGGGCCGACGCTGCTGGCGATCGCGGCGCGGGTGGGGAATACGAGGTTGATTGATAATACGGTGGTGCAGCCGTAGCACGGCCGTCCGCGCCCGTGTCGGAAAACGCAGCGCTGGCGCGGACCGCCGTGTTACGGGGTGAACTTTTGCTTCTTGAGCCAGACGATGCAGGGTTCGGTCCAGTCGTCGCGCATGCCGAAGCCGTGTTTGCCTTTGTCGGGACGGATGTATTCGTAGGAGACGCCGGCGGCCTTTAAAGCGGCGGCGTAGTTGTCGGAGTTGGAGACGGGGACGGCGGTGTCTTCAACGGTGTGGACCAGGAAGGCGGGCGGGGTGTTTTTGGTGATTTGTTTTTCGTTGCTGAGCAACTCGACGAGCTTTGGGTCGGGGTTGGGGCCGAGCAGGTTTTTCTTTGAGCCGTCGTGACCGCCGGGGCCCATGGTGATGACGGGGTAGATGAGGATCTGGAAGTCGGGACGGGAGGAGGCGCGCTCGATGGGGTCGTCGGAGTTGGGTGAGCCGGCGTCGAAATGGGTGGCGGCCGAGCTGGCCAGGTGGCCGCCGGCGGAGAAGCCGAGGATGCCGATGTGGCTGGGATCGAGCTTCCACTCGGCGGCGTTGGCGCGGACGAGGCGGATGGCCCGCTGTGCGTCGCCCAGCTCGATGGGGTGGTGATATTTTGGGCCGAGGCGATAGCGGAGGACAAAAGCGGTGATGCCTTTGGAGGAGAGCCATTCGCCGACTTTTGGGCCTTCATGGTTGGCCAGGCCGCCATAACCGCCGCCGGGACAGACGACGATGGATGCGCCAGTGGGTTGCTGTGGGAGGAAGACCTGGACGATGGGAGTGTCTTCGGGTTTGTCGCCGAGTGCGCCGGGGGCGGCGCCGGGCCAGAGGGAGAGCGTGTCGCGGTCGGCCGGTGGGACGGCCGCTGCGGGAAAAGTTAAGAGTAAAAGAAGCAGAGCGGACAGAGGGGCTCGAGCGTGCATCGGTCTCCTGGGATTGAGTCGGGAGAAGTGTACAAAAAATCGGCGTTGCGGTCTTGAGGTAACGAGGATTACAGGGGGAGTATGAAAAGCGATTCAGGAAAGAGCGTATCGGTGTGGATGGCGACGGCGGAGATGGCCGAATGCCCGCCACTGTCGGAGAAGATCACGGCCGATGTGTGCATCGTGGGGGCGGGGATGGCGGGGATCAGCACGGCGTACATGCTGGCGCGGGAGGGGAAGAAGGTGGTGCTGCTGGATGATGGGCCGCCGGCGGGCGGGGAGACATCGCGCACGACTGCGCATCTGACGTACTACAACGATGATGGAATGAGCAAGGTGGAAAAGCGGCATGGGTTGGAGGGATTGAAGCTGGCCACGGAGAGTCATCGGGGGGCGGTGGAGCGGATCGAGCAGAATGTGCAGCAGGAGGGGATCGACTGCGATTTTCAGCGGCTGGATGCGTATTTGTTCATCTCGCCCAGGGGTGAGGGGGAGGAATTTCTGGCGGCGGAGTTGGAAGCAGCGCACCGGGTGGGGTTGACGGGGGCGCAGTGGGCAGCGCGTGCGCCGATTGAGGGGTTTGATACAGGCAAATGTCTGCGCTATCCAGATCAGGCGCGGTTTCATCCGTTGAAATATCTGTCAGCGCTGGAGGAGGCGATGAAGCGGAATGGGGGGAGGATTTACAACAACACGCACGCCACGGCATTCAAGGGCGGAGCGCAAGCGCACGTGGAAACGAGGACGGGTGGGCGGGTGGATGCGGGAGCGATTGTGGTGGCGACGAATTCGCCGGTAAATGACCTGGTGGCGATTCATACCAAGCAGATTGCGTGGCGGACGTATGTGGTGGGGGCGCGGGTGCGGAAGGGGGCGCTGTTCAATGCGCTCTATTGGGACACGGAGGACCCGTATCACTATGTGCGTCTGGCGGAATTGGATGAGCAGTATGAGGTGCTGGTGGTTGGCGGCGAGGACCACAAGACGGGGCAGGCGTACGATGCGGATCAGCGCTGGAAACGGCTGGAGGAATGGGGACGGGAGCGGTTTAAGATGATGGAGGGGATTGAGTTTCGCTGGTCGGGGCAGGTGATGGAGCCGGTGGATTTTCTCGCGTACATCGGCCGCAATCCGCTGGATGCGGAGAATGTGTTCATCGCGACGGGGGATTCGGGGATGGGAATGACACATGGGACGATCGCGTCGATGCTGCTCACAGATCTGATCATGGGGAGGAGCAATCCGTGGGCGAAGCTTTATGACCCGGGACGGGTGAATCTGAAATCAATGCCGCAATATTTGAAGGAAAATGTGGAGACTGTCGCCCAATACAAAGATTACCTGACGGGCGGGGATGTGAAGTCAGTCTCCGAGATCGCGCCGGGGCAGGGGGCGATTGTGAGGGAGGGACTGACGAAGTTGGCGGTGTATAAGGATGAGTCGGGAGCGGTGCACAAATGCTCGGCGGTGTGTACGCACGTGGGATGCATCGTGCATTGGAATCCGGGCGAAGGGACGTGGGATTGTCCGTGTCATGGGTCAAGGTTTGATCCGTATGGGAAGGTGGTGAATGGGCCGGCGAATACGGATTTGAAGCGCGTGGGAGAAGTCCGATAAATTTTGCCGTAACCCGCGCCGGGGATTTGGGGGCAGAGTGGGGGGCGGCCTCTTCAATACAATCGGCGTAACCGGAAACAAATTGAGGGGCGCGTGCGGCCATCTTCCCAAGATTGGCGTACCCGGAGGCCAGTCGAGGGTCAATATGTTCGGACGGAAGCACGGTGCGTCGCCAGCGTTTTCTTTTGGAGGTTGTATGAACAGAAGCTTTGAGATGCTCGAGTCACGCACGATGTTGTCGTCCGCGGCTGTGACCGATGGCACATTGCTGATCAGCGGGGACAACGGGGTTACCAATCAGATTTCCGTCGGACTCAATGCCGATGGGATCAACCTGGACGTGTCGATGGCCACCAATGGTGGCGCGGCCAGCGTTCAGCAGTTTGCGCTGACGTCGGTGAAGGGCATCGTGGTGGTTGGCGGCAACATGGCCGACACGCTCACCGCGGCCGCCGACCTGAATGTTTCCGTCAAGATGTTTGGCCGCGATGGTGATGACATCATCACGGGCGGCGCTGCCAACGACCTGCTCAAGGGAGGCAAGGGCAACGACCAGCTCAACGGCGGCGCTGGCAACGACAAGCTGATGGGCGGCAAGGGTGATGACATCCTTGTCGGCGCTGATGGCAATGACAAACTCTGGGGCAACCAGGGCAATGACAACCTGGATGGCGGCCTCGGCAACGATCGCCTCGACGGCGGCAAGGGCGCCAATGTGCTCAGCGGCGGCGATGGCGACGACAAGCTCTTCGGCGGCAAAACAGACACGTTTGACGGTGGCCTTGGCACGAACGTGCTGCACAAGCGCGGCCGGCATGAGCCGCATGCTCACTAGCAGCCAGATCGCTGGCATCCGCCGATAATGGTCGTGTGTGCCGGCAGAGATGAGTGACTGGTCTAACTTGAAAACTAACCAGGACCGGATGCCGAGAGGCCTCCGGTCCTGGCTCTTTTGCGCGCGCGGCAAATATCGGAACTACTTCGTCAGCTCCTCGCAGAACTTACCGAAATTCTCGCAGCACTTGCCGACGTTGTTCACGAGTTCGGTGCCGTGTGAGGATTCGTATTCGATGGACCAGACGGGCTTGTGGGCGGGCTTTTGGGCCATCAAAGTCGCCATGACATCCTTCGCGTGAATCATGCCGGTGCCCCAGGGAACATCCTGTTTGTCCTTGTTGAGGTCCTTCAGGTGGAGGGAGATGACGCGGCCTTTGAGCTTGTCGATGCACTCGGTGACGATGAAGCCGGAGCGGTACCAGTGGCCGGTGTCGGAGCAGGAGCCGATGCGATTGGAGCGGCCCTTGGTCACTTCCAAAACCTTCTGCGGATACCAGTAGGTGCTGGGATAGGGATGGTCGTGGATGGCGACGTTGATCTGGAATTCCTCGCAAAGTTTCTCGACGACATCAAAGGTTTCCTTGTCGGGGGTGGGCTCGGAGACGATGGTTTCCAGGCCCATTTTCTTGGCCCAGTCGAAAACTTTGCGGCTGGCGGCTTCGTCTTTGCTAAGGCCGACGACGCCGTAATTAACGGCCTTGACGTCGGCGTCGCGCAGCTTCTGGAGCAGCTCACTGAGCATCTCGGGGGGCATATCATGGTTGGCGGGCTTGGGATTATCCTTCGAGAATTTCTGGCCGGGGTAAAGCTCGACGTAATGAACGCCGAGGAATTTGAGTGTGTCGATGGTTTCCAGGAGGGACATCTCGCGGAAGGTGTAGGCCTGGACGGAAAGGCGGAAACCGGCCTTGTCGATGGCGGCGTTATTAACTTTGGGCTTCACGGCGACGCCGGAGGGCTTGGGGTCGCTGACAAGTTCTTTGGAATCTTTGACCGAATCTTTGGAGGTTTTGGCCTTCTTTTCGGGCGCGGGACTATCGGACTCGTTGGCGGTCTTGCAGGCGAGCGAGCAGACGGCCAGAAGTGAGAGCGTTGCAAAGAATCGCAGGGCGGTTGGCATGATCCTTCTCCGGTGAGATGAGTGATGGCGATGGGCGGAGTGCCCATTGCGGATAGATAATTACACGCGGCGAGGTGGATTGACAAGAGAGAGGGCGGCGGCAGAGGCGGAAAGATTTGCCCAAAGCGCCGGTGCCGCGGGGGTGGAGCCGGTTGAGGCCGGCGGGAAGTTTTGGCGTCCCGCCAAGCGGGCTCGTGTGGAGCAGAATCAAAGGAGAGGCGGTTGTGGCCGGCTGGTGCCGATTTTGCTTTCCATGCTGACAGGTGCTAATGTTATGCGTGTTACGGTTGAATCAGATCGGTTGATGAATCAGCCTGGTTTGGGTCGGCCGAAACTCAGGGCATACCACGGCATATTTAGTGGCCGCAGGAACCCACAATGGTGAGAGGGTCCGACTCCATCCACAGCGATGGATTATTGGACCAGGAGCAAGAGTCATGGATGCGCAAATCGGGAGAAACAGCAGGTGGTTCTTTTACATTGGGCTGACCGTGCTGACCATGGTGTATAGCGCGGCGGTGCTGACGGTGAAGTTCCTCTTTCTGTAACAATGTCGGGCAAGAGTGCCCGACCTACCGAACATGTCGGGCAAGAGTGCCCGGCCTACCGAACATGTCGGGCAAGAGTGCCCGGCCTACCGGGGCATGGAAGGTGATCCCCGGTCAGATCCCAAGCACGTTGGCGACGGTGTAACGGCCGGCGCGCTGCGTTGCCAGCCATTTGGCTGCGCGGAGTGCGCCGTGGACGAAGGTGTCGCGGTTGGTGGCGTTGTGGGTCAGCTCGAGGCGCTCGCCGAGGGCCGCGAAGAAGACGCTGTGCTTTCCTACCTCATCCCCCAGACGAAGTGAATGCATGCCAACCTCGCCGCGCTTGCGGGTGGTTTCATCGCCGTGGCGGCCGAAGGCGAGACTGTCGCGTTTTTTGTTGGTGGCGTTGAGGATGGAGTCGGCCAGCTCGAGGGCGGTGCCGGAGGGGGCATCTTTTTTGAAGCGGTGGTGGATTTCCTGGATTTCGATGTCGTAGTCATCGCCGAGAAGTTTGGCGGCCTCGGCGGCGAGCTTGAAGAGGACGAAAACACCGAGGGCCATGTTGGGGGATTGAAGGATGGGGATATCCACCGAGGCTTGTTCGATGGCGGCGTGATCGGGATTCTGGAGGCCGGTGGTGCCGATGAGCATGGCGATGCCGCGATCGCGGCAGGTTTTGAGCCAATGACGAGTTGACGCGGGGACAGTGAAGTCGATGAGGACCTTGGGGGTGCGCTTGAGGTCGAAGGTGATGGGAGTGCCGATGGGGCCGATGCCGCAGATTTCGCCGGCGTCGCGGCCCTGGGCTTGATGATCGGGGCGCTCGATGGCGCCGACGATGTTGAATGCGCCATCGAGTTTGGCCAGGGCGACGAGGCGCTGGCCCATTCGGCCGGCCGCGCCGGTGATTGCGATGTCGATTGTGTTTGGTGAGGCCATTGGTGTTCCCATGCGGCATACTGAAGCATGCCCTACGGTGGGCAGTGCCCACACTACGACTTGATGCCGAGTATTTTAATGATGGAATCCAGGTCGTCATCGACGGGGATGGGGGCGTTGACGAGGCGGCCGTGGGGTTGGGTGCGGGGGGCGAGGTCCTGGACGGATTTCATGTCGATGCCGGTGTGGTATTTGACGGTGACGTTGGGGTCTTTGAGTTCGTGGCCGGTGAGGATGCAGACGACCTGCTCTTCGGGGCCGATCACTTTTTCTTCGATCAACTTATGAAGGCCGGCGACGCTGGCCGCGCTGGCGGGCTCGCAGCCGAAACCGAAGCGGGCAACCATGGCGCGGTGTTCGAGGATTTCCTCGTCGCTGACTTCACGGACGACGCCGTTCATCACCTCGAGGGCGCGGAGTGCCTTGGGAAGATTGACGGGGCGGGAGATTTCGATGGCGCTGGCGACGGTGTGGGGGTGATAATCGGCCTCATCCATGGCGGCATAGAGGTGCTGCATGGGGAGGAGGTCGTAGTTGCCGCCGTTCCAGCGCATGTTGCGGCGGGTATAGAGCTCGTTGAGTGTATTAGCGCCGGCTGCATTGATCACCGCGAGACGGGGAATTTTTTTGACCAGGCCCAGCTCCTTGAGCTCCATGAAGGCCTTGCCGAAGGCAGAGCAGTTGCCGAGATTGCCGCCGGGGACGATGACCCAGTCGGGGGATTGCCAGTCGAGGGCCTCGAGGATGCGGTACATGATCGATTTCTGGCCTTCGAGGCGGAAGGGGTTGACGGAGTTCATGAGGTAGATGCCCATGCGCGGGTCGGTGGCAACCTGGCGGATGCGGCGGAGGCAGGCATCAAAGTCGCCGTTGATTTGAAGGGTGAGTGCGCCGTAGTCGAGGGCCTGGGAAAGTTTTCCGAAGGAGATTTTGCCGGAGCCGATGAAGACCACGCCCTGCATTTCGGCAAGGCTGGCGAACATGGCGAGGGAGGCGCTGGTGTTGCCCGTGGAGGCGCAGGCGACGCGTTTGGCGCCGACCATTCTGGCGTGGGTGAAGGCGGCACTCATGCCGTTGTCTTTGAAGGAGCCGCTGGGGTTGAGGCCTTCGTATTGGAGGAGGACGGTGCCGGGCCTCATGTTGAGCTGGCGGGCGAGGAGGTCGGCGCGCTGGAGGACGGTTCGGCCTTCGCCGATGGTGACAATTTGATCCTCATCGCGATAGAAGGGGAGGAGTTCGCGGAAGCGCCAGACGCCGGAGAAGTCGAGCTGGCCTTCGATGCCGGTGCCCTTGGTGGACCAGCGATGTTCGAAGGCGTTGAGGGACTTGAAGATGGGGAGGCGGTCCCAGTCGTACTTGATGTCGAGGAGGGAGCCGCACTGGCCGCAGGAGACGCGGATATCGTCGACGGGATATTTAGCGCCGCAGGAGGGGGAGATGCATTGTTGGTAGGCGGCGTCACGCATTGGAGGTGTGAAGATACGGGACGTGTTTGGAATTTGCGAGTCGTGAGAGGAGATGGTGGGCAGCGCCCACCCTACATTTCAGGAGACCAAGAGAGCGGGGTGAATTGACGGGTTGGGGGGTGCATCTATAATCCGGCCGGTCCGCGGGTCGTAGTAGAGAAGGAGCGTGTGGGTGCACAGTGGGCCGATGGTTTGGCGGGTGGCGGTGGTTCTGCTGGCAATGGGGGCCGCCGGCCGGGTTTGGGGGCAGTATACGCCGCCGTCGGATCAGTTGGTGATGAATGGGCAGAAGGGGGTGACGTGGAACGAAGGGCAGACCACGGTCGTTCTGTTTGATAATCCGGTTTCATTTGAGCTGGATCAGACGAAAATGACCGCAAAGTCGGCGGTGGTGTGGTTGACGCCGATGGAGGGGGCGCTGGCGGGGCAGCATCGGGTGGAGATCGTGCTGGTGGGGGATGCGAAACTCAATCAGCCCAATGGGATCAGCAGCAGCTCGCCGCGGTTGTCGGTGAATGCGCAGGTGCGCGAGCGGGTGACACTGAACGCGGAGCGGGTGGGCGGGGATCGAAGCAACAGCGAGTTTTACAAACAGGCGAAGGTATTGCGAAGGGTGCCACTCAAAGGTGGAGGGCCGGCGGGGCCGTGGGTGGTGGCGGAAGAGCCGCTGGTCAGGGCTGCGCCGGCGTCGCGGCCGGCGGTGTTTCGGCCGGCGACGCGGATTCGAATTTCAGCGGATGATTTTTACACGCAGGAGACGCCGGAGGGGACGATCGCGGCGGTTCTCAGCGGGCACGTGGTGCTGCGGCAGCAGGCGCAAAACGGGGACTACGTGACGCTTCAGGCGGATCGGGCGGTGATCTTCACGCCGCATAGGAATCTCAAGGAAGTGCAGGCGGATCAGATCAAGATGGTGCAGCAGGCGGTGGAGGCGGCGTATCTGGAAGGGGATGTGCGAATCACCCGCAAACCGGCGGATGAGAAAGTGGGGGAGCAGCGGCTGGCGGCGAATCGCGCTTATTACGAGTTCACCACGGACCGGGCGGTGCTGACGGATGTGGTGCTGCACACGATGGATCCGAAAACGCAGATTCCGATGATCGTGCGGGCGCGGCTGGTGAGGCAGTTGTCGGAGCACGAGTACACGGCCGAGGATTCGACGCTTTCGACCAGCTCGTTTCACACGCCTTCGTTTGCGATCGGGGCGAGCAGCACGTATATCCGGCAGACGGATTTTGAGAACGAGGTAACGGGGGCGCGGACGCATTTTTTCGCGCGTAATCCGACTTTTGAGGTGGCGGGGATTCCAACGTTCTGGATGCCGGCGGCGGCGGGGACGATCGTGCAGAAAAGCCCGATGCGGCACATCGAGCTGAGCCATGCGACGGGATTTGGGATGGGGGTGGCCAGCGAATGGGGAGTTTTTGAGTCGCTGGGATTGCTTGCGCCCAAGGGGCTCGACATGTCGTATCACCTGGACTATTACGCGAAGCGCGGGCCGGCGGTGGGGCTGGATGGGCAGTACAAGGGCGGGTTCATCACCGAGGTGACGCTTCAGCCGTGGACATATGATGGAGAATTCACCAGCTATGTTGCGCTGGATCATGGGAAGGATGATTTTGGGCGGCGGCGGGTGGATGTGGACCCGGAGCAGGATGTGCGGGGGCGGGTTTACATTCAGCACCAGCACTTTTTCCCATCGGATTGGCAGATGCAGTTCTCTGGAGGATATATCTCGGACCGGAATTTCATGGAGGAGTGGTTTAATCGAGATTTTCGGTTGAACCAGCCGTTCCAGACGACGCTTTATTTGAAACGACAGCAGGAGACCGAGGCATATACGTTTTTGGTTTCGGTGCAGCCTAACAATTTCGCGACGGTGTCGGATTTGTACCAGGAGCAGTTTGAGATCGAGCGGGTGCCGGAAATCACCTATCACCGCATCGGCGACAGCTTCTGGCAGGATCGGGTGACGTTTTTCAGCAACAACAGCGTTGGCGGGGTGAAGTTTGATCCGAGCAGCGCATCGCTTGCGGATCTGGGATTCGCGCCGCGGCCGGTGGGGTTTCAGTCGCCGGGATTTCCATCGCTGGGACAGACGGGCACGCCGGATGATGTCACCTGGCGCGGGGATTTTTTGCAGGAGCTGAACTGGCCATTTTCGGCGGGGACGGTGCGGATGGTTCCATACGTGATGGGCAGATATACGGTCTATTCGCAGTCGGAAGAGGGGGCCGGAGTGGAGCGCGTTTCATCATCGGCGGGGGTGAGGATGACGACGGCGTTTTGGAAGGTGGATGATTCGGTCAAATCGGATTTGTTTGATTTGCAGCGGCTGAGGCACGTGATCGAGCCGCAGTTGAATCTGTATGCGGGGGCGCAGAGCCAGGATCGGCAGGATGTGCTGATTTATGACGAGCCGATTGATGCGGTAAGCGGGATCACGGTGGCGCAGGTGGCGATCAATCAGCGGTGGCAGACCAAGCGCGGCGGGCCGGGGCGGTGGCGGAGCGTGGATGTCTTCACGCTGAATACGGAGGCGAATTTTTTCATCAACCAGCCGCCGGATCGGGAGCTGGAGCCGGAGAATTTCCGCGGGTTGTTTTTTATGTCGATGCCGGAGGCTTCGATCCCGCGGGACTCGATCAATGTGGATGCGGAGTGGCAGATCAGCGACTTTGTAATCTGGAAAGGCGGGACGGAATACAACATGACCAAGGGGGAGTGGGCGACGGCCAACATGATGCTTCAGGTGAAGCATTCGCCGCGGCTGCATTACAACGTGGGGTGGCGGCACATTGGGATTGATCTCGATGAGGTGATTCGCAGGCATCCGTGGATTTCGGCGGCGGAGGATCCGGATACGGGGAACACGCTGCTGGTGGAGAGACAGGATCTGGTGCTGTTTGGGGCGGAATATGAGCTGAGCGCGAAGTACACCCTGCAATTTGCGAACAGCTATGACGTGGCCCAGCATCGCAATGACCGCTCGATCATCAGCCTGGTGAGACATTTTGATCGGTTTTATATGTCGATCAGCTTCAGGGTGGATGATTTCCAGGGGGAGAATTCGGTGCTGTTCAATCTGTGGCCGGAGGGGATGGAGCCGGGGCGGGGGTCGCAGGCGGTGAGGGGAGCGTTTGCGAATTGAAAGAAGAGGTCACCACGAAGGTCGCGAAGCCACGAAGAACCGAATGGCTATTTGAGCGTTTCGTTGGTGCTGCCGGAGCGAAACCCCTGGAGGTCGAGCGTGACGTAGGTGTAGCCGAGTTGTTTGAGGTGTTGGAGGAGATTGGAGCGGAGGGGTTCTTCCAGGAGGCGAGGGAGGTCTTGAGCATCTACTTCGATTCTGGCGAGGGTGGAATGGTGGCGGACGCGGATGTTGGTGAAGCCCTGGTCGCGGAGGAATTCTTCAGCGCGTTCGATCTGGGAGAGGGATTGGATGGTGACGGGGGTGCCGTAGGGGATGCGGGAGGAGAGGCAGGCGAGGGCGGGTTTTTCCCAGTTGGGGAGATTCAGGTGATTGGCGAGGGCGCGGACGTCGGACTTGGTGAGACGGGCTTCGAGAAGCGGGGAGCGGATTTTCCATTCCCTGGCGGCGGAAATGCCGGGGCGATGGTCGCCGGTGTCGTCGAGATTCAGGCCGTTTAAAATGGTAGGTTGGGCACTCTTGCCCGACATCGATTCGGCGAGGACAGTCAGTTTGGAATAGAGTTCGGTTTTGCAGAAGTAGCAGCGGTTGGCGGGGTTGGAGGTGTAGTTGGGGGAGTCCATTTCGCTGGTTTGGATGAGCCGAAGTGGGGCGGAGAGGGCGGCGGCGAGGTCTTTGACGCTCTGAAGCTCGCGCTGGGGGAGGGAGGGGCTGATGCCGGTGGCGGCCAGGACATTTTGGGGGCCGAGGGTGTCGAGAGAGACTTTGAGGACCAATGTGGAGTCAATGCCGCCGGAAAAGGCGACAATGACGCGGCCCATGGGTTGGATCAGGCTGACGAGGCGCTCATGTTTGGCGGCCAGGGCGTCGGATTGCGTGGTCAATGCGGTTTGCATAAGCTATCGCGCCTGAAATGGAGTCTTTTAGGCAATAATTCTGGCACTTTACCGGGGCTAACCCCTTAATTCACCCGAGAAACGCGGGAATCTTCATATGACTACTGCTGCTGTTGTCTCACGAGCGAAGGCCTATCTGAAGGTACGCCACAAGGCGGTGCGGGATGCGATGAAGGAGCTGAATCTGGACGGGATTCTGCTCACCTATCCGCCGGATCTGGCGTATCTGACTAATTTTACGGGTGATGACTCGATTGGGCTGATCACCAACAAGGATTTTTATCTGATCACCGATTTTCGGTATCAGGAGCAGGCGGGAGTGGAGGCGGGGTGGCTGGAGGTGGTGCTGCGCGAGAACAAGATGGCCGATGCGCTGGTGGAGGCGATCGGGCAGGCGAAGGTGAAACGGATTGGATACGAGGCCAATTACGCGGCGGTGGGGCAGATTTCAGCCCTGGAGAAGGCATTGGCGGAAAAGAAGCTGGATAAGGGACTGGAGCTGGTGCCGATGGAAAATGTGATGGTCAACCTGCGGAAGGTGAAGGATGACCATGAGATCGACCTGATCCGCAAGTCGGCGGCCGTGGCGGAAGAGGCATTTGACGCGATTCGGGATCAGATCAAGGCGGGGTTGACGGAGAATTATCTGGCGGGGCTGTTGATATTTGAGCTGAGGTCCAGGGGGGCGTCGGATTCATCATTTCCGGTGATCGTGGCGGCCGGGGCAAACAGTTCGCTGCCGCACTATCGGCCGGGAGAGGCGCTGGTGCTCAGGGACCAGCCGCTGCTGATTGACTGGGGGGCGATTTATAAGGGGTATTGTTCGGATCTGACGCGGACTTTGATGATTGGGCGGGTACCGGACAAGATGAAAAGAATCTATAAGGTGGTGCAGGAGGCGCAGCAGGCGGCGATCAAGTTTTTGCGGCCGGGCGTGACCACCATGCAGGCGGATCGGGTGGCGCGGGATGTGATTGAGAAGGCGGGGTATGGGAAGCAGTTTGGGCATGGGCTGGGGCACGGGATTGGCAGGGAAATTCATGAGCTGCCGGTGATGAGGAAGACGGGGGGAGAAGAGGAATTGCGGCCGGGAATGGTGGTGACGGTGGAGCCGGGGATTTATCTGCCGGGAGAGGGAGGGGTGAGGATTGAGGATGATGTGCTGATCACGCATTCGGGGTGTGAGGTGTTGACGACGTTGGATCGGACGCTGGAGGGTTGTCACATTGATTAGTAAGGATGGCGGACAAGAAAGTCCGCCCCACCGACGGGCCTGGGAGGATTGTGAAATTGTTTGAGAAGAAACCAATAAAGAAGAATGGAAATGGCGGCGGAAGCGCGCCGGAGGGGAGCCCCATGGATGTTGCGCTGCTTCAGCAGATCGTGAAGCTGATGGCGGCGAATGATCTGAACACGGTGGACGTGCGGGATGGGGATCGGCGGATTATTTTGAAGAGGGGGCCGGCGGCCGGGCCGGTGGTGATGTCGATGCCGGCGATGGCCGGGCCGGTGGCAGCCAATCCGGGAGGCGGAGCCCCCCCGCCGCCGGTGGATGAGGATGCGGGGCTGAAACCGATTACCAGTCCGATGGTGGGCACTTTTTACGCAGCGCCCAGTCCGGATGCCAAGCCGTTTGTGAACGTGGGGAGCAAGGTGGATGAGGAGTCGGATGTGTGCGTGATTGAGGCGATGAAGGTGTTCAACAACATCAAGGCGGAGATGCGGGGGACGATCGCGAAGATACTGGTGCAGAGTGGGCAGACGGTGGAGTTCGGGCAGACACTCTTTCTCGTGAAGCCAGCGTAGGCATGTTCTCCAAGATTCTTATCGCAAATCGCGGTGAAATTGCGCTGCGGATCATCCGCGCCTGTCGGGAGATGGGGATTCAGGTGGCGGTGGTCTATTCGACGGCGGATCGGGATGCGGCTTATCTGAAACTGGCCGACCAGTCGATTTGCATCGGGGATGCGCCGCCGGGGGAAAGCTATTTGAATATTCCGCACATCATTTCGGCGGCGGAGGTGGCGGATGTGCAGGCGATTCATCCGGGGTATGGATTTCTGGCGGAGAATGCGCATTTCGCGGAGGTTTGCCGGTCCTGCAAGATCGAGTTCATCGGGCCGCCGGTGAAGGCGATGGCGGCGGTGGGGGACAAGGTGGAGTGCAAGCGGCTGGCCAAGAAGGCCAAGGTGCCGACGGTGCCGGGGAGCGAAGGTGCGGTGGAGGATGAGAAGCACGCGGTGAATGTGGCCAATGACATCGGCTATCCGGTGATCATCAAGGCGGCGGCGGGAGGAGGGGGACGGGGGATGCGAGTTGCCCACAATGAAGTTTCGCTGCGGGCGGGGATCAAGCAGGCGCAGGCGGAGGCGGAGAACGCGTTTAAGGATTCAACGGTTTACATCGAGAAATACATCGAGCGGGGGAGGCACGTCGAGGTGCAGATATTGGGGGATAACCAGGGGAACATCGTTCATCTTTGGGAGCGGGATTGCTCGCTTCAGAGGCGGCACCAGAAACTGGTGGAGGAGTCGCCATCGCCGCTGCTGCGGAGGGATGTGAGGGAGGCGCTTTGCAATTCGGCCGTGCGGCTGGCCAAGGCGGCGGGATACGCCAACGCGGGGACGGTCGAGTTTCTGGTGGATAAGGATCAGAACTATTACCTCCTGGAGGTGAATGCGCGGATCCAGGTCGAGCATCCGGTGAGTGAGATGGTGACGGGGTTTGACCTGATCAAGGAGCAGATTCGGATTGCGGCCG
The DNA here is from genome assembly GCA_036001665.1 of Tepidisphaeraceae bacterium. GTDB lineage: Bacteria > Planctomycetota > Phycisphaerae > Tepidisphaerales > Tepidisphaeraceae > JBGPEF01. The sequence continues at coordinate 26,950 of DASYUA010000017.1, forward strand.
GTTATCCGCTGAATGTGAAGCAGAAGGATATTGTGCAGGTGGGGCACGCGATTGAGTGCCGGGTCAACGCGGAGGATCCGATGCGGAATTTCACGCCGTCGCCGGGACTGATTACGGAATTCAGGGCGCCGGGCGGGCCGGGCGTTCGGCTCGATTCACATGCTTATGCGGGGTATCGGATTCCGCCGAATTATGATTCGATGATCGGGAAGCTGATTGTGCACAGACCAACCAGGGCGGAGGCGATTGCGACGATGCGGCGGGCGCTGTCGGAGTTTCATATCGCGCCGGTGCGGACGACGATTCCTCTGCATTTGCAGATCATGGAGAACAAGAATTTTATTTCGGGGGAGGTGGATACGGGGTTTGTGGAAAGAGTTTTGCTTGGAAAGTAAGCTTGGGTTCGCATGAGTAATAATTTGAAAGGAAACGCTGTCATCGGCCAGTCTGGTGGGCCGACGGCGGTGATAAATCAGTCATTGGTTGGCGTGATCCAGGAGGCGAAAAAGGCCGGGAATATTCTGGATTTGCTGGGGGCGCGACACGGGGTGCGGGGGATTATCAATCAGGATTTTTTGCAGCTCGAGAAGTATCCTGATGAATTGCTGGAGCGGATTGCCCAGACGCCGGCGGCGGCGCTGGGATCGACGCGCGACAAGCCGGACCAGGCGTATTGCGAGAAGATTTTCCAGTCGTTCGCCAAGAACAATGTCCGCTATTTCTTTTACATCGGCGGGAATGACTCGGCCGACACAGCGCGGATCGTCAATGAGCTGGCTCGGGCGAATTCATACGAGTTGCGGACGTTCCATATTCCCAAGACGATCGATAACGACCTGCGGGTACACGATCACACGCCGGGGTTTGGATCGGCCGCCAAGTTCGTGGCGACGGCGATGATGGGGGACGATTTTGACAATCGCTCGCTGCCGGGGATCAAGGTGGATGTGATCATGGGGAGGCACGCGGGTTATCTGACGGCGGCGGCCGGATTGGCGCGGCGGTTTCCCGAGGATGGGCCGCATTTGATCTATGTGCCGGAGTCGCCGCTTTCCGAGGAGAAATTTCTGGCGGATGTGGACCGGGTTTACACGAAGCAGCGGCGGTGTTTGATTGCGGTGAGCGAGGGGATCGGTACACCGGATGGGAAGACGTGGGCGGAGAAGATGTCGGAGAATTTGGAGCGGGATGGACATGGGAATATTCAATTGTCCGGCACAGGCGCGCTGGGGGATTATCTGGCGGAATTGATCAAGGCGAAGTTGTCGGGGAAATTGCGGGTGCGGGCGGATACGTTTGGGTATTTGCAGAGGAGTTTTGCGGGCTCGGTGAGCGAGGTCGATGCGCGGGAGGCGCGGATGGTGGGTGAAATGGCGGTGAAATACAGCACCGATGAGAAGAATATTGAGGGGAGCGTGGCCATGAGGCGCGTGGGGTCGGGGGGTTATCAGATTGAAACGTTTTTGACGCCGCTTTCGACGGTGGCGAAAGAAACGAAGCACATGAGCCCGGAATTCATTGCGGATGGGAATAATATTACCAGGGCCTTTGAGGACTATGCGCGGCCGCTGGTGGGGAAATTGCCGGTGGTGGGGACGTTTGATGAGTATCGCGTTTGAGCGGAAATTCTCCGGCGTCTAATGGTTTAGTTTTATATTCTCGCGATACCACTCATAGCCGGCGGCACCGACGAGGGCGGAGAGGCCAAGCACGATGAGAACCTTGCTGGTGGTATCCATGGTGGCGTCGCCCGCTTTGTTAACCTCTTTGCCGAATTGGGTGGCTATGCGATAGCGCGCGGACCAGACGGTGGAGTGGCTGGGGGGAACGTCGAGGATCAAATCATATGAACCGGCCACTGCGTGGACTTTTCCTGATTCGTCCGTTGAGAATCCGATCGTATCGCCTTTTTTCAGGAAGTAGCGGGAGCCTTCAACGCCGCGGAGTTTTTTCCCGGTCTGATCGAGGAGTTTCACGGAGTAAACGGCAGATTCGGGCGCGGGCTGCGTCGCGGGTGGGGCACCGGGAGAATATTCGACGATGCGATGATTCACCAGCCGCGTGCAGCCGGGGAGAAAAAAGGAGGCGATCAGCAGAAAGACAATCGGTCGAGAGGCTTTCATTGATACTCCTTTAAAGAGTATTAGAGCGTGCCTTTGGTGCTGGGGATGGAGGGGTTGCGAGGGTCGATGCTCACGGCCTGGCGCAGGGCTTTGGCAGTGGCTTTGAAAATGGCTTCGCTGATGTGGTGATCGTTTTCGCCGTAGGGGACGGTGACGTGGAGATTCATCCTGGCACTGTTGGCCAGGGCTTTGAAGAATTCGCGGACCAGCTCGACGTCGAAGGTGCCGATGGTGGGGCCTTTGAAGTCGACGTCGAAGATAAAGGCAGCGCGGCCGGAGATGTCGATGGCAACCTGGGCGAGCGATTCATCCATGGGGACGATGGCCCAGCCATAGCGGTTGATGCCTTTTTTATCGCCCAGGGCCTTTTCCAGCGCCTGGCCGAGGACGATGCCGACATCCTCAACCGTGTGGTGAAAATCGACGTCCAGATCGCCTTCAGCACGAACGCTCAGGTCGATGAGGCTGTGGCGGGAGAGCAACTCGAGCATGTGGTTGAAGAAGCCGACGCCGGTTTCCAGGTCGGAGGTTCCCGTCCCGTCGAGATTCAAAGCGATCTGGACCTTGGTCTCACGCGTCTGACGGGAGAGGTCGGCGGTGCGGTCCATTTTTTTGTCGGGCTTTTTCACGGGTTTTTTTGCCAGGTTTTTTCTACCCGGATTTTAGGCGACGGCGGCCGGCTCGAGTGACTTGATGCCGGCGAGGAGGGCGTTGTTTTCATCGGCGGTGCCCACGGTTATGCGGATCTTATCGGTTAGGCCGGGGCGATCGAAATAGCGAACGAGGATTCCCTGGTCCTTAAGGCCCTGATAAGCGGCCTTGCCGTTGCCGTCGGGGGCGTGGACCAGAATGAAATTGGCCTGGCTGGGGATGACCTTCCAGCCCATGGAATTGAGTTCCTTGGTGAGCCGGGCGCGTTCTTCGCGGACGTAGTCCCAGGTCTGGCGGGCATAGGACTGGTCGGTGATGGCGGCGGCGGCAGCGCAGACGGAAATGGCGTCGCAGTTGTAGCTGTCCTTGACCTTCATCATCTCGGAGATGACCTGGGGCTGGGCAACGGCATAGCCGAAGCGCAGGCCGGCCAGTGAATAGGCTTTGCTGAGGGTGCGGCAGATGAGGATGTTGGGGTGATCTTTGACCAGGGACAGGCAGGAGTCGTCGGCGAAATCGACGTAGGCCTCGTCGATGAGCAGCAGGCCGGAGAATTTGCGGGCGAGGTCGCGGATTTTATTTGGGGGAATGAAGGTTGCGGTGGGTGCGTTGGGGTTGCAGAGGAAAATAGCTTTGGGGTTGGATGCCAGGAGCGCGTCGGTGGGAAGGGAGTAATCCCTGTCCCAGGGGACCGTTGTGTGCGGAATTTCGACAAGGTCGGCCAGGACTGGATAGAGGGAATAAGTCGGGTCCGGGAAAGTGAGCAGGTCACCCGCGCCCAGGAAAGTGCGGATGGCGATGGCGAGTATTTCATCGGAGCCGTTGCCGGCGAGGATCATCTCCTTGTCGATGCCAAGGACTTTGGCCGCAGCGCTGCGAAAGGTGTCGGCGGTGGGGTTGGGATAGCGGCGGAGGAGCTCGGGTTCGATCTGAGCGATGGCCTGCATCACCTTTGGGCCGGGAGGAAAGGGATTCTCATTGGTGTTGAGCTTGACGACGCGCTCGCCGATGGAAGGCTGTTCGCCGGGGGCGTAACCGGACATGGCGCGGATGTTGGCGCGGACGAACTGTGGAGCCATTGGAGTGATTATACAGACGTGAAAGGCGTGATGGGAGTTATTTCTGCTCGCGGATGCGCACACTGGCGGCGTGCGCGTCGAGACCTTCGGCATTGGCCAGCGCGGTGATTGCATTCGCGTCGGCAGAGAGACCTTGAGGAAGATATCGGACGACGCTGGAGCGCTTGAGGAATTCGTAGACGCTAATGCCGGAGGAAAATCTCGCCGTGGTGTTGGTGGGGAGACAGTGGCTGGGGCCGGCGACGTAATCGCCGGCGGCGACGGGAGAATAAGGCCCGAGGAAGATCGCGCCGGCGTGCTGGAGTTTGGGGAGGACCTTGCTTTCCTCCTTCACCTGAATATTCACGTGCTCGGCGGCGAATTGATTGGCCAGAGCGATGAGATTGTCGATTGAGGGGTCGAGGATGATGGCGCTGGAATCGTTCAATGCTTTTTCGATCGCTGGGCGGCGCTGGAGGGAGGTCAGTTGTTGCAAAATCTCATGCGAGACGGCCGTTGCGAGTTCCGGAGACGTTGTAAAGAGGAAACACGAGCCGGGATCGTGCTCGGCCTGCGCCAGCAGATCGGCGGCGATGAATTTTGCGTTGCCGGATTCATCGGCGAGAATGAGGATTTCGCTGGGGCCGAGGTAGCCGTCGATGCCGACAGCGCCGGCCAGCAGTCGTTTGGCGAGCTGGACGTAGGTATTGCCGGGGCCGACGATTTTATCGACGCGGGGAATGGTGGCGGTGCCGAAGGCCATGGCGGCGATGGCGGCCGCGCCGCCGGCGCGGAAAACATTCTTGAGATTCAATTCATGGGCGGCGGCGAGGACGAGATCGGAGCGGCCGTGTTTGCTGGGGGGCGTGCAGACGATGATGTTGACTACGCCGGCGACCTGGGCGGGAACGGCCAGCATGATCAGGCTTGAGGGATATGAGGCTTTTCCGGCGGGGAAATAAAGGCCGGCGGAGGCAAGGGGGGTGAAGCGCAGAGAGAGGTCAACGCCGGAACGATTCAACGCAGGGGGAGACTTGGGGAGGATGTGGGATTGGTATTCGCGGACCTGGGAGATGGCGCGGCGGGTGGCGTTCAGTTGATCAGCGGGGACGCGCCTGGCGGCGGCCGACATTTCTTCGGGAGTGACGCGGATTTGATCGGCGGTGAAGTTGGGATCGTCGAACTGGCGGGAGATGGAGACGATGGCTTCGTCGCCTTTGCTTGCGACGTCGTTGAGGATTTTTTGGACGGATTGGGAGGCGGAGGCGAGCGGACCGCGAGTGAGCGCCAGGTCGATGGGGTTCAGGCGCAGATTATTCAGCAGCGATTCAATTCGCTGATGATCGGCCGAAAGTTGGAGGGTTGGGATCATGCTTAGTACATGCTACACGGGCGAGAGGCTCGTGCTACTCATCCCCGAGCATCCCCTGTTCGCGCATTTTGGCCTTGAGCCTGGCGATTTTGTCGGGGTCGAGGTCTGGCTTGGGTTTCTTTGGGGGAATTTGCGGCTTCTTGAGAAATTCGGGAGGAGTGCCGGGCGGTGGTTGATCGTCGGGAGGCGGTGTTGGCGAAGGTTTTGATTTCGGGAGCGAGCCAAAGCCGCGGACGGGTTCGTGCAACGGCACCGGTGTGGGGCGGCCGGCGGCGACCTTGGTGGGATAAAACCAGCAACTGAAGGGGAAGAGGAGCAGAAGGGTAATTCTGTTCCACCAGCCGTTCTGCACCGCCTCGGTGGCTTCATCGAACCAGCGGATGAGCGAGGCGAGGGTAAAGACGCCGATGATCACCGCGAGAACTGTGGAGACGCAGGTCATGGTTCAGGCTCGAGGATGGGCGAGATAAAGGAAGCCGGCGATGATCAGGCTCACGATGCTTAGCGAGATGCCAGCCCAGGCCAGGCCGTGGCCGCGGGGGCGGATGGTATTGTCGCGGCGGAGTTGCAAGAGCGAAGTGATGCCCAGGGCAATGCCGGCGACGCCGGGGATGATCAGTGCGCCTAGTTCGATGAAGCTGAAGACGCCCAGGACGAGGGACACAATGGCCAGGGGGTTGCGCTGCTGGAGCCAGTCGCGATAGGCGATGGCCCGCTGTTCATCGCGCTCGGATGTGCGGCCGAAAAGGGGCATGATCGCGACATGGTAGTCGCGCGATTTGCAATTTGCGATTTGCAATTTGGGATTGAGGGGAAATCAGGTGGCAAAGTCGTAGACCTGGACGCGTTTCCAGTTGGGTTTGTTGGCTTTGATGAAGTCCATGTGGAGGGGGTGTTGCTGATAGACGTCGTGGCCTTTGGAGTCATCGAGGATGACGGTCAGGCCGACGGAATAGGAGTTGTCCACGACGTCGCGCGGAGTCATGGCCGGCGGGCCGGCGAAGAGGTGGCGGACGGTGGGAATTTTGCCCAGGATCTGGCGGCAGTCGCGAATGAGCTGCTTGAGGGCGGTGGACGGGGCGTTGTCGGTGAGCCAGAAATAGACGGTGTGGATGAACATATTGGTTTTAGTTAGCAGGAAAAATGCATCCGTGCCACTGGCGGCTTGTCCGCCAGTGTCGTCGAAGAGCACTGGCAGCAAGCTGCCAGTGGCACAACGGTCGAAATTGAATAACGTATCCGCCCATGATTCGGGTGCTTCATTTGGTGGAGGTGGGGGCGGATTTCCAGACGGAGCGGGGGGCGATGCAGTTGGCGATGGGATTGGGGGAGGGGTTTGAGACGGAGGTGCGGACGATTGGGCCGGGTGGGGATTGGCCGCAGATGATTGCGGCAGCGCGGGGGATGAGGAAGGTGGGCGGATTTGATCTGGTGCATGCGTGGGGGACTCGGGCGCTGACGGCCGCGGTGATGGGGGGGCGTGGGCCGGTGATTTATTCGCCGGCCGCCGATTTGCAAAGGCGTGGGGCGAAGTGGTTGGGGGCCATTATGCAATACCGAGATGTGGAGGTGGTGGCGCCCAGCGCGACGCTACGGAAGGCGCTGGTGCGGAGCGGGGTGGCGGTTGAGAAATGTCATCTGATCCGGCCGGGGGTGGATTTTGGGAGGATCAAGCGAAGAAACGCGCAGATGCGGGAGGCATTGGGGCTGGGGAAGGATGATCTGGTTTTGCTGGCGTCGGGGGAATCGACGCGAGGAGCCAATCATCAATTGGCGGCCTGGACGGTGGCGATTCTGGCTGCGATGGATGAGCGATGGAAATTGATTCTGTGGGGACGCGGGCCGCGGGCGGATCGCGTGAAGGAATTTGCGCGGCGGGTTTATCGGGGAAAAGTGATGTGGGTTGCGGAGGAGGAGAGGCGGCGGGTGGAGTATGAAGAGCTGCTGGGGGCGTGCGACATGGTTTTGAATACGGCCAAAGGCGCGGCGGCGACGTTGCCCCTGGCGATGGCGATGGCGGCGGCGGTGCCGATCATCTCCACGGTGACATACGCGGTGGGAGAGCTGCTGGAGGATCATCACAATGCGCTGCTGGTGCCCAGGGCGAGTGCGCGGAGGCTGGCGCAGCGGGTAATGGAGATGAATGAGAATAGCGGGTTGAAGTGGCGGCTGACGGACATGGGGAGGACGGAGGCTTACGATTATTTTTCGCTGACGAGATTTTTGGAACAATGGAGAGCGGTATATCGGCAATGCGCGGCGGGGGAGGCTGTCAAAGTGGTCGAGCGGGCCGGAGCGGGGGCGAGATTTCACGGAAGAGTTTAAGCAGGATCGAGATTGATTCCCGGGCGGAAATTGCTGGTGATCTGGCCGATTTTCTGGAAGCCGAATTTCTGATAAAGGTCGATGGCGGCGGTGTTGGAGGGGAGGACCGAGAGCAGCACGTGCTTGAAAAGGGAGCGGGCGGAGATTTCCAGGACGCGCGAGAGCATCAGCGAGCCGATGCCCTGGCGACGGTGTGATTTGGCGACGTAAACATCATCAATCCGGCCAATCTCGCCGACCGCGAACACGCCAATGTGCGCGACCGGCTGGCCATCCTTGAGAGCCAGCAGTGCATCCCAGTGGGGATCATCGAGGTGCAACATTTTTGCATCCGCGAGCTGTGGTGTTTTCCAACGGGTGGCGGATTCCTCAAAAAGCTGGCGTGCATGACGGAAGCTGGCCCGGGCGGGAATGATTTTCAGGCCGGGGATGTCGGGCAGGGGTTGGGGGCGGGCCTGCTGGAGGACCATGATGTCATTGGTGTAGGCGCGATGGCCGCGGGAGAGGAGCAGGTCGAGGAGGGGCTGGGTGCGCGGCGGCGGCGCGGAGGGGTTGAAGGTCCAATAGGCGCATTTTGTTTTTTTTGATGCGTAATGAGCTTCAACCTGATTGAGCGCATCTTCGGCGGACAGATCGTCGGGGAGCGCGACATCACGGATGTTGTTGGCATCGAAGACGTCCGCAAACTCAGCATTGGTGTATGCGGTCCCAACATCCAAAGCCTCGGCCGTTGCGATGTGCTCGGCCCAGAGGTTTTCGGTTTTGTGAAAGAGGCGGATGAGATCGGAGTGAGAGGGGTCGTGGCGGGCGTTGAGGATGGGAAGCGACATCGATTCAATTTTAGCACGAAGCCCCGGATGTACATCCGGGGTTTCGAAGACGGTTGCCCGAAATTGGACGAATGGTTAGCGTTGAGCGAGATGAAGTTGTCGATCTCAACACTGGTCTGTCCGACGTGGAGCTGGCCGCAGATTGTGGGGGCGGCGTCAGCGCATGGGGTGCAGGGGATCGACCCGCGCGGTTTGGGGCCGGAGATCGATGTTACGAAACTGCCGACCTTCGACGCCGAGCTGGATGAGTCGATGAAATTGCTGCACGGGCACGGGCTGGAGATGCCGTGCCTGAACACATCCATCGCCCTGGTGACGGCCGCGCCGGAGCGCTGGGAAATGATGCTCAACGAATGCCACCGCTATGCGCGGCTGGCGGAGCGGTCGGGGGCGAAATATCTGCGAATTTTTGGCGGATCGGTGCCCAGGGGAATGAGCCGCGGCGAAGGTGTGGTCATGGCCACGCGCCATTTGCGGCAGCTCTCCAAGATGTGCCTCCTCCACCGCTGCCTGGTCCTGGTGGAGACGCACGATGAGTGGGCGATGGGGGCCGATGCGATGGAGCTGCTGGAGAGCTTTTCGCCGCAGGAGGTGGGGGTTTTGTGGGATGTCGAGCACCCGATTCGCAAAGGCGAGAAACCGGACGTAACGGCCGAGATGCTGAAGAAATTCATTCGGCACGTACACTTCAAGGATTCGGTGCACGAGGATGGGAAGAACATTCCGCGACTGCTGGGCGAGGGCGATTTGCCATTGGGAGAGGCGGTGCGGGCCATGAAGGGGATTGGTTATAATGGGTGGGTTTGCCTGGAGACCGAGAAACGCTGGCATCCGCAGGCCGCCCCCGAGCCGGAGGAATCGGTGCCGCAGTTCAAACGGTGGATGGAGCGGCACTGGAACGGCTCTCGAGGATGAAGGTGACCGGGCCGTCGTTGGTGAGGGAGACTTGCATATCGGCGGCGAACTGGCCGGTCTGGGTGGGGATGTTCAATTGCCCAACCGCCGCAACCAATTCATCGAATAGTTTTCGGCCCAGTTCCGGCGTCGCTGCTTTTTCAAATGACGGCCGGCGGCCTTTTTTGGTCTGCGCGGCGAGGGTGAATTGGCTGACCAGCAGAATCGATCCCTTTACCTCGCGCACATCCAGCTCGAAATGTTTCTCGCCGTCTGTGCTGCGAAACATGCGGATCGATGAGAGCTTGTTGGCCATCCATTGCACATCTTCTTGCGTGTCATCGTGGGCGACGGCGACGAGCGCGAGAATTCCGTGGCCGATCTGGCCGACGATCTTCCCGTCAACGACCACCTTCCCTTCGAGGACTCTTTGAAGAACCGCGATCATACGAGCGTGCCAAAGGTGCGCTTTTGGTTGATGCGGTCAATGCGCACATCGACGGAGCGGCCGATGAGGGACTCCGGCGAATCGAAATAAACCGGAAAATATCGTTCGCATCGGCCATGTTGCATCGGTTCGCCTTCCTGGGGACGTTCGACGAGCAAGTTGACCTTCTGGCCGAGAAAAGTTTGCCGGAATGCCAGGCTGTGGCGGGCGGCAATGTCGTTGAGGAGGTTAATTCGCTCATTCACAATCGGCCCATGGATGAAATCTTCCTTCCAGCGGGCGGCCGCCGTTCCGGGTCGGGGAGAGAAAGAGAAAGCGTGGATGTGGATGAATTTCGCGCGATCGACGACTTCGAGAGTTCGGTCGAATTCACAATCCATCTCGCCGGGGAAGCCGACGATGATGTCGGTTGTCAGGGCGGGACGGTCGTAGGCGGCATGAAGGCCATCGATCATTCTTAAATAGTCGTCCCGTGTATATTGTCGGTTCATGCGATGGAGGAGATGGCCGGAGCCGCTCTGGAGAGGGAGATGAAAATGGGGGACGACCTGCTCGTGGGCGCGGAGGATGCTTAAGAGTTCGTTATTCAGATCACCCGGTTCGAGGCTGGAGAGGCGGAGGCGGAGGAGGCCGGGCACTTTGGTGCAAAGCTCCTCAATGAGTTGGCCGAGCGGTGAATGTCCGGCCCAGCCGGACCTACGACGCCGCAGTGCGGTTTGCCGGCCATAGGCGCTTAAGAAAATCCCGGTGAGGATGATCTCGCGGTGGCCGGCATCCACGAGAGATTGTGCTTCCGTGATCACATCCTCGACAGGCTTGCTCCAGAGTTTCGGCCGGAGATTGGGGATGATGCAGTAGGTGCAATGGGCATCGCAGCCATCCTGGATTTTCAGAAAGGCGCGCTGGTGGGCCTGCTGATGATCATTGAGGAGGGGCAGCGTCGTCGTTCCCGGACCAAATCCGTTCAAATTGCAGTGCTTTCTCGCAAGATTTGTGTTGACGAGATTCAATGTGTGTGGTTTATTATTCACAGTGAATGCAGCCGCTGGAGTCCCTGCCTGGATTATCCATCCTTCATCCCCCACAGGCTCCGGTGACGGTTCATGACTCGCAATTGTCCTGCGTGTGTTTGGTTTGGGAGGATGTAGATCTTCGGTCTGCCACAGCTTGATGAGTTGTTCGAGGCGCTGGGCGACATCGTCGCGATGCGTGATCACCGCGTTGACGCCGGGCAGCTTTGACGCCGCCTCTGAGTCGCTCGTGGCCCAGCAGCCGGTGACAATGGTGCGTTGGCAGGCAGAAGCCTTTGAATCAGGGATATTGGAGGCCGGCGATTGGCCGAGAATCGGCAGGCGCACGACTTGCCTGACCGTCTGACGGCTTTTGCTGGCGGCCTGAATGGTAACGCTGCACGTGTTGACGATGCGCAGGTCAGCGCTGGCTGGATGGTCCACTTGGCGCAGGCCGCGGGAGCGGAGCAGCGAAGCGATCTGCTCGCTCTCATACTGATTGACCTTGCAGCCTAACGTGGAGATGCAGAAGGTTTGCATGATACCCAGGGCCCGGATGTACCTCCGGGCTCCCAAAACATGACGCCCGCCGCTCCGCAATCCGTGCTTTGCCTGCACGAAGGCGGTCCAGCTTCTCGATTGCGGCCATGCCTAACGCAAGGCGGCGGCGCCCGCAAGTGTTCTTCACCATGATTTGCACCAATGGTGGGCGCCAAACCAAGGCGAAAGCGGGTTGCGGACCGGCAGGCGTTGTGTGGAGATGGGGAACCTTTTCGGTAGGGGCGGCTTCAGCCGCTGGGAACCCCCCCCATCGGCGGCTGAAGCCGCTCCTACAACGGCCAGGCCAGCCCCGGCCGGCGGCCCGACCCGCACCCGGCGATGTCCCAGGCCGGCCAGCTAAACCGCTGGTGAGCAATGCAACAAAAGTTGATTGAATGTCGTCCAAATTGCGGGGAATAGGTTAAAATTGAATTTGCGTGCTGTAGCTGTAACATCATAGTTCCGACACCCGGGAAAACGGCATCCCTCAAGCCGCTTTCCCCAACAAAGCTGCCCTCACATTGCTCTCTCTCCGACAACGGAGAAATGGGATCCGAGAGTGAAGCGCTGGGTAAGCCAAGGAGACCACATGCCAAGTGCACGTTCCGCCTGGGGAATCGATATTGGGAACCGCGCATTAAAAGCAATCAAACTCGTTCGTGACGGAGATCGCTTCCGTGTCGATGATTTCGAAATCATCGAGCACGAGCAGATCCTCTCCGTGGCCGGGGATAATAAGGAGTCGCTGCTCCAGACCGCCCTGGCCCATTTCATGGAGCGACACGACACCAAGGGGTCGGTGGTGGGGGTGAGTGTCAGCGGCCAGCAAAGCTTCGCCCGTTTCATCAAACTCCCCCCCGTTGAGCCAAAAAAGATTCCCGAGATCGTCCGCTTCGAGGCAATTCAACAGATCCCCTTCCCGCTGGATGATGTGGAATGGAGCTATCAGCTCTTCCAGGAGCCCGATTCGCCGGATGTCGAGGTGGGCATCTTCGCGATGAAAAAGGAACTGGTGAATCGGCAGATCGCCTACTTCACCAACCTGGGATTGAACGTCCAGGTCGTGCAGATGAACCCGCTGGCCGTCTATAACTCGATGTTCTACGACGACCGCATCGGCCAGACAACCATGTTCATGGATTCGGGCTCCGAGAACACCGACCTGATCATCGCCGAAGGACAGAGCGTTTGGCTGAGGACGCTGCCCATCGGCGGCAATAACTTCACCGAGGCCCTGGCCAAGAGCTTCAAGCTCAATTTCGCCAAGGCGGAGGAACTCAAGCGAAACGCAGCCACCAGCAAATACGCCAAGCAGATTTTCCAGGCAATGCGGCCGGTTTTCGCCGATCTCGTCGCCGAAACGCAGCGGTCGATCGGTTTCTATGCTTCGGTCCATCGCGATGCCCGGATCGGCAAGATCGTCGCGCTGGGCAGCACGTTCCAGCTCCCCGGTTTGCAGAAATATCTCCAGCAGAACCTCCAGTTGCCGGTGGAAAAGCTGGATGGGTTCAAGGCATCCCCGCCAACCGATGCGAAACTGGCCGCGCCGTTCCAGGAAGGGATTATCACCCTGGCCGGCGCCTATGGACTGGCCATTCAGGCGATGGGGCAGTCGAAAATCGCCAGCTCCCTGCTGCCGGCGACGATCCGCAGGCAGAAAGTGTGGCAGGAAAAGACCAAGTGGTTTGCCACAGCCGCCGCCCTCTTCGTCGTGGGCTCGTTGGGGGCCGGCGCGAGCTGGTATCTCAACGATTACACCTACGAGCAGGCCAAGCCGGTCCGCGATGAGTATCAGACCAAATATGCCCAGGCCAACCGGCTGGCCAATCAATGGAAGCAGGAAGTGGAGGGCATGGGCCAGGACGATCGCGACCGGCTGCTGCGAATCAACGCCCTTCAGGAATATCGCGATCTGTGGCCAACGCTTCTCAACGATATTCTGGCGGCTGTTCCGACCGGCGACTTGAATCAACTGAAACAGGTGAAACGCGACGAGCGCAAGCAGATTGTGCTGGACAGCATTTCATCGCGATATTGGCCCGATGTGCGCTCCCACCTGGCGGCGTCGAGCAGCGAGTACCTGAAATTTATCGGTAAGGACGTCATGCCCACCGAGACTCCGCAACAGCAGACATACTCTGTGGAGCGATACAACCGGCGCGGCAGCCTCGAAGGTTTCTCCAGCCCGGAAGAAGGCGGCGCCTCTTACGAGCAGGACATGACGCCCGGGCAGGGTGGGCCGACGGCGGCCAATGCCACGCGGGGATACATCGTCACCATACGCGGCACGACCCCCAACAAGGGCCGGGGCAACTTCATAGACTCGGCCTTCCTCCAGAAGCTGCTGGAGCACACGGCCGAGCAGCAGTTGAAACTCGGCAAGTCGTGGTACGTGGCCCGTGCCGAAATCGTGTTTGAAGGGCCGCGATTCAAGCCCAATGCCAATCAGCCGCAGTTCCCGGATGAAGGAGAGGAAAACGCCGAGCTCAACGGCGAGACGCTCATTCAGCTCGACAAATTCGGCAAACCCATCTTCGATCCCAAGCGCGACCGCCTGATTCCCGAGGAGCAGATCGTGAACGACCGGGAGTTTGTCGTGCTGGCGATATTCGCGCTGGATCCGGCCAACGCACCACAGGATCCCAACAAGAAACCGGCGCCATAAAACGCGGCGAAGATGAGCAGTGATCAAACAATGATTTGGCAGGAGTTGTCATGGATATGATCAAGAAAAACATGTGGAGCATCGTGTGCGGCGTGGTGGCCGTGCTGGCGGTGGCCGCCACTTATTATCCCCTGAGCGGAAAATTCGTGGAGCTGAACGGAAAGTTGCAGGCGAGCGCCGATGATCAGCGCAAGCTCAAGCAGCTCAATCAGCTCAATCCCAATATGCCGGTGGTCGACCCCAAGAAGTCGGAGCCGTTGAAGCTCAATCAGTTCCCCACCGAAAAGGTGATCGCCAAGGGCAAGGAAGTGGTCGGCAAGGTCCACACCGAAAGCGAGAAGCTCCAGCAGAAGGCCATGGAGATGAACAAGCGCGAGCCGCTGGTGGTCAACGCCCTGCCGGCCGGCCGCGGGCGGTACCTCAGCGATTTCAAGGAGGAATACTACCGTGGGATGGAGCAGATGCGCAAGGATCTGGATGCCACCACGATCCCGTCGGAGGAAGACATCAAGAACAAGATCGAGCAGGTGTGGGTGGACAATTACAAGTCGATGATCCGGATGGTCGGCGACGTGCCGCAAAACGAGGCGGAGGTCCGACAGGAATTCGACGAGTTCAAAAAGACCATCCCCCGCGATATGCGAGCCGCGCGGGCCCAGCAGCACGTGATGTACGTGAGCCCGGACAAGGCCGGCGCAAATCCCGGAGTCGCCTCGGGCATGACCACATCATTTGATTATCACCCGGGCATTCCAGCGCCGGAGCGAGGCGACCTGCCGGATATTGTCGACGTCTGGGCCGCGCAGCTCGGCTATTGGATTCAGGAGGATGTGGTCAAGGCGATCATCGAGACCAACAAAGGCGCCAAGACGGTCGATGATGCGGTCGTGAAACGGCTGTTCAAGACGGAAATTCGCAAGGAATACATCACCAAGACCGGCCCGGTGCTGATTTCCATGGCCTCCAACCCGCAGAATCTGGTGGTGCCCCGCGATCAGCAGGGAACCGACTCCGAGGCCGGCACGGGCGCGCCCAAGGTGTTCGGATATTCAGCAACCGGCCGCGTGTGCAATCCCAATTACGACGTGATGCACTTCGTTGTGATCGTCGATGCCGATGCGCAGCGGTTTCAGACCTTCATGACCAATCTCACCCGCGGCCGCTTCATCACCATCCTGCGGGCCGACGTCCGCGGCGTGGATCGCGAGCGCATGCAGCAGAACTCCTTTTACTATTACGGCAAGCAGCCG
Organism: Tepidisphaeraceae bacterium; assembly: GCA_036001665.1. Lineage (GTDB taxonomy): Bacteria > Planctomycetota > Phycisphaerae > Tepidisphaerales > Tepidisphaeraceae > JBGPEF01. Next base: position 42,116 of record DASYUA010000017.1, read on the forward strand.
GTGGCGAGAGTCACGCTCAAGTGTGAGGCGATCTTCATGCGATCATGGACGGTCGATCCGCAGCACCCGCTGATGCCGGTGAACGTTCAGAAGCTGCTGCGGATTCCGCAGACGCCGACCGGAGTGGCGGAAGCGCGATGATGAAGTCAAAATCAATCAGACCTGACACACGATCCAGAGGTGGCATATGAAAATCGGCGAACTTTTTGAAAAACACGTGCAGTGGATTGCCATGGGCCTGGCCGGCGCCTGGCTGCTGTGGGTCGGATGGACCTATGGGGTCAATCGTCCGGAAATCGAGGTCGGTGGCCAAAAGCACTCGGCCGGCAGCATCGACGAGTACATTCGGGAAACGGAAATGCAGCCGCTGGCCGCGAAGGTCGGCAATCAGAGCATTCCGGTGGGCCTGGTGGATGTGCCGGACTTCACCGATGCGTTTGTCAGCAGCATGAACGGGCAGGCGCCAAAGCCGCTCCCAGCCCTCGCGCTGAGCAGTCCTCCGCCGTATCTTGACAGCGTGAAAAACACTACGTGGGCACCCGTCCCAAGAGTCCTGGCGATCAAATTGCCCGACGTAGCTGCCCCAACCGATCCCACGGCTGCCGCGGGTCGATCGCTGGTGATCGTGCTTCCCCCGGCCCCGCTCAAGAACCCCAACCCAAACAACGTTGACAACGCCAATGCCGCCAATCGTCCCAATATCTTCGACGCTCCAGTTGCCCAGCCCGCCGCCGGCGCGGCCGTCCCCGGACAGCCCGTCGGAACCCAAACAGACAAGGTGTGGGTCACCCTCTTTGCCAAGCTGAATCTCACAGCGCAGGACAAGGCGTTTGCGGAGGCGAAAATTCCCCCGTCTCTGATGCAGAAAATGTACATCGAGGTGCAGCTTCAGCGCCAGGAAGTGCTGCCCGATGGCACGTTCGGCCAGATCGAACTGGTCAAGGGCCTGCCCATGAACCAGCCGCCGGTGGACCGCAAGGCGGTGGCCGAATTCATCAAGTGGTCGGCCGATCCCGAGGCGCAAAAACTGATCCTGATTCCGAAGTTTTATGACGTGGTGAAAGGCGCGGCCTGGGAAATTCCCCACAAGGCGGAGGTGCCGCTGGTGGCCGAAAACCAGCAGCCGGCCAACGACTTCAATCTCGTGCAGAAGTACCAGGAATGGAAACAGCTCAAGACACCGCTGGAGCAGAAGAAGTTCAATGATGCGATGACCCCCGAGCAGAGGCGACTGTTCCACCCGTATCGCATCGAAGAAGAAAAGAAGGAACAGAAGGCAAAGGCACCCGCGCCCAAGGCGCCCGTGCGAGAAAATCGGCCCGTGCCTCGTCGCGGCGGCGAAGGCCTCAACGATGCGATCGATCCCCAGTTGCTCCGCGAGATGTATGCCGATGGCGATCCTTATCTTGAACGGAGGCGGCGCAGGCCCATGCCCGACGAGGGTGAGGGAGCATACATCCGCCGCCGCAGGTTTGAAGGCGAGACCATGCAGCCCATGCAGCCGCAACAGCTCCAACAGCAGATCCTGGGCAGCATCACCCCCGATGCCCTGGGCAACATCGACATCTGGGCCCACGATGAGACCGCGCAGCCCGGGCGCACCTATCGCTACCGTTTGCGGGCGGTCATCTATAACCCGTTGTACAACACCGCCAATACCGCGGTGGATCCGAAGATGAATCAGCCGCCCTATCTGCCCGCCGATCTGGCCACAGCGGCCCTCGACATGGAGAAATCCTGGAGTGATTGGTCCAAGTCCGTGGCCATTCCGACCAACCTCGACATGATGCTGGTCTCAGCGCAGAGCCTCAATGGCAAGGAAGTGGCCCGCTTCCGCGTGAAGCGCTTCCAGGAAGGGCAGATCAACGAAGCGTCCAGGCCCTTTGAAGTCGCACCGGGCGATACGATCGGCGGACTGGAGAAAGTTGTCGGCATCAACAAGCCCATCGACTTCACCACCAACTGGACGCTGGTGGACATCCGCCAGTCCGGCGGCGATTTCCGCGTGCGGATCATGGACCCGCAGGGCCGCATGGAGATGCGCACCCTGGCCGGCGATCGCCTCAGATTCAAAGATGACGCGACTCCAAAGCCGGTGGCCGCGGGACAGGTGGGCATGGTCAGGCAGCCTTGAATGCCAAATCCATTTGACGATTCGAGTGGCGGCCCGGATGAATTTCCAGGCCGTCTTTTTTTGATGAATCCCGCATTCTCGCAGGGGCGGCTTCAGCCGCCGTGTAGCAACTCGCCCCGCCGGCCGACTCCCGCCCTTGGAGCGATCCTAGTGCTTGTCGGCAGAACTTGTCCCCCTTATCATCCACCGCCTCATGAGCCCCAGCACCGATTCGGAGAAAAAAGTCACCATTCGCATCCGCCGCCAGGATGGGCCGACGACGGCTTCGCGCTGGGAGGAATTTGTCGTCCCGCATCGGCCCAATATGAACATCATCTCCTGCCTTCAGTCCATCGCAGCCAACCCGGTGACAACCTCCGGCCAGCAAACCACGCCGCCGGTGTGGGACAGCGGCTGCCTCGAAGAAGTCTGCGGCGCCTGCACCATGGTCATCAACGGCAAGGTGCGGCAAAGCTGTTCGGCGCTGGTCGACAAACTGGGAGAGCCCGGCGAGCCGATCACCCTCGAGCCGATGAGCAAATTTCCCATCCTCCGCGACCTGTTCGTCAATCGCCAGCGATTGTTCAATGACCTGAAGCGATCCAAATGCTGGGTGCCGATTGACGGCACCTATGACCTTGGCCCCGGGCCGCCGATCTCGCAGGAATTGCAGGAGGAACGCTATCCCCTGTCGCGCTGCATCAGTTGTGGCTGCTGCCTGGAAGCCTGCCCGCAATACACGCCGGGCAACAAGTTCGTCGGCGCGGCCGTGATCAGCCAGGTGCGGTTGTTCAACGATCATCCCATCGGCGCGGCCATGAAGAAGGAGCGGCTGGAGACGCTGATGGGCGAGGGCGGCGTGGCCGACTGCGGCAAGGCGGGCAACTGCGTCGAAGTTTGTCCCAAGGACATTCCGCTGCTGGAATCCATCGCGGCGGTGCAACGGCAGGCGACGGTTTTTGCGATCAAGCGATTCTTCGGCAAATAGGAACGAGAATTTGCGATTTGCGATTTGCGATTTGCGATTGAGGGTTGCGATTACTGTCGCGCTCATGGGGGCGTGGGTCATCGCGGGTTGCGCATCGAAAACACAGCAACGTGTCAAGGTGGGCCAAAAGCTGGATCGCCGCGGCGATGAGATCATGGTCTGCGGCCAGCTCTTTCACACCGGCGCTCCCGTCGTCCTCTGGACCGATCCCGGCGGCTACGACGCCTATCGCACCGAGCGCCGTTTCGCCCCCATGACCCAATCCTCCTACTCGGCCACCACCCAGCAGGTAAAGGACATCAGTTCCCCCAATCGTTATGGCCTGCGCCAATCCGTGCTGACAACCCAGCAAGCCGAACAGGTCCGCGGCGGCGGCTGGCCCCTGGAACTGCTCCAGGAAAAGGTGGACCAATTTGTGATTCACTACGACGTCTGCGGCACCGCCGCCCAGTGCTTTTACATCCTGCACGATCGCCGCGACCTGTCGGTGCATTTCATGCTCGACATCGATGGAACCATCTATCAGACGCTCGATCTCAAAGAGCGGGCCTGGCATGCAACCACCGCCAATTCGCGCTCGGTCGGCGTGGAAATCGCCAATATTGGGGCCTATTCGGCCGGCTCGCGCGATGATCCGCTCGAGCAGTGGTATCCGCACGATGCCAGCGGCAAGCGAAGAATAGCGCTCCCCATTTACGTAAAGAAGGGCAATCTCGCGCCCGATTTCGTCGGCCGGCCGATTCGCGATGAGGTGGTCGTGGGAGAGATTCAAGGCCGCAAGCTGCGGATGTATGACCTGACGCCGCAGCAGTATGACTCCCTCACCAAATTGACCGCCACCCTCTGCAAGGTTTTCCCCAAGCTTAAGTGCGACTACCCCAAAGATGAGCACGGTCAACTAATCATCCACAAGCTTCCCAAAGACCAGCTCGACGCCTACCAGGGCGTGCTCGGACATTATCACGTGGATTTGCAGAAAACCGATCCGGGCCCGGCCTTTCAATGGGACCGGGTGATCAATGGGGCGCGGGCGCTGAGCAAGTGAGGGATATTTCCCAATGATGGCGAAGCGACTGGCGGCGTTGCTGTTGCTCGGCCTGCTGGCAGGCTGCTCAGCGCATCCGGCCGCGCCTTCAAAAACGCTGGAAGCGCGGCTCGATGAAGCGCTCAATCGCAACGCCACAACCGGTGCGATCTTTTCCGCGCGGGTGATCGATCTGGAAACCGGCCGCGAGCTCTATTCACGCTCCCCCGATCACCCCATGATCCCCGCCAGCAACATGAAGCTCTTCGTCACCGCCGCCGCCCTCGATTTCCTCGGCGCGGATTATCGATTCAAAACCTACCTGACCATCGACGGCGAAGACCTCTGGGTCATCGGCACCGGCAATCCCGCCGTCGGCGACCCGCGCATGGCCAAGGCCGCCGGTAAGAAACCAACGGCGATCTTCGATGATTGGGCGGATGCCCTGCGCAAGCGCGGCGTGACTCGGATCGGCAGCGTTGTCTATTACGATCGCGCCCTCGACGAGCAGTGGGTGCATCCGGCGTGGAGCAAATCGTTTCTGGTTGACTGGTACGCCGCCCCCGTCTCCGGCCTGAATTTCAATGACAATTGCGTCGACATCAAATTAATCCCGCCGTCAAAACTCGACGTAATGCCCCCAACCCAGGGCATAAAAATCATCAACGAATTAGTCCCCACCGGCAACGTCCCCCCAGCAATCGACCGCGCCCCCAAAGCCAATATCTTCACCATCACCGGCCCCGCCACCCGCCCCACGGACCTGGAGAGCAAGCCCGTTGTCGATCCCGGAGCATTTTTCGCCGATGCCATGCGGACCCATTTCGCATCGCGCGGCCTGGAAATCAGCGGGCCGACGCGCCGCGCCGATTCGTTCGATCGATCACTCCTCTCCCCGTCCAAATTAATCGCCGTACACGAAACCCCCATGAAAGACCTGCTCTTCCGCCTCAACAAAAACAGCCAGAATCTCTTCGCCGAGGCCTTGTGCAAAATCATGGGCAGAGCCTTTGATGCCGCCCAGGGGCGCGATGTCCCCGGCTCCTGGGAAAGCGGCGGCCGGGTCGTCGCGGCGTTTTTCGCCAAAAATGCCGTCCCCCCCGGTGGCTTTCACCTCGTCGATGGTTCGGGACTGGCCCGCGAAAACCGCATCACCGCCCGCCTCGCCACCGACACGCTGACCGTGATGTTCCGCCACCCCAGCGGCCAGATGTATCGCGAAAGTCTTTCCGTCGCCGGCCAGGATGGAACACTGGCCAAGCGCATGCTCGATCTGAAAGGCCACATCTTCGCCAAAACCGGCTACATCGGCGGCGTGCGCACCCTCAGCGGCTACATCAAAACCCGCGGAGGCCGCTGGCTGTGCTTTTCCATCCTCTACAACCAGGTGCCCGGTCCCGTAAAGGCCTTCGAAGAATTGCAGGATGAAGCCTGCCACGTATTGATGGATTATCGAGGCAATTGATGCACCCCAACGAGCCGCCGCGAATCTCGCTCGCCCTGTTGCCCACGCCATTGGTGGAGATGAACAATCTCGCGCGGCATCTGGATGTGGACCGCATTGTCCTCAAGCGCGACGACCTGACCGGCCTGGAAACCACCGGCAACAAGGTGCGAAAACTGGAATACGTGGTGGCCGATGCGATGAACCAGGGCGCAGACACGCTGGTGACGCATGGCGGATTCCAATCGAATCACTGCCGCGCCACCGCCGCCATCGGCGCGCGATTGGGCTTGCGGGTGCGATTGATTTTGCGCTCGCCGCACCAAAAGCCGCCGGACGATGGAAATCTTTTCCTCGACCGCCTCATGGGCGCCCACATCACCCTGCATTCACCCGAGGAATATACCCAGCGGAGAAAAACCATCATCGACCAGGCCATGGCCGCCGAGCGCGAGGCCGGATTCAGGCCGTATTTCTTCCCCGTCGGCGCATCGACGCCCCTGGGATGCTGGGGATACATCCGCGCCATGCACGAGCTGGTCGAGCAGCTTGGCAAAGAAACCAGGGTGGATGTTTTTTCCGCCGTCAGCTCATCGGGAACATTCGCCGGACTGATGCTGGGCAGGGCGCTATTTGCTTCCGACAATTGGCGCGTCATTGGAGTGCCGGTGAGCGACAGCGTGGAGTTTTTCAGGAAGGATCTCCGCGAGCTCGAGCGCCGCACCGTCGCCGAGTATCAACTGGACCTCAACGAAGATCAGACCCCCATCGAATTGATCGATGGGTTCATCGGCGAAGGTTATGCCGTCCCCTATCCGGCCGCCCTCGACACAGTCCGACTCCTGGCCAGGCTCGAAGGAGTGCTGTTTGATCCCACCTACACCGCCAAGGCAATGACCGGCATGATCGCCACGATTCGCGCCGGCGGAGTTCGAAAAGGAGCCCTGCCGGTCTTTGTCCACACCGGCGGAATCTTTGGATTGCTAGCGCGAAGAGACTTGTTTGCCAGTTGATTATGGCGCCCCCGCCGCATCCAGCGCCATCCACACATCCGCCAGATGTCGCACATGAGTCAAATGCGCCGGCGCATCAGCGCCGTCATATCCCCACACATGAAAATTCCCGACATCGCTTCGCGTGAGCAGCGGAAACTCCGCCTCAAGCGTCGCCGGCAATGATCCACGGACAACCTTTACCTTCGACCCTCCCACCGCATCGATCAAGGCTGTCGCGCACATCGCGCTATTCGCATAGGAAGACGTTGGAACCAGCGAATGGGTAAACACGAACGTCTTCTCCCCCTTCGCGGCCATTTTTGCAAACGCAATCCACGGCTCGATGTGCTCCGGCGCAGGCCGAGTCGTCGAATTGGGCGCGAAACTGGCATACATCGAGTCGCACAGCACAATCCTCCGGATAATCCGGCAATATTCCGGCGATTTGACGATCTCCCGCACCGCTCCATACCCCGCGCTGAAGCTGGAGATGTCCACAGTTGTGATTTTCGCGTTGGCCGGCGCTCCCACATGTTTCAGCTCATTTTCAACCTGCCCCAGCAAACGCCCAAGCCGATTCTGATCCTCAAACGCCTTCCGGTAAATCGTCGAACCCTCCCCCGGCGAAAAACAAAGCAGCGGCCCGCGCAGTCCGTGCCGCAGATGCTCATCAATCGCAAACCACGGCGCGCCGTGGAAATGTATCGTCAAGGCAATCTGCCGCGACGCGGATTTGCTCCACCCATCCGGAACAAACAGCACGAAAATCGAACCGTCGCTCTCCACCTGAATCTGCTGCCCCTTCGGCGGAACCGCCGGCGGCGCAATGTTCCTCCGCGGCATCGGCGGCGGCGTCACGGCCACAACAACACGCCCACCGGCCGGCGATTTTCCTCCGCTGCCGCATCCACCCGCGACCATTGCGAAAATCAACGCTGGAAAAATTGCCCGTTTCATTGGTAAATCAAATACTTCTGCCGCGTCTTCCTAAACTCCTCCAGCGGCCCTTCCCAAAGCGATGAAATCTCCCGCGGATCGCCGGCCTCCTCAATCGCCTTCAGCGTCTGCGCATTCCCCATCAGCCGCCCCACCTTCGCAATCTCAAACGCATCCCCAAACAGATTCCGCAAATTCCACGCGATAATCACCGACGCCTTCGCCGGCTCCACAATCGTCCGATCGGTGACGGTAATGTAAACCCCCTTGCAAAGCTGATTGGCGAATTTGCTCGAAGTCGGCGTGAATTCGATCGGCACAAATCTCAATCCCGGCATCTCCGACCCGTTCAACGCCGCCGCCAGCTTCCTCCCATCAATCCACGGCGCGCCCAAAACCTCAAACGGCTGATCCGTCCCCCTTCCCACCGACAAATTCGACGCCTCCAGCGTCCCCACGGCCGTGTACAGCAGCGCCTGCGTCGGATTCCGCATATTCGGCGATGGATTCACCCACGTCAGCCCCGTCTCATCCCACCACATCGCCCGCTTCCAATTCCGCAACTCCACCACCGTCAGCTCGCAGTGAATCCCAAATTCCTCATTGAACAGCCGCGCCGTCTCACCAACCGTCATCCCGCTCAGCAATGGAATCGGCCCATACGCCGTGAATCCCAGACTCGCCTTGTCCGCGATCGGCCCATCCACCATCAGCCCCGTGATCGGATTCGGCCGATCCAGCACCACCACGCGAATCTTGTGCTTCGCCGCCTCCTCCATGCACAAGCCCATCGTCGAAAGATACGTGTAAAATCGCGCCCCCACATCCTGCATGTCAAAAACAATCGTATCCACCCCCTCCAGCATCTGCGCACTGGGCCGCTGCGTCGCTCCATACAAACTGAAAACCGGCAACCCGGTTTTCGGATCAGTGGTGTCCCCAACCTTCTCATCCAGCAGCCCATAAAGCCCATGTTCCGGCGAAAACAATTTCACCACCTTCAAATTTTTCGCCGCCGTCAGCAGATCAACCGTCCGATTCCCCTCCCGATCTCTCCCCGTGTGGTTGGTCACCAGCGCAATCCGCTGATTTTCCAGCAACCTGAACTTATCCGCCTTGAGTACATCAATCCCGCACGACACATCCTCCGGCGGCCCCGCCGGCTGCCGCCGCGCAATTGCCGCCGGCTTCGGTCCAAGTAACGCCTCGCCAACCAGTGTCGAAACCCGCTTCCGCAGCGCCACGATCTCCCCCTTGCCATCCGGATGCACCCGATTGGTCAGGAAAACAATGAAGCAATCATTCTTCGGATCCATCCAGAACATCGTCCCCGTGAATCCCGTGTGCCCGAACGTCGTCATCGACTCAAATCGCTCTCCGCGCGCTGATGAATACCCCGTCCGCACATCAAATCCATACGTGCGGCATCCCGACCCATCCGGCAGACATCGGACCTTCGTCATCTCCGCCACCGTCTCTCGCTTCAATATCCTCTTCCCCTCCAGCTCCCCCCCATTGAGAATCATCCTGCAAAACCGCTGCAAATCCCCCGCCGTGCTGAACACTCCCGCGTGCCCCGCCACACCCCCCAGCGCATACGCGCGCGGATCATGCACCTCCCCCACCATCCATCGCCCCTCGCGCTGCTCCGTCGGCGCGCACAGTGCCTTCCAGTCCGCCGGCGGGTTGTATGTCGTGTGATTCATCCCCAGCGGCTTGAAAATCTCCTCCCGCGCAAACTGATCCAGCGACCGCCCATCCACCACCTCCACCAGCTTCCCCAGCACGATGTAACTCACATCGCTATACGTAAAATGCCGCAGCGGCAGCTTCGTCGGCTTCAGAGCAAAAATCTTCTCCCACGCCACCGCCGGTCCATCCTTGTAATCATCAATGTCGTTATCCGGAATCAAGTGACCGCGATGCAGCAGAAGGTCTTCGACCGTGAACTTCTCCTTCCCGTTGGCCGCGAACGCCGGGATGTAATGGGCAACCGGATCGCTCAACCTCACCTTCCCCCGCTCGGCCAGAATCATGATGGATGTCGCGCAACCCACGGACTTGGACAGCGAAGCGAGATCAAAAACGGTCTCGACCGTCATCGGCGCCACCGCCGGCTGCACCGCCCGATTTCCGTACGATTTCAGATAAACCATCTGCCCCCCACGCTCGACCAGAAGCACCCCACCCGGAATGCCTTTCCGCGAGATCGCCTCTTCAATCACGCGATCCACCCCCGACACGCGCGCCGCGTCGACGGGCTTAATAGTTGATGATGAGGAATCCCCTCCGGGCTTTGCACAGCCCGCTAAAAGCAATGTCCCCAGGAGAACGAGTGCAACTCCGCGCCCACAATCGGTTAGGCCCATGCCGCCAAGGTAACGGCGGCCGCGATGCTTCTCAACAATATCACCGCCTGCGGCGGCGCATGCCCAGCAGCATTGCAGCGCTCGCAACCAGCCCCATCGTCGCCGGCTCCGGCGCCGCCGCCCCGTGCGCGGCCGCAAAAGCGCTCAGCGCCCTCTCATCCGCCGGATTAATTGGCAAAACTTCGCCGCTGTAGGTGCTGCCAAAAAATGAAGCAAGGTCGATGAAATCCGAAATGGTCACCGACCCATCGTAGTTGAGGTCACCTTCCTGCCACGTCGCGTTGGTGCTGCCGAAGTTGGTAGCCAGGTCGATGAAGTCTGAAATGCTCACCACGCCGTCGAGGTTCAAATCGCCCTTGCGCGTCGGACGCATCAGGATATAGCTCTCGCCATGAGCATCGGTGACCTCCGCAATCCCCAGCCCAGTGCCAAAATGGGCCGACAAACCCGAATCATAAATGCCATCGGTTGCGCTGGGAGCCCCCGCCGCGTTGGCGGTGCGGACCGCCCCATAAAGCGACGTCTTGGCCGAAGCCAGGTCGGCGGCATAAACCCGCACCGACCTGAACTGTCCCACGCCCGACGGACTCGCCAGATCAAACGACTGATTCCCGACGACATCAAAATCAACCCGAATCGACGCCAAATCCTGATCGCTGTTGAGGACCACCGATGCCCCCTCGCCGTTCAAATTGATCGAAAGCGGCGCACTGGCGGCCGCCCCCGCGCTTGCGGGCGAACCTGCATTGCTGTTGAGCGTCACCCGTCCCGAGCTGATCTCCAGGATCGCTCCCGGTCCATGCGTCTGTGGCCCACCGATCTCCAGCGTCCCTGCGCTGAGCATCGTCGCCGTCTTGTCAGCGGCGATCGACAATCCGCCCGTCAAGGCCAGCGACGTGCCACCGGTGATATTCATGCGGACGTTGCCATCCATCGAAACCGGAGCCGAGATTGTGTGCGATCCCATGCTCACATTGATCACCGCGTTGTTGCTCGCCGACCCAAGAGTCAGCCTGCTGCCGGCCCCATCAGATGCGATGGTGTAGGAGTTGCTGTTGCCGAAGTTGAGTTGCGCCACAGTCCTGCTGCCATCCAGCGTGACAGTCCGGGGGGCCGTGATCTTTCCAAAGAAATTCGCCGAAGCCGTCGTCCCATCGGGCACGACCGACGGATCCCAATTGGCCGCCCCATTCCAGTTCCCATCCGCGTCAATGTTCCATTGCGGTGGAGGTTCACCTTCCAGGTGAAGCAGGATCTGACTTCCACCCGTATCGTGTACCAGCGAAGCGTTGAAACCGCCGAAGATCGGGCTGGCCAGCGAAAGCTTCTGGAAATCGGTATCGCTGATCGGCGTTGTGCGATAATCAATCAGGGTATAGTCCCCGTTGGTCACCCCACCAAGGTTGGTCAGGTTGATCACCGCCTCGCCATTGATGTGAAACTTCTCGTCACCAAACACGAAAAGCTTGTCGAATCCCGTCGCATCGCCCTGCATATTGAACTGGGTCTTGTTGCCGGGCGCTCCATTGATGGTGACCCCGTCGATCAGCAACGATCCCACTCCGTTAAAGCCGGGATCAATGTGCCCGCCCGCCTTGACGATGGCCGACCCAATGATGATGCCTTCGCCGCTCATCCCGCTGATTGTCGGAACCGAACTGGGAATGATCACGATGCCTTCAGAGGCATTGAGATCGCCGGTGAAGCCTGCGCTGCCGGCAATCGTCAGGATGCCTTCACCGGTCTTGTTGATGCTCCGCGGCCCGCCAAATTCGCGAACATTGCTGATGGTCAGCCTGCCGTAATCCCCCGCAATCGGCGGCCGCGTGACATGAAACGTCGGGCTGGCATTCAGCGCTGTATTTCCAAAAGTCAGGCCCGGGTCCAGAAAGTTAAAGCCAAAATCCAGAATGTGGCTGATCGTCGAAGGCGTATTGACCGTCAGCGGCCCGAATGTGTTCGTCCCGTTCGCCGATTCATCCTTGAAATTGGCATCGCCGTTGATCACCACCGGATTTCCCCAATTGGTCCCACCCACGACCGAATGCATCAGCACCGTCCCGCCGCCAGGCCCAAATATGAGGCTGTTGCCGCTGTTTCCCAGCACGTCCGGCTGGGCCCGCAATGGCACGGTCACGTTGTTGCGCAGCTCAAAATTGCCAAAGAACGTCGCCGAGGGCGGAACGAAATCCACCGTGCCCGGCCCGCGAAGCGATAGTGTGGGCCGATTCGCCCCGGTCCCCAGATTCAAAAAAGGCTGATTAATCTTGAGCACGCCGCCAACGTCAGGCGACTCGAGTATTACCGTCGCTCCGTCACTGATTCTGGGATTGCGGCCATAGCTGGAAGTTCCCCGGCCCAGCAGCCTTCCGCCATTGTGCAGATACAAATCCACCGTGGTCAGATTCATTCCATCCGATAATTCGAGCGTCCCGCCGCCGCCCACGTGAATGCTGCTGTTACTGCCCAGCGCCTCCGTGATCGTGGGGAGCAGCGTACCGCCGGAAACATAAACGGTGCCCAGCGTGTTCGTGCCGCTGAGCGTCAGTCTTCCGCTGCCCGCTTTCACGAATGCGGCCGGCGCATTGATACTCGCGCTCACCGTCAGGTCCCCCGGCCCCACGATCATCCCATCTGTCCCGCTGGGAAATGCCAGCGTGCCGGCCCCGCTGATGCCGTCGGTGCTGGAACTGGATGCAAGGATCATTCCCGAATTGACCGTCAGCGTCCCCGATAAAATGGCGATGCTCCCCGCGGAGTCCACCACCTTGATCGAGTTCACCGTCGTGTCCGCCGCGATCGCCTGCGCGCTGGCAATCGCCACATTGTTCAAGACCGAGCTTCCGCTGGAAATCACCGCCGCATAGTCCAGCGTCCCCAGCGCTTTGACCCCCGCTGCCTCATCATAAGTGACCAATTCACTCCCGCCGCCGGTGATGGATGTGTCCCCCAGCGCCCCGGCGATGATCGATTTATCAAGGCCAATCCCTCCCGCTCCGGTCAACTGTGGAGCCGTATTAAACTTGATCTGCCCCTGCCCCGCCGCCAGTGGTGTCCCCAGCCCCGGAGCGCGAAACACCATCAGCCCGCCGGAAGTCCGGGTCATATTCCCGGCAGAAAACATTGCGCTCTGGCCGGCGTCAGGTTCAACCGTGAGCGTGCTGATGACATCCTCCCCCGGCCCATAGCTGAGTAAAGCAACATTCTCCGTCGTGGCTTCCCCCGAATTGCCCTTCAGAAGCAGATTCGCGCCGCTGAAGTTCACCGTGGCCGCATTGCCGATCCGGTCCTGATTGTTGCCCCCACTGTTGTCCAGCCGGAGTAGTGTTCCATTATTGAGATTCACCGTCACCGCGCTGGCGATGTCTCCCGCCGTTCCCGTTGCGCCGGCCAGGATCAGCGTGCCGTTATTGACGTTGACGGTGCTGTTGAAGCCGCTGGTGTCTTCGCTGGTGAGAATGAGCGTGCCCGGGCCAACCTTGGAAAACGGCTTGTTCCCCGCGGTCGCGCGAATCACCTGGCCTGCAAGCGTCAGCGTGCCGGCGTCCACGCCGATGGTGTTCATCGTCCCCTGATTGAACTGCACGCCGCCGGCAAAAATATTGTTGCCGCCCAGGTTATTGATCTGCACCAGGCCCGGAGTGGCGCCCGAGTTGATGATGATCTGCTCGGCCGTGGAATACGTCATCGAAGACGTGCTCAGGAAGTCAATCTGCCCCGAGCCGCTGATGGCGGTGTTGGAGGCAGTGCTCAAGGCGCTGGAAAGGCCGGGATTCCCCAACACATGATCACCAGTGACCACAACAGACCCGGATGAAATCGTCAACGACCCCGTGAAGTCGCTGGCGGTATTGTTCAGCACCAGCGTCCCCGGAATGGTCACATTCGCGCCGTGTGTCCAGTTGCCAGTGCCGCTCAGTTTTCCATTGAGGACGAGGGTAACCCCGGGATTGGAGGAAATATCCGCTCCGCTCCCCGCATTCAATGTGATCGGATTCGCCAGGGTGATGACCGAGTTAACGATCGCCGTGGATGAAATCGCCGTGTTCGCATTGACAATAATGGGGCCGACGCCGGCCGCGCCATCGGCATTCAGATTCACGCGCCCGCTGGCAAGAGTGAGCGGGCCGGCAAATGTATTGGCCGCATTCAAAGTCACGCCGCCGCTCAGCGTCGTGCGCGTGAAGGTGATGCCATTCGCGCCAGTGATCGTCGAGTTGATGACCTGTGTGAAGGTGGTGCCGAGCTGAATCACCCCAGCCGCCGCGCCTGCGCCCTGAAGTACAATCGTCCCCCCGCTCAGGGTATTGGTTCCTTCCTCAAACGTAAGCTGCGCCGCCGTCTGCGTCCCACTGACGGTGATCGCGTTCGCCCCCGTGGCCAGCCCGCCCGATGCGCCGGTCCCCGCCGAGAAAACCGCCGTATCCCCGTCATTCCACGCCACCGGCGTGCCCGTGCCGATATCCACCGGATTCCAAAAGGAATTGACCCCCCAAGTCCCATTCGCGGGCGTCGCGGCCGGAGTCACCGCCCCCACCGCCGTTTCATTGGTATCCCAATAAGCCAGCGCACCCAGCGCCGGCGAGGCCCAGGCAGCGCAAAGCAACCCCCCGGCCACCGCCGCTGCCACACCCCCAATGGTGTGCTTCGACAGGCGGCTAACCTTCCCAAACGGCACAGACCGATAGGCTTGGCGGCCGGGGAATCCCCGCGCGCATGAAAAAGACGGCATTCTCACTCTCCAAATCTTTCCTCGCCGTGACGAGGTCCGCAGGACACAAGCAACTCCCTCAAACAGCCTTGTGCGATTGCTATAAGTGAAATGGCGGCCGCAGGTTACACAATCCGCGGCCCACGCTCCAGTTATCGAAAAGAGGCTGGCCAGGCGGCCGGTGAGACGGACATTTCTGTCCGGCCATCCTCATACCTTAACCGTCCGCTCTCATACGGCTTTGAAAGTCAAGGATTCTCCCGCTCGTGCGGCGGAAAGCCCGTTCCGCCATCCTATTCGTGGCTCAACCGCGTGGCTCAACCGCGTGGCTCAACCGCGTCGCTCAACCGCGTCGCTCAACCGCGTGGCTCAACCGCGTCGCTCAACCGCCTCCTGCCCTGCCTGCTTGCCCTTTGGACTCATCATTATACCCCAAGTCCGCCCTCCTAAACAAACACCAGTTTATAGTTTAGCAATGATTTCGCCTGCCAAACCCCCCGAAAACCCGCCATCCCCGATCGATCCCACCCCACCAGCTCCCCCGACTCCGCCACCGGCTCACCTTCCCGCCAGTGCTTCCCGGTTCCCCCGACCTTTCAGCGCAGAAAAACGCCACGCGCAGGTTCGGCTTCGTTTTGCGAGCCTCCGCCACGCATGGCGCTTCCCACTCTACCCTCAGAGTACTTCTATTTTCGCCGCCGCCGGGTCATCAGGCTCATCGCGCCAATGGCCAGCAGGCCCAGCGTCCCCGGTTCGGGAACCGGGGACCCGCTCTGCGGGTGGCCAATCACCGACGGATCCACCCCGATGCTCGAGGCGAATCCCGCCAGAGTCCGCAGGTCGGATGCGCTGGCCGCGCCAATCGACCCCGCATAGCTGGCATTGAAATTCGACGCCAGATCGATGAAGTCGGAAATCGAAACGCTCTGATCGCCGTTCAGATCACCTTCCTGCCAGGTGATGCCCGGCCCGCTCGAATTGAAATTCGACGCCAGATCGATGAAGTCGGAAATCGTCACTGTTCCATCCAGGTTCAAGTCGCCAACCCGGGTGGTGCGCACCATCGTGAATTTGTCACCATGGGCATCCGTCAAAACCGCCACGCCAATTCCCGAACCGGGATGCGCCGCCAGGCCCGAGTCATACACCCCATCACCCGCATTGGCCGCCGCATTGTGGATCGCATTGGACATCGCCAGCTTGGTGGCATCCACATCGGCCGCATAGATGCTCAGGCCGTTGTAACCACCAGCCACCGGGGGCGAAGCCAGATCCAGACCCTGAAGATCGGCGTCCGTGTATCGCACGCTCGCCTCTTTCACGACCTGGTGCGAGCCCAGCACGATGCTGGAAGCGCCGCCGCCATTAAAGATGTCGATCGACAGATTCGCCCCGGCCGCCGTGGCCGCGCTTGCCGGAGTTCCGGCATTGCTCACCAGGTTCACCTTGCCCTGGCCGACCTGAAGCGAAGCGCCCAGGCCGTGCGTCTGCGCGCCGTTGATCGTCAGCGTGCCATCCGACTTCTTGGCCAGGACCTTCCCCGCCCCGATCGAAAGCCCACCCTCCAGCCGCAGCCCATTGGCCGCGCCGGTCACGGTGATGGCCGTGTCATCTGTAAACGTCACCGGAGCACTGATCACGTGATTGCCGTTGTTGACGCTGATGGCAGCGCCGCTGCCCGTCACCGTCAGGCTTCCACCTGTGCCCGGGGCAATCGTGTAACTGTTGGCATTATCAAAATTGACCTGATTGACCGTCTTGGCCCCATTGAGCGAAACCGTCCGGGGAGCGGTAATCTTGCCAAGGAAGTTGGCGATATCGGTCGCGCTGTTGGGCTCGACAAACGTCGTCCAGTTTGGCCCATCACCCCAGCTCCCATCCGCATCCACATTCCACTGCGGCGGCGGCGCGGCCGCCACCCGCAGCTTCACCTGCGTGTTGGCCGTATCGTGAACCAGCGAAACCGCAAGGCTACCCAGCGTCGGACTGGCCAGCGAAAGCCCGCTGATATCCGCCAGCGGCGTGCCGGCATAATCAATCAGCACATATTCCGCCCCGCCCACCACGCCGCCCAGATCCGTCAGATTGATCGTCGAGTTGTTGGCCAGCGTGAACTTGTCGGCCGTGGTGACATTGATCCTGTCAAACCCCGTCGCGTTCCCTTCGATGTCCAGAAGAGAAGTGTCCAGCGACAATCCATTCATAGTAAGAATGCCCACGCTCGCCCCAGGCGCAATATGTCCGCCAGGCGTCACAATGACAT
The DNA here is from genome assembly GCA_036001665.1 of Tepidisphaeraceae bacterium. Lineage (GTDB taxonomy): Bacteria > Planctomycetota > Phycisphaerae > Tepidisphaerales > Tepidisphaeraceae > JBGPEF01. The sequence continues at coordinate 58,959 of DASYUA010000017.1, forward strand.
TGGACAGAACACTACCCGTGCCCTGAAGTGTAGCCCCCGAGTTAACGGTGAGGTCGCCGCCGCCCGTGAGCGAGCCATTAACCCGCAAAATGCCGGCTTCGACAGTCGTCGCACCGGTATAGGTGCTGGTCCCGGTCAGAGCAACCGTGCCTACATCCCCCTTGGTCAGCGACCCATCGCCGCTGATCGCGCCGCCGTATGTGAGGGTAAATCCGCTCCCCGCTCTCAGTCCACCATTGTTCGCCGTGATCTTGATCCCGCGGTTGGTGTTGAGCGTGAAACTGGCCGTGGCGCCGAGCGCGCCGCTGTCCAGTGTAATGGCATCAGCGGCGGTGATTACGGCGCCCAGACGAGTATCGGCGGCCATCGACAACAGGCCGCCAGCAATGGTCGTTTTGCCGTTGTACGTATTGGCTACGGCCAGCCGAAGCTCACCGTCTCCAGTCTTGGTCAACGTGCCCGTTCCCGTGATGACCTGGGGAACGTTCCAGAGGACGCCGCCCGGAGTATCAATTTTGCCAGCGCCGACAAGGGTAATCCCGCGCTGGGATTGGCTGAAACCCGTCGTCCCGGCGGAGGAAATGAGCAATTGCAGCGTCGCACCGTTGCTGATTTTCCAATAGTCCGCAACAGCGACCGGCGGCAGAGCATTCAGCCCAAGCGTAGTCTGATATGCCAGCGTGCCATCGGTGATCTGGTTGCTCCCGAAGTAAGTGCCCGTCGCAACCGCACCACCCAGGATCAATTTGCCCTTGCCGCTCTTGATCAGGCCGCCCGGACCGCTCGCCCAGTATTGAGCATCGAACGTTTTCCCATCCGCGACCTCGATCCTGCCATTCCGACTCGTAAAATAGAAGCCCCTGCTCCGACTCAAGCTCAGGTCTTCGGTCACCCTAAGAGTTCCGCCGGCGAATGTTAGAATGCCGGTGCTTCCATTGAGGTCGGTAGTCCCCAGTTGTGCGTCTGACGAAACAGAAACGACGCCGTCATTCAGATTCATTCCCATTCGGAAACTATTGTTTCCCGTAAGAACCAGGGTTCCTGCCCCCACCTTTGTCAGGCTCCCAGGTCCGTCAATTGCGCCTGCGACGGTGAGCGTCTCACCGGCTGCGACGTCGAAGCCGGTATAAAGCGAACCAGTAGTTATGCCGCGCTCAGCTTCCAGCGTCATCGAGCCCTGAGGCTTCAGAAAGCCACCGTTCAGCACGATGCTGCCCGCTGTTGCGACCGCTGGAACTGGGCCAAGCTGGGTGGGAGTAGTAACCACGACGTTGCCGCTATTGATGGTAAATGGACCCGTGAATTGATTGTCCGCCGAAAGCGTCAGCGTCCCGCGGCCCGATTTGGTGACACCGTTGGTTCCCATGATGACACTGGTGATGTTCATGTCTCCCACGGTTGTGATCACACCTTCAGCACCGCCAAAATTCAGTGTTCCATTGCGAATGCTCGCCGCATCCGTGGAGGCGTTCAGGATTGCGCCGGAATTGACGGTCAGACTCGCCAGGTCAGAGATCACAATCGCGCTTCCCCCGGTGGTCATGCGGACCGAATTGACGGCGGTGTCGAGAGCCACGGCCTGAGGCGTGTTCATGGTCGCATTGACCAGGTCGCTCGAACCCGAGGTGATTCCGACTGCGTATTCCGTCGCCTCATCCAGGTGCCGCACGCCATTGGCGCCATAGGTCACAAAACCGGTTGCTCCACTGGCCGTGCCCGAGGCATCACCCGTGGCGAATGGCAGGATGCCCACCTTCGTGCCTGTGCCTCCCACTTCGCCCACTGGAACATTGATCGAGTTGTCCAGGAAGATTTGCGAAACAGCCGTCGCGGCAGTGCCCAGTGCCGTACCCCGGAGCAGCATCGTGCCTCTGTTTGAACGAGTGATTCCACCCACGGCTGGATTCGGATCGACGGGGGCCAAGCCGAGGCTCGTTGTAAAGTGCGGATCGGTTTCGGGAAGGGAGGAGCTCGGATTGGTGACCGTGAACGATGCGTCACCCACCGCACTGAGCCCAGCGCCAATCACGCCCTGGAACACATCCGACAAGAGGTTTCCGACAAGCTCGAAATTCCCGCCGTCAATATTGACCGGAATGCTCGTCGCAAAACGATTGGTCTGGACGATGCCAGTGTTATCAAACCGAAGCTTTGCTTTGGGGCTTACTTGCAGAACCGACGGCGCCGGGCCGGAAGGAACCCAGGTCGCGTTATCCTTGTAGGAAAGCATCCCGTTTTCGACGAAGACGGTGCCGATGTGCGCGTTGGAATTGGTGAAGATGATCGAGCCGGCGCCGATCTTCGTGAAATTTCGCAGCGACGTATTCGCATTCGGATTGTTCAAGTGCCCGGTGATCGTCACGCTGGTGTTTGCCGCCGCTCCCATCTGCGTCGGAATCGTGAAAGTGTTGGTCACGTTGCCCAGCATGAAATCGCCGGCATAGGTGTTGTCGCCGCTGACATTCTGGAACAGCCCTTCCTCAAGAAGGTCGTTTGAAAAGCCCGCCAGGCTCATTCCGCCGTTTCCAGTTTCGGCGATTGAATAATTGAACCCAGTCGGTGAAGAGGCTGGCGCTCGCAGCCAAACCCCCTGATAGCCAAATGAGCCGAGGGTCGAGGTTCCCGAGGGCCCCAGCATGAACACTCCACCGGCGCCGCTGCCAAATGCCCCATCCTTTTCCGCAATCAGGTAGCCTCCAAAGACACGCGTCAGGCCGCTATAGGTGTTTGGACTGGCGCCAGTGAGGACCAACGTGCCGGGACCGACCTTTGCGAATGAACCGAATGTGCCGTTAACATTCGGGACGCCGTTCGAGATGAGGCCGCTGATGGCCAACGTTCCCGAACTCGCACCAATTGTGATCAGTCCACTGCCGATATTGTTCACGCCTCCGCTGAGCGTAATGTTGCCTGTCCAGGTATTGTTCCCGCTCTGATTGTCGAGCTGGCCGGGGCCCGTCGAGCCACCGCCGCCATTGGTGAGGTTGATGTTGTTGGCAACGGTAATACCACCCGTCAAATAAAGGCGGCCGCTATACGCAGCCGTTACAGCAAACGTCACCGGATCCTTGGGCGCGAGGACGAAGTTGACATCAGAAGTCCCCAGCGCGCTGTTATTGGAGATCACAACGATCCCCGCGCTCGTGGCCGGCAACGCCAAATTACCGATCAACGTTGTCCCGCTGTAAGTGTTAGCGCCGCTCAGGGTGAGCGTCCCCGCCGCCAGCTTGTTCAGCCCCACCGACCCCGAAATCACCGAGCTGATCGTCGTGTTCGTGGTCGTGGTGACGGTTCCTCCCGTCAGACCCAGCTCCCCACCCGAAAGCGTCACCACCCCCTCCTGCACCGTCAGATTCCCCACGCTCTGAACACCATCCACCGTCACCGTATACGCCCCCGTCACATCCGTCCCCGCCGAGAAAAACGCGTTCTCCCCGGCCACCCACGCCCCCGTCGCCGATGCGCCGGTCGAGTCCGTGCTCCAGAAGTTGCTCACACCCCACGTCCCCGTCGCCACCGTGTTCGCGCTTCCCCCCGCCGTCGCCCCATCGCTGTCCCAAAACAAATCCGCCCGCGCCGCCGAGCTCAGCACCAATCCCAGCGCCACCCCGGCCACCGCCCGGCCAAGCTTCACCCGCCGCCGCTCCTCGCGGCCGCGCACATTCCCATTCAACCCGGCCGAATTCGCTTGAAAATTCACAGGACTCTCCCGCCCCGCATTTGGGGGCATTTTGAAATGAAGCAAGCGCCACGGGGTGTGCCCGCGGCTTGTCAATCTCACCAATGAAACGAACAAAAAGGCCCTTAGCGCACGCCCAGAGCCCTCCAAATCAAATATGCACAAATCGGGCCACACCCCATGCGACACAGCGCAACTTCAAGCCTTCGACTCCAATGAAATGTTTTGAGCCTGTCGGTTCCGGTGGATGCAGCCCGACGCGCACCTCCATGAGGATATTATATAAGTCGACCCACCCCCCGCAAGCAAGAGAATTCTGCCCTTTTCAATCTCCTGCATCCGTAATCAAGGCCACATATCCCGAATGTATAACCAGATACGAGCTCTTCACCGCCCGAAATAACACGCCTTTCCCAATTTCACACGTAGGTCCGGCCGTGCCGGACGATCATTCATCGCAGCACCATCGGCTTCTCCTCCCCCTGCTGCGCCTCCGCCCGCTTCACCACGGCCTGATCCAAAACCTCCTGCGGCGTCCTGAACAGCACCCCCACCACGAATACAACCATTGCCCCGATCAGCGCATACCACGTATAAGCCACCTTCGGCAGCCAGCCCGGCCGCACATACTTCAACCCCAGCAGATTCCCAAAATAAACATCCAGCTCCCCGGCCACTATCGTCACCATCAACCCCAGCGTAATCGCCAGCATATTCCCCACATCCGAGCCCCTCCGCCGCGTAATCATCCCCAGCAAAAACACCCCCAGCATCGGGCCAAGAATAAACCCCGCGATCCCCAGCACCACCGGAATGATCCGCACATTCGGGTCCCTCACCTTCGCATAAGCGAATGCGCTGGCAATCACGATCATCAACACCGCAAAGACCGCCGTGAACATCCGCGCTGCAAAAACATGGTGCGTCTCGGTCTTCTTCTTCGCCGCATAAGGGATATACCAGTCATTGGTCGCGCTTGTCGCCAGCGCATTGAGCGCGGCCGACAGCGACCCCATCGCCGTCGCAAAAACCCCCGCCAAAACCAGCCCCCGAATCCCCACCGGCATCACATTCAAGATGTAACTCCCAAACACATCCGAATTCACCGCCTTCCCGCTCGCGTCCCGCGGCAGATACGTCGGGTCCTGCTTGTAATACACCCACAGCAAAATCCCAATGAACGTGAACGCCGCCGCGATCGGCAAATCCATCACCGCCGCCGTGATCAAACTCCGCCTGCTCTTCTTATACGTCTCAGCCGTCAGCAGCCGCTGCACCATGTCCTGGTCCGTCCCAAACGCCGCCATGTTCAAAAACATCGACCCGATCGTCGCCGAGAACAGCGTGTACTGGCTCCCCAAAACCAGCAGCACATAATTCCACGCCCCCAGGTCGCCGGCGATATGTCTCGTCTGCTTGAATTTCTCCACCGCTTCCGTCTCAAACCCCGTCAAAAAATATCCTTTCATCTGCGTCATCTGCGGCACATTCTCCGCCACCGCATGAAATCCCCCGATGTGATGCAGCAGCGTCGCAATCGCCACCAGCGCGCTGCCAAACATCAGCATCGCCTGCACCACGTCCGTCCAGATCACCGCCTTGATCCCCCCCGCCGCCGTGTAGATGCACGTCAGCAGCGTCAGCACCCCAATCGCCACCACATACGGCCAGACATGCGTGATCGGCTCATATTTCACCGGCTCGCCGTGATTCCGAAACATCCGCCAAGCCAAAACCATCACCAGCGAGGGCACAAACATCCGCGTCCCCGACGCCAGCGTCCGCATGAACAAAAAGAGTGCCGACACATAGTTCTTGCTCATCGGCCCAAACCGCACCCCCAGAAAATCGTACACCGTATAAACTTTGTATTCGTAGTAGGGCTTGAGAAACACATAACCCACCAGCATCCGCCCGATGATCAACCCGATGATCAATTGCACATAAGCCAGGCTGCGATTCTCAAATCCCTCCCCCGGCGCCCCCAGAAATGTCGCCGCGCTCGTCTCCGCCGCAATGATCGACGCCATCACCGCCCACCACGGCATGCTCCTTCCCCCCAGCGCAAAATCATGCAGCGACTTTTCCCGCCGCCCCATGTACAAGCCAATGCAAGTAATCGCCGCGAAGTAAACAACAATAATCAGCCCGTCAATCAGCAGCGCCATGTGCGGACTTTACTCCCTCTCCCGGTACTCCGGGAGAGGGCTGGGGTGAGGGTTCTTTGGACGTTGGACGTTCGATGTTGGAAGTTCGACATTCCTCCCTTCTGACTTCTGAATTCTGATTTCTGAATTCTTCCCCCGAATCACATATCCCACCCCCCCATGCCCAAACCACGCCTCCCCCAATTCCCCCGCCTTATACACCGCCCCCTCCCCCTTCTCCCGGCTCGCCGGATCATTCACAATCACATCCCCCTCGGCCGTGAATCCCCGAATCACAATCAAATGCCCATTCGTCCGCGAAATCACCGCGCTGGGAAACTCCCCCTTGCGAAAAGCAATCGACGCGATCACCGGCTGCCCCGTCGCAATCTGCGCCTTCACCTGCTCCCAATTCCTAAATCTCTCAAGCCACCCATCCAACCCCAACTCCCCCGCCCGCTCCACCGCCCGCGCCCAATTCCCAAACAAATCATACTCCCCATCATAAATCGCCAGCGCATTCTCCAACGTCGGCCGATTCACCCCCCAATACTGCATCACCATCGACACGCTCGTCGGCGAGCAAATCTGATTGCTCAACCCCGCCGGCGCATCCTTCTGCGTCCGAAACGGCACCCTCAAATCCCGCGCCCACTGCGCCTTCTCCACCTTGATCCCCGCCAAATCCCCCGCCGCCATTTCCGGCGCATACCCCGAATACGAAACCGCAATCCTCCTCACCCTCGGCCCCGCCCCCTCCTCCAACTCATAACTAAACAACCACACCCTCACCTGCACCGCACTCGCCGCCCGCTCCAAAATCAAATTATCAATATAAACCTCCCCATCCCCAAACGAAGTCACCTTCTCCCCACCCCGCGGCACCCTCCCCCACGACCCAAAATGCAGCCACGGCGACCAATCCCCGCGCCTCCCAGTCCGCAATTCCAGGCGCACCCCACAATTCCCCGGCACAACCCCATTCCACGACGGAATAAATTCCGTGCTCCCCATCTCCAACTGAATTTCCTGCGAAGTCCACGTCCCCTCCCGCGGATAATCTCGCGACGTCCCACCGCTCAGCAACATCCGATCTCCCTCCACTTTTACCAACTTCCTCTCCCCCCTCTCCCAATCCTCTCCCCGCTCCAGCATGACCAGCCGATCCGCCATCCCCGGCCGATTCCCCAACCGATTCACCAGCCCCTGATCCTCACCCGCCGGATCGCTCGACAGCGCCACCACAATCAACAGCGCATACGCCACCCCCACCGCGCCGCCCATCACGCGCAAATTCAGCAATCGAGAAGCCATTTTGGTCGGGAGATAGCGCACCGCTACAATGCGGCCATGTTATCGCCACGCATCATCCCGGTCCACGTCACCGGCGGCGACTACAACGTCCTCGTCCAACCCGCCCTCCTCTCCGATGCCGGCTCCCATCTCCGCAAACTCACCACCTCCAAAAAATGCGCCCTCGTCAGCGATGACGCCGTCCATCCCCTCCACGCCCCCGCCCTCACCACCTCCCTCAAATCCTCCGGCTTCGGAATCATCTCCATCACTCTCCCCTCCGGCGAAGACCACAAAACCATCTCCTCCGCCAACCTCGCCTACGACCAACTCCTCTCCGCCGGCATCGAGCGCTCCACCCCCATCCTCGCCCTCGGAGGCGGCGTCATCGGCGACACCGCCGGCTTCGTCGCCGCCACCCTCCTCCGCGGCCTCCCCCTCGTGCAAATCCCCACCACCCTCCTCGCCATGGTCGACGCCTCCGTCGGCGGCAAAACCGGCGTCAATCACCCCGTCGGCAAAAATCTCATCGGCGCTTTCCACCAACCCCTCGCCGTCCTCATCGATCCCACGGTTCTCAAAACGCTTCCCGCGCGAGAATTAAAAAGCGGCCTCGCCGAGTGCATCAAACACGACATCATCCGCGACGCCGACGGCTTCGCTAAACTCGAAACAACCATCGACCGCGCCCTCTCCCTCGACATCGACTACCTCACCGGCCTCATCGCCCACAACGTCGCCATCAAAGCCAAAGTCGTCGAATCCGACCCCTTCGAAAAAGCCGACCGCGCCCACCTCAATTTCGGCCACACATTCGGCCACGCCATCGAAACCGTCTCCCACTACTCCTACACCCACGGCGAATGCGTCGCCCTCGGCATGATCGCCGCCTCCCGCCTCGCCGTCTCCCTCAACATGCTCGACCCAAATTCCACCGACCGCATCACCAATCTCATCCGAAAAGCCAACCTCCCCACCTCCGGCCTCAAACTCCCTCTCGACGAACTGCTCCACGCCATGCTCTTCGATAAAAAAATAAAATCCGGAAAAATCCGCTTCATCCTCCCCGACCGCATCGGCCACGTCGTCATCCGCGACGACATCCCCGAAAATCTCGTCCGCAAAGCCCTCGAGTCCATCGCATGATCCACCACTGGCTCCAACTATCCCTCACCTCCGGCATCGGCCCCATCCTCGGCCGCCGCCTCATCGACGCCGCCGGTTCCGCCGAAGCCGCCGTCCAACTCACCCGTCGCGAACTCCAGCAAATCGAAGGCATCGGCCTCGCCAAAGCACAAACCGTCGCCGACTCCCTCAAATCCGCCGAAGCCGACGCCATCCTTCAACTCAACAAAGCCAACCAACTCGGCGCAACCCTCCTCTGCCCCGACGATGAATCCTGGCCCGCCCTGCTCCGCCCTCTCCCCGCTGCGCCCCTCATCCTCTTCATCCTCGGAAACCTCCAACCCCGCGACCTCCAATCCCTCGCCATCGTCGGCTCCCGCCGCTGCACTCATTACGGCCGCGAGCAATCCGAACGCTTCGCCGCCCTCCTCGCCGGCGCAGGTTTCACCGTGATCTCCGGCGGCGCCCGCGGCGTCGATTCCGCCGCCCATCGCGGCGCCATGCAACACCCCCACGGTCGAACCATCGCCGTCCTCGGCTCCGGCCTCGACGTCCCCTATCCCCCCGAAAACAAACCCCTCTTCGATCAAATCGCCCAGCGCGGCGCTCTCGTCAGCGAATTCCCCTTCGGCACTCCCCCCAACGCCGAAAATTTCCCCCGCCGCAACCGCATCGTCTCCGGCCTCTCCCGCGGCGTCCTGGTCATCGAAGCCGACGAACGCAGCGGCGCTCTCATCACCGCCCGCCTCGCCAACGAAGAACACGGCCGCCCCGTCTTCGCTCTCCCCGGCCGCGTCGACAACCCCATGGCGGCCGGCCCTCACCTCTTAATTCGCGACGGCGCAACCCTCACCACCAAACTCGAAGACATCATCAGCGCCTTGGATCCCCTCCCCGACGGCGTCCACCAACCCGGCCTCTTCCCCACCGAAACTCACGAAGAAAAAACCCGCCCCACCCCACCCACAAATCTCTCCGACCGCCAGCAACTCATCCTCAACCAAATCGGCCACGAAGCCTCCGCCGTCGACGAAATCATCGACAAAACCAACCTCCCCGCCCCCGCCGTCCTCCAGGAACTCACCTTCCTAACCCTCCGCGGCCTCCTCAAACGCGCCGAAGGCCAAACCTACGTAAAGGTATAACCCCCCGCCGCGTGCTCCCTTCTCATCTGTGTTCATCTGTGTCCATCTGTGGTTCCCTCCTCTTCTGATCTGCGCAAATCCGCGTTCATCTGCGAAATCTGCGGCCACTCTGCATTTATTTTCCCTCGCTCAAGATCGAAGTCAGCACCTTCCCCTCCGCCCCCTCCAACTTCACCCCCAGCAACTTCCCCGCCGTCGGCGCAACCTCCAGGTTCTCAATCATCCCAATCTTCTCCCCCCGCTTAATCCCCCTCCCCACCGCGATAAACACCGCGTTCATCTTCGGATTCGTGTTCAAATACCCATGATGCCCAATATTGTCGGTATTAATCGTCGCCGGAATTATCACCTCATCCCCCGTCGCCTTGTTGCTGAATGCATAATCGCTCTTCGCCGACAGCACCATCTCCGCCATCTGCGGATTCTTCTCCGGCATCGGATATCCAAACTCCCCATACCGCTCCGGCTCGATGATCTCCTCGATCCCCTCCACACCCTTCAGCAGCTCCTTCACCTTCTCCTTGTCCGCCGACCGCGTCTGGGGATCCGTAAAATAAACCAGCGCTGTCCCACCCTCCGAAATCGCCTGCACCCGCGCCCCCGCCACCTTCAGCAGCGCTGACTTGAGCAACCCCTCCTTGCGGAAAATCACATTCGGCAAAACCAATTTGCTCGCCGATGCAAACCCATGATCCGCCACCACAAAAATCGTCGTCTCCTCCCGAATCCCCGCCTCATCCACCGCCCTCAGCACATCGCGCACGTGCGCATCTGCGATCGCGATCCCCGCATAACCCGCCGGCGACTGCGGCCCATACTTGTGATGCAACCCATCCGTCACCAGCAAATGCAGCAGCAACAAATTCGGCTTGCGCGCCTTGATCACGTGACACGCCGCCGCCGCCCAGATCTGGTCCTTCCTCGCCCCACTCAGCGGCCCCCAGCTCTTGTCCGTCGCATCCGGCAACACCCCCATCGCCACCAATTCCTCCCGCAATCTCGGCGTCATCCACTTCACCTGCTCCGGCACATCCGAAAAATTATCCTCATAAGCCGGCGAATTCCGCGTGCACGGCCAATCAATCGACGCACTGCGCATCCCCGCCTTGTGCAAAACATCCGGCAGCGTCTCCACCGCCACCAGCTCCGATGCATCCCGCTTCGGATCGATCTCCACCGGCATCCCCGCCCCCGGCCGCATCAAAATCCCATTGAACAACACCGAATGCTTGTCCGGCCCAACCCCGCTGATCAGCGTCGTGTGATTCGGCCAGGTCACGCTCGGATTTCTTACCTTCATCCCCTCCGCCACCACTCCCTCCCCCGCCAGCTTCCGCAGCGTCGGAATCGGCGCCTTCGTATCCTTCATCAAATAAGCCGGAAATCCATCGATGGTGATGATCACCACGTGCGGCTCAGCACCAACCCTCGCTACGCCCACCAGCACCGCCGCAAGGCACCAAACAATAATCATTCTTCTCATCGATTCCCTCTCTTCGTAGGGTTCGCTCCGCGAACCTCCCTGTTCATTCTCACTTTTCCAACTCCGTCAACTTCACATTCCTATACAACACATCCGCCGCCTCCGCCTGCAACCCAATCCTCCCCCTTCTCAACGAGCATTGACTCGCCCTATTCGCCAGCCTCCCATTCACATAAACCTCAATCACATCCCCCCGACAAACACACTCCACCTTCGTCCACTTCCCTGGCCCACTATCAAAATCCCCCTTCCCCCGATACCCGATCGTATCCGTCGCCCCCGTCTCCTTATAATTCGGATTGCAAAACTTATCCTTCCCCTCCAGCCTCACCTCCCCCGCCCCCTGCTTAAAATAAAACTCCCCATTCTCCCTCTTCTCCGCTTCAACAGTGATCGCCAGCCTGATCGGCTTCCCCTCATCATCCACCCCATCCGAACCCTTCCGATTCCCCACCAGCCAAAAACTTCCCGTGTCCCCCTCCATCACATTCGCCTCAATCGACCCCTCCCACGTCGCCCCCTGGGGCTTCCCCACGCAGTGCAACAAAATCCCACTATCCCGCGCATTGTTCTTCCTCTCCCCATGCGTCGGCCCCGCAAACTTGTACTCCAGCGCCAACCGGTAATTCTCATACGCCTGATTCGTATAAATCCCCCCATAATAAGCCCTCTTCCCATCCCCCCCATTGATCCGCAGCGCCCCCTCCTCCACCACAAACACCCCCGGATTCTCCCCCTTCGTCGCCGTCGTATGTGTATACCACCCGCTCAAATCCCGCCCATTAAACAACTCCACCGACTTCCGCTGCGCGCACCCCCCTCCCAGAATCATCATCACACAGATCAGCCCCCCAATCGCTTGCGCTTTATCTGTGTTCATCTGTGTGCATCTGTGGTTAATTAAGAATTCACGCCAGCAATCTCGTCTCCACCTTCCCCGCCACATCCGTCAACCTAAAATCCCTCCCCTGCGTCCGATAAACCAATTTCTCATGATTGATCCCCAAACAATGCAGCACCGTCGCATGGAAATCATGCACGTGCAGCCCATCCGCCACCAGGTTATATCCATAATCATCCGTCTTCCCCATCACCATCCCTCCCTTGATCCCCCCGCCCGCCATCCAGATGGAGAAGCAACGAGGATGATGATCCCTTCCAAAGCTATTCGCCGTTATCGCCCCCTGCGAATAAACCGTCCTCCCAAACTCCCCGCCCCAGATCACCAGCGTGTCATCCAGCATCCCCCGCTGCTTCAAATCCATGATCAGCGCCGCCGACGCCTGATCCGTCTGCTTGCACTGCCCCCGAATCGCATTCGGCAAATCCCCATGATGGTCCCAGTCCCGATGCACCAGTTGCACAAACCGCACATCCCGCTCCGCCAGTCTCCGCGCCAGCAGACAGTTGTTCGCAAACGACGGCGCTCCCGGTTTCGCCCCATACAGATCCAGCACCTCCTTCGGCTCCTTCGAAATATCCATCAATTCCGGCACGCTCGTCTGCATCCGATACGCCATCTCATACGCCTCGATCCGCGTCGCGATCTCCGGATCGGCCACGTTCTCCAGCTCGATCTTGTTCAACTCCCTCAAATCATCCAGTTGCCCCCTGCGAACCTCCGCCGAAATCCCCTGCGGATTGGAAACATACAAGACCGGGTCCCCCGCCGATCTCAACTGCACCCCCTGGTGTACCGACGGCAAAAACCCGTTCCCCCAATACCGCGCCTGCAGCGGCTGCCCACCCCCGCCCGACAGCAGCACCACGAACGCCGGCAGATTGTGATTCTCCGACCCCAGCCCATAGCTCATCCACGCCCCCATCACCGGCCGCCCCGGCTGCTGATTCCCCGTCGAAATAAACGTCACCGCCGGATCATGGTTGATCGGCTCCGTATACATCCCCCGAATCAGCGCAATCTCATCCACAATCCTGGCCGTGTGCGGCAGCAATTCCGAAATCTCCATCCCGCATTTCCCGTGCGCCTCAAACTTGAACGGCGACCCCGCCACCAAAAGCTGCGCCTGCCCCGAAGTCATCCCGGTGATTCTCTGATCCCCCCGCACGCTCTTGGGCAACTCCTTCCCCGTCAAATCCTTCAAATTCGGCTTCGGATCAAACAAATCCAGGTGCGACGGCGCCCCCGACTGAAACAAATAAATCACCCGCTTCGCCTTCGGCGCAAAATGCAACTGCGGCATCACCCCCTGCGTCCCATGCAGCCCAATCGCTCCCTCCGCGAACAGTTTCTCATTCAACAACGACGCCAGCGCCACCGCCCCCAACCCCCGCGCCGACCGCCCAAAAAACTGCCTCCGCGTCATCATCCGATTCAGTTCATTCAACGAAAACATGGCGATCTTTCCTCAATGTCTCAATGTCTCAATGATTCAATGTCTCAATGATTCAATTCTTCGAAATCGTCTCATCCATATTCAACAACACATTGCAAACCGCCGTCCACGCCGCCAGCTCGCTCACATCCAATTCCTTCGGCCGCGCTGCCTCCCCCACCGCCACCAACTTCTCTGCCGCCGCTTTATCAGCTTTGTACTTCTCCAAATGCCTCCCAAAACTCTTCTCCAGGATTTGCAGCTCGCGCTCCGATGGCCCCCGCGCCGTACACAACTTAAACGCAAACCCCAACCTCCCCCGCGCATCCGCGCCCCCCTCCTTCATCACCCTCTGCGCCATCACCCGCGCCGCCTCCACATAAATCGGATCGTTGAGCAGCAATAAAGCCTGCAACGGCGTGTTCGTCACCGGCCGTTGCACCGTACATACTTCCCGGTTCGGCGCATCAAACGTGATCAGCGACGGATGCGGCATCGACCGCTTCGCATAGATATACAGCCCCCTCCGATACAGATCATCCCCATGACTCTGCACATACTTCTGCGCACTGAAATCTCCCCCAAACGCAATCTCCTCCCATAATTTCGGCGACTCATACGGCGATATGCTCGGCCCCCCCAATTTCCGATTCAAAAGCCCGCTCACCGACAACGCATTGTCCCGAATCATCTCCGCATAAAGCCTGAATCTCGGCCCCCGCGCCAACAAACGGTTATACGGATCCTTGTGCAGCAACTCCGGATTCACCTTCGCCGACTGCCGATACGTCGCCGACATCACAATCAACTTCTGCATCCCCTTGATGTCCCACCCGCTCCTCACAAATTCGCTCGCCAGCCAATCCAACAGCTCCGGATGGCTCGGCCATTCTCCCTGCGACCCAAAATCCTCCGTCGTCTTCACAATCCCCGTCCCAAAATACATCTGCCAATATCGGTTCACCGTCACCCGCCCCAGCAGCGGATGATCCTTCCCCGTCAGCCATTGCGCCAACCCCAGTCGATTCGCTGGCATCGTCGCCGGCGGCCGCAGCGCGGCCGGCACCATCGGGCTCACCGTCTCCCCCCTCTTCCTGAAATCCCCCCTCATCAACATCTTCGTCTCCCGCGGCTTGGGCATGTCCTGCATCACCATCGTCAGCGGAATCTTCCCGTTCAGCTCCTCCTCCGACTTCTTCAACCCCGCCAGTTCCTCCTTGATCTTCGCAAACTGCGGCGAAACATTCTCCCGATAATATTTCCTCAGCTCCTCCTTCTCCGCGACACTCCTCTGACCCGCCTCAATCCCCACGATCCGCTCAATATTCGCCGGCCGCCCAAACATCCCATCCTGCGCCTTGAAATAAAACCCCGACGGCCCCCCATAATTCGAAATCTTAACCAGCAGCTTATTCACCCCCGCCACCAGCGGCAGATCCACTTTATTCTGATCCGCCGCCGCCCCCCTCGCCGCATTGTCCGTCAACAGCAGTTTCTCGTTCAACCAAACCTTGATCCCATCATCGCTCCCCAGCGACACCGCCAGCGGCCGCGCACTCGCCACCTCAATCGTCCGATACAAATAGCTCGCCGCATTCGCCACATCCGGCAGCGTGTTATTCACCACCCCATCCTTCCACTTCCGCTGCGTGCTCCACGCCAGTTTCCCCTCATTGTATTTCTTCGTCAGCTCAATCTCTTTCTCCGGCGCAAACGGCTCATCCAGCGGATTCTTCGCATCCGCCGCCACAAACGGCCCAATAAACGACCACTCGCTCAATTTCGGCGTCGCCGACGCCAGCGCTGCATTCTTGTCCCCCGCCACCGCCAGCCGAAACCTCCCAATCGAGTGCCGCGCAAAAATCGACTCAAACTTGATCCGAATCTTCAATTCCTGATCGCTCGTCAAAACCAGCGGCTGCGCCAAAACAAACACCGCCTGCCTCCCCTCCTTCTTCACGTTCCCATCCACCGCCCACCCGCTCTTCACATCCGCATCAATCGCATTCGTCACCGGAAAATTCGCCTGCGCATAATCCGCCACCGCCATCCCAAACGTCAGCGGCTCCCTCTTGGCCGCATCCGCCCCGCTCTGCACATCCACCTTAAAATGCGTCAGCACAAAATTCCCATTGTCCGCCCTACCCGTCCCCTTCGTCGGCGTCGAATCATCCGCAATCGCCTCCAGCCGAATCGCCGCCACCGTCCCAGCCACCGCGGCATCAAACTCATAAACATCCGAATCCGGATTCGCCCCCGTTGCCAAAACCGACCCATCCGTCTGCTTCGTCAGCGTCGATCCTCCCCGCGACAATAATCTCGTCGGCTCCAAAAACTTCCACACCGCCGCCACCGCCGTCGCGCTCTTCTGCGCCTCCTCCGCCAGCGACTTCTCCCATCCCGCCTGCGCCAGATCCATCTCCCTATTCGGCGCTTTCATCCTCGCATCCACCCCGGCAATCTTCCCCTTGATCTCCTTCAGTTGCTTCTCCTGCTCGCCCGTCGGCACCGCGATGCTCGGCACCGGATTCGTCTTGCTCCCATCCAGCCCGATCTCCGGCACGTTATTGAAAAACGCGTACATCTGATAAAACTCGCGCTGCGTGAACGGGTCATACTTGTGGTCATGACACTCCGCGCACTGCATCGTCACCCCCAGGAACACCGTGCACGTCGTCTGCACCCGGTCCACGATGTATTTCGTTAAATACTCCTCCGGATCCGCCCCACCCTCAAAATTCACCATCACATTCCGGTTGAACCCCGACGCGATCTTCTGCGACAGCGTCGCCTCCGGCAGCAAGTCCCCCGCCAGTTGCTCCACCGTGAACTCATCGAATTTCTTGTTCGAATTGAACGCCTCGATCACCCACTCCCGCCACTTCCACATGTCCCGGTGATTATCAATGTGATACCCGTTCGTATCCGCATACCTCGCCAAATCCAGCCACTGCTGCGCCATCCGCTCCCCAAAATGCGGCGACGCCAGCAGCCGATCCACCACCTTCTCATAAGCATTCGGCGACCCATCCGCCAAAAACGCCTCCACCTCCGCAATCGTCGGCGGCAACCCCGTCAAATCAAACGTCACCCTCCGAATCAACGTCGCCCTGTCCGCCTCACCCGCCGGCCGCATCCCCTCCGCCTCCAGCCGATTCAAAATAAAATAATCAATCCCATTCCGCGCCCACTTCTTCTCCTTCACTTCCGGAATCGCCGGCCGCGTCGCCGGAATGAACGACCAGTGCTCCTTCCACACCGCCCCCTGCTCCACCCACTTCTTAATCAATTCAATCTGCCCCCCCGTCAACTTCTTCCCGCTCTTCACCGGCGGCATATGATCATCTTCATCCCCCGTCGTGATCCGCGCCACCATCGCGCTCTTCCCCACCTCCCCCGGCACGATCGCCACCTCCCCACTCTTCAATTTCTTCATCGCCTCCCCCTTCACATCCAGCCTCAAACCCCCCTTCCTTTTGGCCTCATCCGGCCCATGACAGGCAAAACAATTCTCCGCCAAAATCGGCCGAATATCCCTGCTATAGTCAATCTGCCCAGCAACCTTCCCCTTCCCCTCCACCTCTTTGCTGACCCCCGCCCAAATCCATACCGGCACCCCCCCCGCCACCAAACCAAT
>DASYUA010000018.1:0-18150 GCA_036001665.1 Tepidisphaeraceae bacterium
GCGGGACTTTTCTTCTCCACCTCTCCCCCCATGATTGGCCTGGTCTGCACCATCGCCGCCACTATCCGCCGCGTCCCCACCGTTTACTGGGCCATGGATCTCAACCCCGACCAGCTCCTCGCCCTGGGCAAATTAAAACCCACCAGTCTTTCGGCCCTGCTCCTCGAGTCGATCAACAAGTTCATCCTCCGCCATGCCAACCTCATCATCGCCCTCGACCGTTTCATGGCCCAGCGCCTGGAAACTCGCCGCACCATCCGCCACAAGCTCGTCACCATCCCCCCCTGGCCCCACGAAAACTTCGTCGAGCCCATCGATCCCAGCACGAATCCATTCCGCCTCAAACACAACCTCCAGGGCAAATTCGTCTTCATGTACTCCGGCAACCACAGCCCCTCCAATCCCCTCAAAACCCTCCTCGACGCCGCCGTCCGCCTCAAGGATCACCCCCAAATCCGCTTCCTCTTCGTCGGCGGCGGCACCGGCAAGAAGGAAGTCGAGCAATACATCAAAGACCACAACCTCACCAACGTGATCTCCCTCCCCTACCAACTCCTCGCCGACCTGCGCTTCTCCCTCTCCGCCGCCGATGTCCACATCGTCTCCCTCGGCTCCGACATGGTCGGCATCATCCACCCCTGCAAAGTCTACGGCGCAATGGCCGTCGCCCGTCCCATCCTCTTCCTCGGCCCCCGCCCCAGCCACATCTCCGACCTCCTCGACCGCCACGAATTCGGCCGCCACATCTCCCACGGCGACACCGATGCCGCCGAAAAAGCCGTCCTCGCCTTCTACAACACCGACGCGGGCAGGCTGGAAAATCTGGGCCAAACCGCCCAGCGCCTGCTCAGCTCCAATCTCTCCCAGGACCAGCTTTGCGGCCAATTTTGCGATGAAGTCGAGGCCGCCTTCAGCATCGCCCGCCCCAATGCAGTTTCCCTCGCCCCCAATCCGGGTTAATCTGCGGCCATGCTGCGATTGCTCATCCCCCTGCTTCTCCTGATCGCCGCCGGCTGCGGTAAGGAAGTTCAGGAAGCCCGCTTGCGTCCATCTGCTCCACAAGTAAAACTAGGCCCAACCGCTGCTCCTATTTAGCTGATGAGGAGACAAACATGGCAGAAAAACGCACTCCCCCCGTCGCCGATCCCACGGCCAACATCGAGAAAGAACTCAACCGCATCGTCGGCGACATGGGCATCGTCGAGGAAGCCAGCGGCGCATATCGCATCAAGGTCTCCCACTCCCGCGCCTTCCCCTGGGATGACGTCTTCAAGCAACTCCTCTACCGCGACTTCAAAGTCGAAGTCACCAAACACAAGGCCGATTTGATTATTGAGGGCCGCCCGTAGGTCCGGCTCTGCCGGACGCATCGCCCAAGGAATGTCCGGCCCAGCCGGACCTACAGCTACGATTTCAAGGCCGACCTCATCATCGAGGGCCGGCCGTAGTAGTAATCTCCATGCACAACCAACTCGCTCATTTTGCGGCCGCGATCTTCCTATGCGCCCTGGCCGCTCCAATCCGCGCTGATGATGCCCCCATCAAGGCCCTCCTCGTCGCCGGCGGCTGTTGTCACGACTACAAGGCCCAGAAGACACTCATCACCGAAGGGATTTCAGCCCGCGCCAACGTCCAGTGGGTCATCATCCACGAAGGCGACGGCAAAACCTCCCACCGCCACAGCATCTATGAAAAGGCCGGCTGGGCCGACGAATTTGATGTGATTGTGCATGATGAATGCACCGCCGACGTGAAGGACCTGGACTTTGTCCAGCGCATCCTCAAGCCCCACAAGGATGGCAAACCCGCCATCCTCCTCCACTGCGCCATGCATTCCTACCGCACCACCCCCTTCCCCAACGTCACCCCCTGGTTCGAATTCACCGGCCTCCAGTCCACCGGCCACGGCGCTCAGGCCCCCATCGCCATCACTTTCGTCGATACCGATCACCCCATCACCAAGCCCCTCGCCAACTGGACCACCATCAACGAAGAGCTTTACAACAACAGCGCCGGCCATCTCCTCCCCAGCGCCCACGCCCTCGCCCGCGGCAAGCAGGGCAAGGACGATTTCGTCGTCGCCTGGACCAACACCTACAACGACAAAACCCGCGTCTTCGCCACCACCATCGGCCACAACAACAAGACCGTCTCCGACCCCCGCTACCTCGACCTGATCACCCGCGGCCTGCTCTGGTCAGTCGATAAGCTCGATGACACGCACCTCAAACCTGCCTCCAAAGTCCTCCTCCACGATTAGCACATCCACCAGGGCCACAAAGAGGATTGTCCACTAAGAACATGAAGGCGCACGAGTTTTTTTAATTCCTTCGTGCGCCTTCGTGTTCTTAGTGGATAAAAATTTCGTGCCCATTCGTGGATGGGCGCGCTTGCCTACAGCATCAACGTTGAAAGCCGTCCATTGCTATCGCCAAACCGATCCTGCTTCACGCCCATATTCTCAAGCATCGACAGATACAAATTGCACAACGGCGTATTCCTCGGGAACCGGATGTGCCTGCCGGGCTTGATGAATCCGCCGCCCTTGCCGGCCAGCACGATCGGCAGCTCGTCATGATTGTGCCGGTCGCCATCGCTGATCCCGCTGCCCAGCATGATCATCGAATGATCCAGCAACGTACCGCTCCCCTCCTTGATTGACTTCATCTTCTGAAGGAAATACGCGAACTGCTCCATGTGGTAGCGATCGATCTTGCGAATCGACTCGATCTTCGCCGCATTGCCGCCGTGATGGGACAATGTGTGATGTCCTTCGGTGATGTTCAGCCACCGATAATGCCGATCGCTGCCATCCCGCGCCACCATCACCGTGCTGACCCGCGTGATGTCCATCTGGAACGCCAGCACCAGCAGATCACACATGAGTTTCATGTGCTCGGTCATGTCGCCCGGAATGCCTTCCGGCCGGGCCATGTCCGGCTTCTTCTGCTCCGCCTCCTGCTTCTGCATCATCACGATCCGCTTCTCGATCTCGCGGATGGATGTCGTGAACTCATCCATCTTCTGCTGGTCCACCTTGCCGAGCTGGCGGTCGAGCCTCTTCGCATCTTCGGCCACGAAATCGAGAATGCTCTTGCGATACATATATCTCTTGGCCCGGCTTTCCGCCGCGGCCTTGTCATTCCCTGCGCCGAACAGTCGATCGAACAACGATCCCGGATCCACTTCCTTGGGCATCGGCGTCGTCTCGCTGCGCCAGGAAATATTGGAGACATACGCGCAGCTATATCCCGAGTCGCAATTCCCCGCCGTCTGTCCCTTATCCAATCCCAATTCAAGCGAAGGCAGCCGTGTCTGCGAACCGATCATGTTCGCCGCAATCTGATCCACCGACACGCCCAACTTGATGTTGGCCCCCGACGTCTTATACGGGTGCGCCCCGGTCAAAAACGCCGCCGCCGATCTTGCATGATCCCCCGGCCCATCACCCTTCGCCCGCGCGTTGTCCAGCGTCAATCCGCTCAGCACCATCACATCCTTCTGCACCGCCTTCAACGGCTCGAGCGTCGGCGTCAGATCAAAATCAAACCCTTCCTTATTGGGAGTCCAGTAAGGAATGTTCACGCCATTAGGAATGAAGAAATACGCCATCCTCGTCGGCGCAACCGCCGCCGCGCCGCCGGCGGTCGTGCCCGCCGCCTGCGCGGCATTGAGCACGGTCCCCGGCACCATTGAATCCAGGAATGGCAATCCCATCGCCACCCCCAGGCCCCGAAGCATGGTCCTTCGCGTAATGCGGCTCATTTCTTCACCTCAGTTCCTTCCACCTTGACGAGCGCCGTAGCTTCCGACTTCCCACGGCGCTTCAAAAACGCGTCACTCTGCACGATCGCATCTACAACGCTCGAAAACCGGTAATTGTTCTTTTCGACAGATAGGCAAATTTCCTTCACCGTACACCGGTCATATTCCTCCATACCGCGCCCAAGTGCATAAGTTAGCATCTTTTCCGTCACGCACCGCAGGAAATCGCCTTTTCGCGACACCAGCACTTTTCGCAGGTTTTCCGGCCCGTCCACCACCTGCCCATTGGGCAGTTTCCCACTGGTATCGATCGCGTGACCCCCCGCATCCTTGTCCCGCCAGGCCCCAATCGCATCAAAATTCTCCATCGCAAACCCAATCGGGTCCATCCGCTGGTGACACACGGCACAGTTCGGGTTGCTCCGATGCTTCTCCAGCCGCTGCCGCAGCGACGCCGCCTGCACATCCTCCCGCTTGTCAGGCAACGCCGGCACTTCCGGCGGCGGCGGTGGCGGAGGCGTGCCCAATATCTGTTCCAGCACAAACTTCCCCCGCTTCACCGGACTCGTCCGCGATGGCATGGCCGTGACCGTCAGTACGCTGGCCATCGTCAAAACCCCGCCCCGATGCGTCCCGGCCAGGCTCACCCGCTTAAAATCCTCTCCCTTGACGTCGGTCATCCCGTAGTGCTTCGCCAGCCGCTCATTCACATACGTGTAATCCGAATCCAGCAGCTCGAGGATGCTCCGGTCCTCCTTGATCACGGTCGAGAAGAACAGCTCCGCCTCCTTCTTCATCGCCCGCCGCAGCTTCTCATCGAAATTGGGAAATCGCCGCTCATCCGGCGTCCAGTCATCCAGGTTCCGCAATTCCAGCCACTGCCCCACAAAATTCCGCACCAGCTCCACGGCCCTGGGATCGCTCAACATCCGCCGCACCTGCTTCGACAGCACCGGCGGATTATGCAGCGTGCGATTGGCCGCCAACTGCATCAGCTCATCATCCGGCATCGAGCTCCAGATGAAATACGACAGCCGGCTGGCCAATTCATAGTCACTGATCGGATGCGGAATCTCCGGATTGGCCGGCGGATCAGTCTCCACCCGGAACAGGAAATGCGGCGAAACCAAAACCGCCTGAAGCGGAATTTTGACCGCCTGCTCAAATGGCTCTTTGTTCGCCCTGGCCATCCGATACAGCCTCATCAACCCCGCCACTTCCTCCACACTCGCCGGCCGCCGGAAGGCACGAGTCGCAAAATTCCTCACAATCTTCGCCGCGCACTCATCCTCCGTCCCATCCCTCCCCGGCGTCGCCACTAGCACACGCTTGTGCGACTCAGGAATCGGCGGAGGCGGCGCATTGAACGGCCCCTCGATCTCCATCCACACCACAATCAGGTTGCGGTCGCCGCGCTTCGAGCGATCCGGGTTGTTCCGGTCCACCGCGTTGTTCGTATAAGCCAGCGCAACCCGATGATTCCCACCGGGGATCTTCCCGCGATACCTGTAAGTCTCGGGGAACCGCCCCACCGCCTTCACATCAAAGGTGAGGATGTCCTTCCCATCCAGCCGCAAAACCATCTTCGGCGCTTCCTCCCCAAACTGCTCCCCAAACGCCTGAATGCGAATCTCATATTCCGCGGCCGTCACAAAATCGAATTTCTTGAACAGCTCCCCATTGTTCGACAAATTCCACGCCGACGAATCGGCCGTCTGCCCAACCGTCGGCTCCATCTGGATGCCCGTGAACCGCTTTACCTTTTTGGCATACGGATTCCCCATCAGAATCGCCCGCTCCATCACCTGCTCCGCCGCCGACAGATATTTCTCGGCCAGCAGCGGCGACATCGACAGCACATCCCCGATGTTGTCAAACCCATACCCCGTATCATCGGCCGGGAAATCGTCGGCCGGCTTGAAATCAATCGCGCAGAGGTCGCGGATGGTGTTGTTGTATTCGTTGCGATTCAGCCGGTGAAGCGTCACATGCCCCGGATCGCGCGGCCCGGAGCAATCGATGTAATCCATCGCCTCGGCCGCCCACGCCGCGATCAGTTCCTTATCCTTTTTGGCCGGCTGCGGCTTTTCCTCCGGCGGCATGATGCCCTGTGATAAAACATCCATCACCGTCGTCCAGGTCTGCTTATCCGCCTGCACATCCTTCCACGTGGCATACTTATCCAGCGTCACATCCCCCTTGTGCTTGCCGTTGCCGTGGCATGTGAAGCAATACTGCGTCATCAGCGGCTTGATCTGCGTCGCAAAACGCTGATTCAGCAACTCCGCCGCCGCCGGGCCTTTGGCCACCAGCGCAGGACGAGTTGTTGGCGCTGGCGACGGCCCTGCCGCAGCGCCGACAAGCCCCAGCACTGCCACCACTAACCACTGATACACGCGAAACTTAATCAATTCTTCCTTTCGCAGCGGACCACGGACATCAGACTACTGACTATTACGTCCCCATCCTCTAGCCGTTGTAAATTAACCCGGTACCGACATGGTTGCGACCGCCAGCCTATTCCTGTACCACCTTCCCCCGTGCAGTTGGATACTCAACTCGCCAACCCGCCCGCCGGCCGATCCAGACTGTACTCCTCGGTCGGCTACCTCGCCTTTCTATTCCTCATCTCCGGCTTCGCCGCCCTCATCTATCAAATCGTCTGGCAGCGGACTTTATTCGCCGCCTTCGGCGTCAACATCGAGTCCACCACCATCATCGTCTGCCTCTTCATGTTCGGCCTGGGGATCGGCTCGTTCGTCGGCGGCCACCTCTCTTCGCGATACCCCGATCACGCCCCCCTTCTCTTCCTCATTTCCGAACTGGGTATCGGACTTTTCGGGCTCTTCAGCCTCCCGCTCATTCACCTCATCACTCGCCTCACACTCCATGGCTCGCTCTTCACCATTTCCCTGGCAACTTTCTCGCTATTGGCCATTCCCACCCTCTTCATGGGCGCAACCCTCCCCATCCTCGTCAACCATCTCCACCGCTATCTCCACAACGTCGGCCAGACCGTCGGCATCCTCTACTGCATCAACACCCTCGGCTCCGCCATCGCCTGCTTCATCACCGCCGACCTCCTTTTCGTCCACCTCGGCCAACAAAAATCCATCTACATCGCCGCCGGCTGCAATCTCGTTGTCGGATTTCTTGTCTGGGACTATTCCCGTCGAATCACCCGTAGGGTGGGGCTTGCCTCACCGCCTTCTCCCCAATCGCAAATCGCAAATCGCAAATCGCAAATTCTCTTCCCCCTGCTGCTTTCCGCTCTCGTCGGCTACATCTCCCTGTCCCAGGAAATGCTCTGGCTCCGCGCTGTCTCCTACATGACCGGCGGCCGCCCCACCGTCTTCGCGCACGTCCTGGGCTTCTTCCTCATCGGCATCGCCGCCGGCGCGCTCTTCGCGGAACGCCTGTGCTCCCGCTCCAGGCTATCCCCCCTGAAATGGATCACCCACCTGCTTCTCGCTTCGGCAATCACCTACTACTTCGGCCTCGTCGTCACCGCCAATCTCCTCACTAAATCCAGCACCCTCGGCCTCTACTTCACCCATTTCATCGTCGCCGCCACTTCCTTTTTTCTCGGCTCCATATTCCCAATTCTCTGCCACTGGGCGACTCGTCCCGGCCAATCCGTCGGCCTGGCCGTCTCCCGCCTTTACCTCGCCAACATCATCGGCGCAGTCCTCGGGCCCCTCCTCACGGGCTTTGTGTTAATGAACGTCCGTACCACTGAGCGCATTATCCTCGACCTCACCATGGCAACCTTGATGGTGGCCGCTTTGACGTACCTCTATGAATATCTGGTCACGAGACAGATGCGGAGGATCACCCTCGTTGCGGTGGCGATGGTGGTCATCATTTTTTCCCATGATGCGCTCTACCGCGATTTCCTCGAAAAAATCCACTTCCAAACCCACTACGACCCCACGCTGCATTACAAGTACCTGGTCCAGAATCGCAGCGGCATCGTCTCGGTCACCGAGGATTTCTCCGGCCTCTCCGACACGGTTTACGGCGGCGCAATCTACGACGGCAACTTCAACGTCGATCCCTGGCTCGATACCAATGGCATCACCCGCGCCTACCTCGTCGCCGCGCTACACTCGAACCCAAAATCCATCCTCGAAATCGGCCTCGCCTCCGGCTCCTGGTCGCGCGTCCTGACCGCCTATGAACCAGTCGACCATCTCACTTCCATCGAGATCAACCCCGGCTATCTGGAGCTCATCTCGCACTATCCGGAACAGGCCACGCTCCTCACCGACCCCAAGCGCAAAATCCAAATCGACGACGGCCGCCGCTGGCTGCTGCGTCATTCCGATGAGAAATTCGACTTCATCCTCCAGAACACCACCTTCCACTGGCGCGACCACGCCACCAATCTCCTTTCCGTCGAATACTTCCAACTCTGTAAATCCCACCTCAACCCCGGCGGCGTCATCTATATCAACACCACCAACAACGACGACGTCACCTTCACCGCCGCCGCCGTCTTCAAACACGTCGCAGCCGTGAGCAAATTCATCGCCGCCGGCGACGCCCCCTTCTCCAACACTCCCGCCCAAATCCGCGCCAACTTGATGCGCTTCCACCTCAACCAGAAGCCGGTTTTTGCCGACCCCAAACTGAACGGCGTCCTGGAACGGCTTGCCCACCACAACCTGACCGATATCGCGCCCCTCATTCGATCTCGAAACGGCCTTCATCTCATCACGGATGACAACATGCGTCCCGAATTCCACCCCCGCTGACCCTTCTCTTTGGAAGTTGAACGTTGAAAGTTGGACGTTCAATGTTCAGTGTTCGATGTTCAATGTTCAATGTTCAATTCTTCTCTCCGTTTCACTTCACCTTCAATAATTCAATCGCCGTCCAAGGCTCCCTCCTCCCCTTCTCCTGTTCCCTAACCTTCTCCACCACCTCCACCGTCACCGGCTCCCCGCCGTGCTCCCACTCTCTCCTTATATAGGTGACCACGGCCGCGATCTGCTGATCATTCAAATCCGGCAGCCCCGGCATCTCCAGCCTGAACTGAACGCCGGTGACACTGATCGGGCCACTCACCCCGTGCATGAGAATTCTCGGCAGGCGCTGGGGCGGCCCCAAAACCCACTCGGAATCCAACAATGGTGGCGCAAGCCCATCCTGCCCCAACCCCGTCGGCTGATGACACGCCGCACACACATTCGCGTAAATCGCCTTCCCCTCTTCAAACCTGATCTTCTCCGCCGCCGTCAATTCCCGCGGCGGCGGCGGCACCACCACCCCCGCCTTCCCCGGCCAGGCAATCCGCTCCTCCACCTTCCCCGCCAACTCCCCATGACTCCTCATCAACTCATCCAGCGCCCCCGGCCGCTCATCCAGAAAAATCAGCTTCCCCTGCCCCACCCGCGTCTTCGCCCCTGCCATTCCCTCCAGGATCATTCCCCTCACTGCTTTCTCCTGTCCGGCGGCCAGATCCAACAGCCTCTTCACCCGCGCGCCTCTTCGTTCATTCATCACGCACTGCGCCAGCGCGCTTACCAGATTTTTCTCTGCTTTTTTCCCACCCGCGATCACTCTCTCCAGAAACTCCAGTTCCCTGCCTCTCATTCCACTGATGGCCGCCTCGCGAATCAGAACTTTGCTCCCATCCTTTTCCAAAATCCGCACCACCGCCGCCTCCGCCTCGGCCACCGGGATGCTGCTGAGTGTAAACGCCAACTGAAGCCTCACCTCTGCGGCCGGATCATCCACCAATTTCAAAATCCCCGGCAACACATCCTCCCGCGTCGCCGGCACCAGATAAGGCTCACACAATCTCACCCCCGCCGCCCTCACCCTGGCATCGCCATCTCCCAGCGCTGCCAGCGCGATCCCACTCTCCATCTTCCCCATCCCCTCCAGCGTCCACAGCGCATGCAGCCGCGCCACCGCGTTTTTCGACCCCCCCACCATCTTCTCCAACTGCCGCGCCACCTTCGCATCCGGCCGCTCCACCATCATCCGCTGCGCGCAATCCCTGACCCATCCGTTAGCATGTTCCAGAAGCCCTGGGTCCTTTTGCACCTTCACCATCGCCCCCCGCGCACCCTTCGGCACCACCCGCCAAACCCTCCCCCGATTCACCGGCTCTTCCAGTTTCCTTTCCTTGATGTTCTTTATCAGATAGTTCGTCAGATACGCCTTGTGCTGCAAAACTCCCCGATACAAATCCACCACATACAGCGCGCCGTCCGGCCCGGTGTAGCAATTCACCGGCCGAAACCGCTCATCGGTCGAGGTCCAGAACTCCCCGTTCTTATAAGCATTCCGCGCACTCAGCATCCCCTCCACCTCATCCACGATCACCCGCTTAACGAGATTCGCCGCCGGCTCCGGAATGAAAACATTCCTGCGAAACTCCTCCCCAAACAAATCCCCCCGATACACCCCCACCCCGCACGTCGCCGTCACATTCTTGAGCGTCCCATCGTCGCGCAGCGTCCCCAGGCTGTATCCCCGATTCACCCCCGGCGTCTGATGGCTCGGCCAAACCGTCTGCTCCCCCATTAACTTCACATTCACCCCGCCACTGGCCAAAAAATTCGGATTCCGCGCCAAATACTGCCCCGGCACCACATCCGCCCTCAGCAGATCACTATTGTAATTATAGTAAAGCCGACCAAGATCATCCTGCGACAATCCCCACTGCCCCCGCGCCCGCGTCGCCTCCGAAACCCACTTCCCCCCGGTAAATCGAACCCGCATCCCATACGAGGCCGAATAAATCCAGTTGTCCATCCCAAAGGTCGGGCAATTGGCCATGTGCTCCGGCTGCCCCCCGCGCGTTCCATAATTGTTTACGATGATCGTCTTCTCATCCGCCTTGCCATCCCCATCACTGTCCCGCCAGAACACCAGATTCGGCGGCTCCGCCACGATCACCCCATCCCGCCAAACCATCACCCCCCGCGGCATCAGCAATCCATCCAAAAAAATCGTCCCCTTATCCACCCTCCCATCCCCATCGGTGTCCGACAACACCTTGATCCTCCCCAGCGGCTGATCCTCTCCCTTCCCCTCGATGTCGTGCATATACCCCCGCATCTCCACCACCCACATCCGTCCCTCCCCATCGAACGATAGCGCGATCGGATCCTCCACCTGCGGCTCGCTGGCCACCAATTGAATTTCAAACCCCTCCGCCACCTTGAACGTCTTCAACTCCTCCGCCGCCGACAGCGGTTCCGGCGGGGGCAGCGGAAACCTGATCGGCGCATCCTCCGGCCCGGCATTCGTGGGATTCTTCCCCCGCGCACTCACCACCAGCGCCCCTACCGCCATCCCCATGACAAACAAAATGCTCCACTTACTCTTCGTCATTCGTGCTTCGACATTTTTTCGTCATTCGTCATTCCGTCATTCGTCATTCGACTCACCCTCCTGTACACTTCCCCACCAACGCTGTTTAGCGTCCAACTATGCCCATCCAAATTTCAAATCCCGACCTCCGCATCTTCAACATGCACCTGCGCATGCCTTTCAAATACGGCATTGCCACCCTTCGCGCCCTTCCCCACCTCTTCATGCGCCTCGACCTGGAGATCGACGGCGCAGCCAAATCGGGAATCTCTTCCGACCATCTGCCCCCCAAGTGGTTCACCAAAAACCCCGCCACCCACGCCCGCGACGACATCGCCGACATGATCGACTGCATCCGCGCGGCCGTCGCTCACGCCCGGGCCGCCGGCCAGTGCGCCAACATCTTCGACCTCTGGCTCAAAACCTACACCGCCCAGAAAGCCTGGGCCGCAACCAAGAATTACCCGCCCCTCCTCTGGAATTTCGGCGTCACCCTTGTCGAACGCGCCATGCTCGAGGCCTTCAACAAACACCTCAACATCACTTTTCCCCAGGCGCTCCGCGAAAATCGAATCCGCCTCGACCTCGGCCAGATCTACCGCGAGCAAGTGGACTCCGATGCCACCTTCGGCGCGGACATGCAGAAGCAGCCTCGCAACTGGCGTCGCACCGACACCGACCAGATGCTGCGGGCGTTCTTCCAGGAGCCGCTCAAAAAAATCACCGCCCGCCACACCGTCGGCCTCGCCGACCCCCTCACCAACGGCGACATCCCGGCCAATGAGAAGCTCAACGATGGACTTCCCCAATCCCTGGAAGACTGCATTCGCGCCTACGGCCTCACCCATTTCAAAATCAAGCTCTCTGGCGACGTCGATCACGACCTCTCCCGCCTCCGCGCCCTCGCCAAGCTCATCCCCCCGATCACCAAAAATCATTTCGCCTTCACACTGGATGGCAACGAAAACTTCAAGCAGATCGACCCCTTCCAGCACCTTTGGCGCTCGCTTCAGGCCGATGCCAACCTCAAATCCTTCCTCTCCAAGAGCCTCTTCGTCGAGCAACCCCTCCACCGCGACGTCGCCCTCTCGGATGAGACCAAAAATGCCCACGCCAAATGGACCGACCGGCCGCCGATGATCATCGACGAGTCGGATGCCACCTTCGGCTCGCTCCCCCGCGCCTTGGAATGCGGCTACGTCGGCACCAGCCACAAAAACTGCAAAGGCATCATCAAAGGCATCGCCAACGCCTGCCTCCTCCGCCAGCGCCCCGGCCAAATCCTCTCCGGCGAAGACCTCTCCAACGTCGGCCCCGTCGCCCTCTTGCAGGACCTGGCCGTCTGCGCCTCGCTGGGCATCAATCACGTCGAGCGCAACGGCCACCACTATTTCCGCGGCCTCTCCATGTTCCCCCAGGAGATCCAGGAGCGCATCCTCCGCCATCACTCCGACCTCTATAGGCAACACGAAAACGGATTCCCCACCGTCAAGATTTCCCACGGCCTGATGAGCACCACCTCCACCATCGCCTCCCCCCTCGGCCTGAACTTCGACCCGGATATCTCCTCCTTCACGCCGATCGATCAGTGGAGTTTTGAATCTCTCGGCCCGGCCGGGGAATGAGCCCCGCCCCGCGGTCCCTCACTGCGCATTCCACCATCCCCATGTCGGCACCGGCACATTTCCCAGCGATGTCCAACGTCCCTCCGTCGTTTGCGTTTCCCAGGACCACGAATTCAGGCTGGCAGGCTCATTGAACCAGTGAACGCTGGTGTCGATTGAGGCGTAGTAAGCGCCGCCGTGGTGGCGATGGGCCATCTTGTCGGTGTTGCAATGGCCGCCTTCCATGTTGGCAGTGTTGATTCCCCACGCCGGATCTTCATCGCAGATGAGCGGCGTCGGCAAGTACTCGGTGCGCCCGCCGGGGAAGAGGAATCGGCTGGTCGGCCTGATGCGGGTCACCTTGGCGCCGCCAAAGACCAGGAAAGCGGCGTAGTCGAATCGGCCGTTGCTGTTCATCGCCGTGCCGGGCTGGCCCTCGACGAAGGAGGGACATCGGTAGACGCCCATTTTTCTGGCGACGTAGGGGAAGATCGTGCCCAGTTGCGGGCCGTTGGTGTAGGTGCCGTTGCTGTTGCCCAGGAGCCAGCAGGTGCGGGAGGGAATGGCGTTGCCCCGGTCGTGGAAATTGCCTGGCAACTGGCCCTTGTTGTCCTGTGCGAAGAGGAGGAACGCGGCCGCCAACTGCCGTTGATTGCTCTGACACGCCACCGCGCGTGCATTCTCCTTCGCCTTGCTCAGCACCGGCAGCAAGATGGCAATCAAGAGCGCGATGATCGCAATCACCACCAGCAGCTCCACCAATGTAAACGCTCGCCTGCGAGACATGCACCGGCCCTTCCCTTCATCGAAGCGACCGAACCACCAGATTCTACGCTGCCACTTCAAGTCTTCACGTCTTCAAGTTTCCCCTACTGCACATTCCACCACCCCCAGGTCGGGTTTGGATAATTCCCCAGCGATGTCCACTTCCCCTCCGTCGTCTGCGCCTCCCATTGCCACGAGCTCGTCCCTGGCGGCTCATTAAACCAGTGTACGCTCGTGTCGATCGACGCATAGAACGAGCCGCCGTGATGGCGATGGGCCATCCGATCCGTATTCGAATGCCCTCCCTCCATGTTCGCCGTATTGATCCCATACGCAGGATCCTCATCACAAAGCAGCGGCGTCGCCACATTCTCCTGTCTTCCGTTGGGATACGTAAAGCGGCTCATCGACCGAATCCGCGTCACCCGCGCGCCCGCGAAAACCAGATACGCCGCATAATCAAACCGTCCATTGCTGTTGAATGCCGTCCCCGGCTGCCCTTGCAGCAATGAGGGGCAACGATACACATCCATCTTTCTGGCAACATAAGGAAAGATCGTCCCCTTCTGCGGCGCATCGGTGTACGCGCCAGTGCTGCTATCGCCCAGCAGCCAGCACCTCCTGGCCGGAATCGGATTCCCCCGATCGAACCAATTCCCCGGCAACTGCCCCTTGTTATCATGCGCAAAAAGCAAGAACGCCTGGGCCAACTGCCGCTGATTGCTCTGACACGCCACCGCACGCGCATTTTCCTTCGCCTTGCTCAGCACCGGCAACAGAATGGCGATCAAGAGCGCGATGATGGCGATCACCACGAGGAGTTCAACCAGGGTAAATGCCGGCCTGCGTGAGCTGCGAGACATGGCGGTCCTTCCACAAATCCGCGAAGCGACCGAACGGAGCCCATCATATCACAAATCCTCTTTCGCAAAGATCAAGTTCTCCACCGTTCGGGTAGTGGGTCAGTTTGAAATTCTGTGTTTCGGTCGCCTGTTTCGGAATGCCAACCATAGCAGGATAAGTCCTACGGCAACCGCAATAACAGCGAGCCCGACGCATTGGTTGTCGTGCAGCCTGAGCCCGTGTGACCCAAACCTGTACGCCGCCGCGAAACAGACAATCGCCGCAATCGATAGGAATATAGTTCTTGCTGACATGACGGCAGTTTACTCCAGCAACGCCACCGATTCATCAATCTCCCAGGTGAGTTCCGCAAGATCCAAGTCGGGATAGGATCGGAATATCGGTTCATTTCTCCTCCGCCACAAGAAGTTCCGACACTGCTGGATTCCCTAGAGCGTGTTATGCACTTCCCCTGATTCCGTCCATCACCTTCTCGTTGAGGAACCTGACGATCTGGCTCCAGGCCGCCGCCGGCTGCGTCTGCAATAGAAGGTGCGGCCCATCCAACCGGCAAACCGTCACATCCACTCTGATGCGCTTGATCACCTCCTCATTCCTCTTTCCTGCCAGGAGATCTCGCGCCCCCGCCAGATACATCACCGGCGCAGCGCACGCCCGCAGCGCTTCGCCGCATTCAAGCTCCAACACATCCCTCAACCTCCCGGCCATCACCTCCGGCCGCACCCTTCCAATCGCCTCCCTCACCTCTGCGACCAGCGCATCCGGTGCATCCCGACCCACCATCAACGCCCGCAACGCCAGCGCCGGCGGCGAAATCCGAAACAGCACAGGCTTCACCAACCATCGCAACCACCGGGGGAGCGGCGAGCAAACAAAGCTCGCGCAAAGCACCACCGCCCTCACCCGATCCGGATGCGCCGCCGCAAATCGCAGCGCCACCGGCCCCGAATACGATTCCGCCACCAGCACAACCTCCCCCTCTTCGGCCAGTTCCCCCTCCACCAATTCCAAAACTTCCCCATACGACATGACCTGATCCACCGGGTACGGGATCACCCGCCTCCCCAAATCCCCAGGGATCACCTCCAGCAAAGGCCCAAACAGCTCCCCCGTGCCGTCCAATCCCGACAACAGGACAAGAGTCGGCCGCCTCACCGCAACGACTCCGTCTCCGATGCGAACTGATGCCGACGCGTCCATGGCCCTCTTGTCCCCCGGGCACTCGGCAATTGCAACAAGCGCCCATCCAAAGACTTGCAATGGCCGCTGAAAATTTCAGATTTTCCCGATCCATCCCAAACAAATCCCAATCAAAAACGTATACAACCTGCGAGGAACTATCATAGGGTTCGCCCCGCGAACCCCTCAGCAGAAAGGGGGTCCCAATGCGCTCGTCTCACCCACCCATCCGTCCCAGCGCCCATTCCCCCTCTTCACTGAACCCCCAATCCCAAACCCAAAACCCTTTCACTACCAAACGAAGCCAATCGTCATCTTCCCGTCATCCACACCCCCATCCAATGCATCTGTCCTCTCCATCCCTCCGCGTCTCCACGTCTCTGCGGCTCTGCGGTTGCATTCCACTGCAAAACAAACCCATTTCCTCACGCTCCCTCTGGAACCCGCTCCGGAACCCGCTTTCGAAGAACTATCCTGGAACCGAAAAGTACCCTTTTGGTACCGAAAAGCATCGGTTTCCCCCCGATTTTTTGATGAGTTCCTGCCCCACCCCCTACACAACCTCAGCCCTGAGCGAACCTTACAAAAAACCAGTACCGCCACCCCCTCAAGACATTTCTTTCCTCCCTCCCCCGCCCCCGCCGACAACAACAAACCCATCCTCCCCCTCCTTGCCCCCCCGCCTCCTATTCCTAGAATGCTTCACCGGGCTACCTCATAGAAATACCAACCCCGGCCGACTCCAAAGGATGAGACCCCACTCAAGGATGAGACCATCAAAATGCTCTTAGACCCCGCGCATCTTCAACTCACTGACTTCATGGACCTCCCCACCCTCCAGGAGATCCAGGACTCCTTCGCCGCCATCGCCAACGTCAAGGCCCGCATCACCGACGCCGACGGCAACCTCCTCACCCAACCCACGCCCACCAAAGAGTTTCTGCGCCGCCAACGCGCCATCGAAGAAGCCGAAGACGACCGCGATCCCCCCTCCTCCGACTCCCCACCCGACGGCCAACCCGCCACCACCATCGCCTCCCCCCAGCGCGACGGCCGCGAATACGTCGCGCCAATTATGGTAAATAATCAAAGATTGGGGACCATCCGCATGTCCGCCCTGCGCGGCGGCCTCGACATCGATGAAAACCGCCTCAACATCTTCGCCTCCCGCCTCCAGATCGACCCCAAACAACTCAAATCCTCCGTCACCAACCTCCTCCGCAACCGCAACAACCGCTCGGCGGCCATCCAGTTCCTCTTCCTCCTGGCCAACGCCATCGCCCGCCTCTGCTTCCAGGAATACCAGCTCCGCCGCCGCATCGATGAGCTAACCGCCGTCTACAACGTGGCCATGATGCTCTCCGAGGCCCGCGACCTCCAAAGCGTCCTCCAGCGCACCGTCGCCGTCGTCTGCGAAGTCATGAGCGTCCGCGCCAGCTCCATCCGCCTCATCGATCCCCAGAAGGATGAGCTGGTAATTAAAGCAGTTCATAACTTATCGCTCCAATACATCGCCAAGGGCCCCGTCCGCCTCAGCAAGGCCGAAATCGACCACGAAGCTCTCTCTCCCAAAGGCTTCTCCTACGTCAAGAACATGGCCGATGATCCGCGCGTCCAATACCCCGACGAATCCAAGCGCGAAGGCATCTTCTCCATGCTCTCCGTGGGAATGCGATACAAAGGCCGCGCCATCGGCGTCCTCCGCGTCTACACCAGCGAGGAAAAACACTTCAGCCAGCTCGAAATCGATCTCCTAAGAGCCATCGCCGCCCAGGCCGCCGCAGCGATAGAAAATACGCGCTTACTTGCCGAATCTCTTGAAGCCGAGGCCCTGGAAAAACAAGTCGCCATGGCCGTCGACGTCCAGCAGCGCATGGTCCCCCAAAAACCCCCGCAGATTCCCGGCCTCGACCTCGCCTGCGCCTACGTCCCCTGCTACGCCCTGGGCGGCGACCTTTTCGACTTCATCCAGTTCCCCAACCAAAACCTCGGCCTGGTCACGGCCGACGTCTCCGGCAAAGGCGTCCCCGCCTCCCTCATCATGGCCAGCGTCCGCGCCTCCATCCGCGCCTACGTTGACAACCTCTTCTACCTCTACGAAGTCATGAAGCGCGTCAATCAAATGCTCTGCCGCGATACTAAGCCGGGCGAATTCGTCACCCTCTTCTACGGCGTCATCGACATCCACAACCAGCGCCTCACCTACTGCAACGCCGGCCACCCCGCCCCGCTTTTACTTCGCGACGGCAAGGTCATCGAGCTCCAAAGCAACAACCTGGTCCTGGGCATCGACCCGGCCGAACCCTACGAACAAGTCATCGAACCCCTCCACCCCAACGACCTCCTGCTCATGTACACCGACGGCCTGACCGACACCATGAACTTCCACAACGAACCCTACGGCAAACAGCGGCTCTTAGAGTCCTTCTCCCACGGCGGCGAAACGGCCGAGGCGGTGGCCCAGCGCCTCCTCTGGGACATGCGGCGGTATGCGGGGCTGACGGCCAGGACGGATGATGTGACGCTGATTGTGGCGAAGGTGCTGTAACTGGGCCGCGGATTAGAACGGCTCCGCAGGCGCCGCCAGCAGCGGGGCTGCGGAAGCGACGGCATTCCCTCTGAACATCGCATCCCCTGGCGTTCA
>DASYUA010000019.1:0-25047 GCA_036001665.1 Tepidisphaeraceae bacterium
ACGGCGGCTTCACACGATTTTGCATCTGCGCTCACGCAGCCTCCGCCTTTTTGGCTCGGCCGGCCTGCAGCCGGGCGTGGTATAGGATCAATATGCCGCCCACCCAGCGGGTGACTCTCTGCCGGCCCCTCGCCCACGCCGGCAATCTGCTCAGCTCGCAAATGCGGGAAAAAATATTCTCCACCGCAATCCGCCGCCGCAGCAACAGTTTGGCCAATGACTCCGACTCCCGCCACACCGCCAGCGCCTCCCGCCGCACCGGCCCCATCTGCCGCAGCGTCTTGGGATGCTGGCCCATCCCTTTGAGTGGCGTCAGCAGCCGGCCGTTGCGAGAGGCAATCAGGTTGTGCAGGTCCTTCGAGTCGTAATTGGTGTCCGCCAACACCAGTGCATCATCCGTGAGCATTGGCATCCGCACGCACAACTGCTCGGCCACCGGACACTCTCCGGTATTGAGTGGCGTCACGCTCCACAGCGGAATC
This sequence comes from Tepidisphaeraceae bacterium, assembly GCA_036001665.1. Classification (GTDB taxonomy): domain Bacteria; phylum Planctomycetota; class Phycisphaerae; order Tepidisphaerales; family Tepidisphaeraceae; genus JBGPEF01. The sequence continues at coordinate 483 of DASYUA010000019.1, forward strand.
CGCCCATCTTCCGTGGCCCAGGCGTGCAGTTTGTATCCCTTGGCAAAACCCCCGCTGACCCTGCCGCGTCGGGCATTCCTGTCTTTGGAGACGGGGCTGACGAGCATCGGTTTGCCGTCGAGGTAGCTGATGGATGAGGCCAGATGCGGCTGAGCAAGTTCAGCGTGCACCCGCTCGAGAATTCTCTGGCAGCGGATGGTTTTGATGCGTCGCGTGAACTGGGAGATACTGGGCAGCTTGCGAGGGCGGAACAGCGGGCCGTAGTGGCAGCGTTGGCAGGCCCAGGAGAGACAGCGCTGATGCCAGACGCTCCAGAGAAACATGGCGACGATGAGCCAGTCTGGATAATCTGGCCGCCGCCCGGGCTGGGGCAATTGTCTGCTGGCGCGATGAATTGATTGAAGAACGATCTTCCAGATCGTGCGGTCCATACGCTACTCCTTTCTTTGCGCGAACAAAGTTGGGGTAAGTATGGACCGCTTTTATAGATAGCGCAACTTTTGAGGTCGGTCGCGCGCAATCGTGTGAAGCCGCCCCTACGCCAGCCCCTACGGCCGTCCCGATATCGATGACCGCGCCGTGCGGGGATTTTGCGACCACGGTGCCGATGCGGATGCCGCGGGATTTGGGGAAGCGGGCGTGGACCAGTTTTTGGTGGTCGGGGCCGTCGAGGAAGCCGTGGGTGAAGCCGCGGGAGAAAGATTGGGCGAGATTGCGGGATTGAGAATTGGAAATTTGAAATTTGCGATTGGCGAAGGAGGCGTCGAGGGCGGCGCGGTAGGTCTGGGTGGCGGCGGCGACGTAGTGGGCGCTTTTGAGGCGGCCTTCGATTTTCAGGGAGCAGATGCCGATTTTCAGGAGGTCATCGACGAGGTCGTGGGCGGCCAGGTCCTGGGGGGAAAGTAAATAGGCTTTGTCGCCGAGGTCTTTGATTTGGCCATCGACGATGAGGTCGTAGGGGAGGCGGCAGGCCTGGGCGCATTGGCCGCGGTTGGCGGAGCGGCCGCCGAGGGATTCGGAGGTGAGGCACTGGCCGGAGTAGGCGACGCAGAGTGCGCCGTGGATGAAGACTTCGAGGGGGACGTCGGTTTTTGTGGAGATGAGTTTGATGTCGGTGGTGGAGAGCTCGCGGGCGAGGATGACGCGCTGGACGCCGAGGGTGTGGACGAAATTGATGCCGCGGGATTCGGTGAGGGTCATTTGGGTGGAGCCGTGGATGGGGAGGGTGGGGGAGAAGGTGTGGATTAAATGCGCGAGGCCGAGGTCCTGGACGATGAGGGCGTCGACTTTGGCGTTGGCGGCGGCGGTGATGAATTTGACGGCTTCGGGGAGCTCGTCGGAAAAAATCAGGGTGTTGAAGGCGAGGTAGCCACGGACGTTTCTGGCGTGCAGGTAGGACATGACTTCGGGGAGTTCTTCGAGGGTGAAGTTGGTAGCGCGGTGGCGGGCGTTGAAGTTGGAGAGGCCAAAATAGACGGCGTTAGCGCCGTTGGCGACGGCAGCGCGGAGGGAGTCCCAGTCGCCGGCAGGCGCTAAGAGTTCAGGTGGATGGTGTGGGGATGTTGAAGACAAGCGGTACAGAATAACAGACAGAAGCGGGCGGTGCGCGGGAAGTGGAGAAGGTGAAATGGGATTGTCGTTTTTGAGATTGAGCGGGCGGGCGGGAGAAGTATTTGGATGGTTATAGAGTGACCGCGTTTTTTCGATGTTGTATTAATACGCTGACGCAGGAGGAGAAGAGGGTCGAGTACAACCCTCTTCTCCTCCCGCACCCACCTCATCACCCGAATTAATTGCGGGGAGGAAAAGGTCGGAGGGGGAAGAAAAAGGGATAAAGGGGCTGGCGCGATACGGAAATCGCTTGCCCTCCGGTGCCCGGCCCTCACGACCCAGCCAGACGGTCCAGGTAGCGGGGCGCATGCGGAGGCGTGGAAATAAGGAGCGAGGTGATCGTAGTGGTGGTGGTGCGCGGTTTTAAAACCAGCGCGGGGGAATGTAAAGTGGCTTGCGGGGGTGGAGGGATTCTTGCAGGGAGTGGATCATCGCAAGAGCTTGTAGGTTGTCGCGGGCGCATAGCGGGAGCCAGTAGAGGGCGCGGTCGATGGATTTGGGGTCGTCTGGCAGGCGTTCTTTTATGATTTCGACGACGCGAGCGAAGCCCAGACGCTTGGTGAGGACCTCGATCCAAAAACGGACGGTGCTTGCATTGCCGATTTGCAGGCCTTCCCTAAGGAGGGCTTCGAGATGCTTTTGTTTTTGCAGGACGCGGTTGGAGAGCTGGAGGCCGACTTTGGGATCGATTGCGATCAGTTGACGGATGTACTCGAAGGCTTCATCGGGGGCCATGCCTCGCGCCTGCTTTGCGATTTCGTTTTGAAGCTTTGAATCACGCAGCTCGCGATCGGTGAAGGATGGTCTGGGCATAACGCATCCGGGAAGATGCAGGCTGAAAGCCCGCATTACAAAGCAGAGGGGGCGAGGCATACCTCGCCCCTGCCAAGGAAAGGCTGACAGGAATGTCCGCCCCACCATCGAGGTTTGCCCCTACCGTTCGGTCGGCCGGTTCATTTTGCCGCGGCCGTTTTGGTTGCAGGAGGTTGGCTTAGGAATACGAAGGTGCCTTTTTTGTTGCCGACTACGATGTCGGGGGTTTTGTCGCCGTTGATGTCGCCGGCGATGACCTGGGTGCCGACGCCGGAGTTGTCGTCGATCTGGTGGCCGATCCACTGGACTTTTCCGTTGTCGCGCTTCAATTCGAACCAATAGAGGACGGGGGTGGCGTTGGGCTCGGCGTCGCCGTGGGAGCCGTGGGCGTACCAGCGCTTGCCGGTGACGATGTCTTTGAGGCCGTCGCCGTTGATGTCGATGAAGTCGAGGGCGTGGAGTTGGGAGAAGCGGACGCCCTGGGCGTTGGCGTTGCCTTTGTCATCCATGATGATGTTTTTCTCGAAGGTGATTTCGCCCTTGTCGTTTTTGACCTGCTTGTACCAGGCGAGGCCCCAGCCGTGGGCGTTGAGGGAAGTGATCACGTCGTTCTTGCCGTCGCCATCGACGTCATAGACGTACATCTGAGCGCCGCCGCCGGCGAAGTTGAAGGGGTGCTTGATCCATTCTTTGGCGTTGGCGTCGGCGGGTTGTTCCCACCAGTCTTTGGCCTCGAGGATGTCGGTGCGGCCGTCGCCGTTGACGTCGCCCAGGCCGTAGCCGTGGGTAAAGCGCTGCCAGCCGCCCTTTGGAGAGATCGAGTGGTAGGTCCATTTCTTGAGAGGGTCGGACCAGTCGGCGGTGGCGTAGCCGAGGGTTTCCTGGGAGTGGAAGATGCCGTCCGGCTTGCCGTCGCCGTTGATGTCGGCGAACTGGGGGGATTCGTTGTCGACGGAGTCGAAGACGAGCTTCATTTCCCAGTGCTTGTCGATGTTTTCCTGGCCGGGATTGAGATAGACGCGCGCCTCTTTGCCGGGGAAGCCGTAGATGAGGACGTCGGGGAGGGAGTCGTTGTTGAAGTCGTAGATGAAGGCGAAGAAGTTGTCGGAGTAATCGTTGTCGGGCTTGTAGGAGCCGGCTTCCTGGTTGCCGGTGGGTTTGTAGATCTCGTGTTTTTTGGTGAAGTCGGGGCCTTCGTACCACCATGGGCCGGAGACGACGTCGATTTTGCCGTCTTTGTTGAAGTCGGCGAAGTTGGCGCCTTCGCAGTAGAACTTGTCGGAAAGCTGGAGCTTCTTCCAGGTGGGGGAAGAGGCGGTGGGAGGCTCGGCCAGAGAAATAGAGGCAAAGCTCACGATGAGGAGAAGAGATAGGTAGCGCATGAGGGGAATGATAAGCGGAGGAGGCGTAAGAGAGAAGAAGGAAGATTCAACGTCCAACGTCCAACTTCCAACGTTCAACTTCCAAAGACTTAATGTTGGCTGGCGGGGGAGGCGTCGTATTCGGCGGGGAAGATGGCGGGGAAATTCTGGCCGAACCAGGTTTGGGGGATGGGGTTGTGGAAGACGCGCATGTAATCGGCCCAATTGCTGTAGCCGCGGCCGTCGGCGTGGCCGTCGAGGTAGGAATAGCTGGCGAAGTAATCGCCGGATTGGCCGGCGTAAATGTCGGATTTGTGAGCCTGGTGATAGCTGGGGGAGCGGTCGTAGAAGAGGACGATTTCGGAGGCGGTGTTGCCGGAGCGGGCGACGAGCTTGGTGGTCTTGAGGCCGGAGACACTGCGGACGGCCCATTCGGGGATGTGGTATTTGCTGGCGAAGGGGCCGAGGCCGGGGAGGGCGGGGACGTATTCTTTGGCGGAAAGGTATACGTAATTGGGCTTGAATTGATCGTTGAGGGCGGTGCCGGCGAGGGGGTCGGCGCCGGTCCAGATGAAGCTGGTGGAGGGGGCGCTGGGGCAGATCCAGAGGCGGTTGCCCTGGCTGAGGTATTTCTGGAGGAGTTGGCCGATGCTGGGGAGGACGTAGGTATCCGGGCCGAACGTGGTCCAGGCGGGGAGGCCGACGGCCCTGGGGGACAGGAGGGCGTCGGGAGCATTACCGGAGCCGGCGTCGGGGAGATGGTCTTTATTGTCGTGGGCGTAGATCAGCACCGCCTGGCCGAGTTGGCTGATATTGCTGAGGCAGAGGGCGCGGCGGGAGGTCTCGCGGATGCGGGAGAGGGCGGGGAGGAGAATAGCGAGCAGGAGGGCGATAATGCCGATGACGACCAGCAGCTCAACGAGCGTAAAAGCGCGGCGGTTGCAAGCGCGTGGGGGGGTGATCGCATTGGTACGGCTGCGGATCATCCGGATTGTGGCCTTTCGAGCTCGTGGTCCGGCTTGGCCGGACGCGCGCTAAAATTGTCCGGCACAGCCGGACCTACCGTGCGGTAGACGCCCAGGGCATTTTACCACGGGAATGAGGCAGGGGAAGGAAGAAGTTAAAAGAGAGAATTCAGAAGTCAGAATTCAGAATTCAGAAGAAAGACGCAGAATTTAAGACGGATAGAGTTTGAGGCGGATTTCGGGGGGGATGGGGATGGATTGCAAGCCCTTGTCGGTCAGTGTGCAGCAGACGGTGGTGGCCTTGCCCAGGGCCAGGCGGGTGTCGCCGCGGGAGAATTCGACCTCGTAATTGATGCTTTTATCGCCCATGCGGGTAATGGCCAGCTTGAGCTGAATCTGGTCCTCGAAGCGGGCGGGGGCGAAGAATTCGCAGGAGGTGGAGACGCGTGGCCAGCCGATTTCCATGTCCTGGTATTCGGTGCGGACGGAGAGGCCGACGGAGCGAAAATAGGCGTGCTCGGCTTCTTCCATCCAGCGGAAAAAGTTGGCGAAATGGGCGATGCCGGCGAGGTCGGTCTCGGAGAATTGGACGGTGCGGGAGTAGGTGAAGGGGAGGGGCATTTGGGCTACGGGGCAATGTCCAATGACAAAGGACCAATGACCAAAGAAGTTTCAATGACCAAGGCCCAAATAGGAATGACGAATGACGAATGACGAATGACGAAAGAATGTCTAATGACGAATGACGAATGACGAAGGGTGCGTAGGGGAGTGAACATTGAACATCGAACATCGAACATTGAACGTTGAAGGTCCATGGTCAGGTGGGTTGATGCTCTGTAGTGGCGGGAGATTCGAGGGGAATGGAACCGGGAAGGGGGACGCTTTTGGACATGGGATCGAAAATTTCGTTGATGCCGGGGCGGAAGACGTTGCCGATGAGGAGGTCCACGAGATTCTTTTTGGTGTGGGGGTGCTCGCGGGTGAAGCGGCCGAAGGAAAAATCCTTCGTATAAAAGGCGTAGACGAGCTTGCGGATGGATTGCATGCCATCGGCGAGGGGCTCGCCCCATTTGGAGAGCTGGGCGGCGGAAAAGTCGTTGTTGGCGAATGCTTCGATGACGCAGTCGGCGGCCATTTCGGCGGATTTTAACGCGAGGAAGACGCCGGAGGAGTACATGGGGTCGAGAAAACCGAAGGCATCGCCGACGAGGATCCAGCCTTCGCCAGCGCAGCGGCGGGAGCTATAGGAGAAGTCGGAGAGGACATGGACGGGGGGGATGAGGGTGGCGTCTTTGAGGCGAGGGATGAGGGCGGGGCAGTTTTGAATTTCCTCCTCGAGGGTTTGCTCTTTGGAATTGCGGGAGGTGATGAGGCGGTCGATGTCGCCGACAACTCCCACGGAGACGATGTCGTTGGGGAGGGGGATGTACCAGAACCAGCCGTCCTGGTTTTTGGTGGAGAGGACGAGAGTTGCGCCTTCGTCGCGAGGGTCGGGATCGCGGTAGGCCCCCTTGTACTGGGCGAAAATGGAGGCTTTTTTGAGCCTGGGATCGGAGCGCTTGAGATTGAGTTTTCTGGAGAGGAGGGCGGAGGCGCCGGTGGCGTCGATGACGATTTTGGCGTGGATGATTTGCGATTTGCGATTTGCGATTTGCGATTGAAGAGAAGACCCCTCACCCTGGCCCTCTCCCCTGAGTACAGGGGCGAGGGGAAAAGAGGAGGAGGAGAAATCTACTTTTACACCGGTGGCGCGGGGGAGGGTGTCGGTGGGGGTGGGTTCGAGGAGGATGTCGGTGACGTTGGCGTTTTCGATGACCTGGGCGCCGTGCTCGCGGGCGTTGTCGAGCATCATTTTGTCGAACTCGCTGCGGACGACCTGCCAGGTCACGGAGCATTCGTGGGGGTTCATTTCGTCGAAATAGAAGGGCTGGGATTCCTTGCCGGAGGCGGTGACGAATTGGACGGAATATTTGCGGACGAAATTGGAATCGCGGAGTTTGGGGAGCATGCCGATGCGTTTGAAGGTCCAGTAGGTCTCGGGCATGAGGGATTCGCCGATGTGGAAGCGGGGGAATTGGGTGCGCTCGAGGATGAGGGTCTTGAGGCCGGCGTCGGCGAGGATGGTGGCGGCGGTTGCGCCGGCGGGGCCGCCGCCGATGATGATGACGTCGAAGGAATTGGTCGTGAGTGTGGAACTCATGGTCCTAATTTGGGTTCTTACGCCCCTGCCGGGACTGTTGTTTTCGCGTTGTTGTCCCCCACGGCTCACGCCGTGGGCTATCACGCCCCTATGGGGCTGATGAAGGCGGTACAGCGGTGACGATTTCCACCAATTCTATGGCCGGCTCGCCGTTGCAATAGATGGTTCCGAGGCGGCCGTAGAGATCTTCAGCGGGTTGGCAGTTGAACCAGTTGAGGATTTGGCTGCCCTTGGGAAATTTGAGGTACCAGCGGGGCTGGATGCGGCGGAGGATGTTGTGGTTGATGAGGATCGAGCCGAGGGGCGCGTGTTCCTGGAGGATGGTATCGCGGACGGTGTGGGGCATATAACGAAAATCGAGACGGACCAATCCATATTCGACGATGGTCTGGGATTCCCGCGCGGTCAGGAAGATTTTGCGGCTGTAGAGGTCATTGTCGCGGTGACGTTCCATTACATGCACATCGACGGGGACGCCGTAGTGGGCGTTGAGCGTCCAGGTCATGTGCTTCTGATGGACCAGGAGCTGGCGGGGAGCCGAGGGCATCTCTTCGGGAGAAACTTCCTGGAAGTCCATCTTCAGAGATTGAGCGCCGTCAAAGCCGAAGAACAGCTCCGTGAGGGCCAGTTGGGGAGTGAGGCATTCGGCCAGAGGTCTTGATCGCACGATACTCATGATAGTGGGGATTGTTTGTGGTTTGTAGTTTGTTGTTTGTAGTGCTCGTCAGGTGTAGCGAATGTTTTGGAACTCGGGTTCGAAAAAGCGGGAGAGGAGAGAGTCGACGCGGAGGAGGCCGTCGCGGTTGAGGGTGATGTCGTCGCCGGAAACTTCGGCGAAGCCTTCCTGGACGAGGGATGAGAATTGCGGGGCGAAATCGTGGCGGATTTCCGCGCCGAATTTGTCGCGGAAATAGGCGGCGGTGATGTGGCCGGTTTTTAATTGCAGGATCATCTCGCGGATCAGCTTCTGGTGGTCGGTGATGGGGAGAGCGCGGTTGAGAGGGAGTTGGCCGGCCTCGATTTTTTCGATGTATTGTTCCCAGGTGTCGACGTTCTGATAGTGAACGCCCTGGAAGTGGCCGAAGGATGCTACGCCGGTGCCGACGAGGTCCGCGCCGTGCCAGAGGGAGTCGCGATAGACGAAGCCGGCGTGGCGCTGGGGGCGGACGAGGGTGTAGGCGCTGGAGACTTTGTAGCCGCTGCTTTCGAACTGTTTAAAAGCGTAATCGACCCAGGCGCGTTTTTGGGCCCAGCTGGCGACGGGGGAGACGTTGCCGGCGGCTTTGGCTTCGCGTGCGATGGTGGTGTTGAAGGGGACTTCCATCTGATAGATGGTGACGGAATCGGGATCGAGCTTGATGGCCTGTTCGACGGCGTATTTCCACTTGTCTTCGGTCTCGCCGAGCATGCCGGCGATGAGGTCGATGTTGACCTGGGGGAAGCCGACGTTTCGGATCCATTCCCAGGCGCGGAAGATTTCGGGGGATTTGTGGGCGCGGCCGTTGCTGCTGAGGATTTCATCGTCGAAGTGCTCGACGCCGAGGGAGAGGCGGGTGACGCCGATTTTTTTGATGGTTTCCAGTTTGGATTCTTTGAGGGTGCCGGGTTCGCATTCGAAGGTGACTTCCTTGGCGCTGGACCAGGTCCAGCGGTGGTTAATGCGCTCGATGAGGCGCTCGAGTTGGGCGTTGGAAAGGAAGGAAGGGGTGCCGCCGCCGAAATAGACGAATTCGAACTGGCGGCCGGCGAGGCCGCGGCGGTCGGCGTAGAGATCGATTTCGCGGGAGAGGGCGGAGAGATAGGTTTCGACTTCGTCGGCGTTTTTGTCGGTGTAGACGCGGAAGTAGCAGAATTTGCAGCGTTTGCGGCAGAAAGGGATGTGGAGATAGAGGCCCAGGCGGGAATTGTCCGGGGGGGTGTCGAAGGCTCGATTGACGGCCTGAAGGTGGTCGGGGGACCAGACGGAGAATGGGGGGTAGTTAGCGACGAAGTAGCTGCCGACTTCGGTTTTTTTGGGTTCTTCTTTGAGGGTGGTCAGTTCCATGGGTTTGATCGCGGCAAACCAGAGTATAGGGAAGAAGGTGGGCACTGCCCACCCTACAGATACCTCATCGTGCGGCTGGGGTTTAAGCTCAGCAGAAATAGCGGCAGGTTATGGCTTTATGGCAGGCTTGGTGGTGGGTTCTTTGACGGTGCTGACGGCTTTGATGGCCGGGTTGGGGGGGAGGCCGAGCATGCGGTTGATCTGGAAGGAGGGGCGATAGCCGTCAGCACCATTTAGCTGAGCCTGCACGGCCTGGGCGCGGCGGCGGGGAAAGTCGCGCAGGGGAGGGACTTTGATGTTCCAGTCGGGACCTTTTCGCTCGGCCAGGGGGACGCCTTCGGGGCGGATGAGGTGGTCGATGTCGTCGATCTGCTTTTCGAGCTTTTCGGGGGAGAGGACGGTGGCGAGGAGATCAGACAGATGATGACGATAGATCTGGTTCATCGAATCGATGGCCAGGAGGCGCTCGATGAGTTTGTTGTCGGCCACATGGGGGTGGGTGATGCTGAGGTTGGTGAGTTCTTGGGGGCTGCCCAGCCAGACGAAGCCGGCGAAGGCGAGATTCATGTCCCAGGGGATGAAATAGAACTTGTTGTCGGTGGGGTTGAGATAGAGCAGGAAGTTATGGCCGATGGCCAGGAAGCTGTCGAGATTGACGGTGATGGTGTTGACGGCGAGGTTGCGCAGGAATTGGTCGGTATTGAGGTAGGAGTCGATTCGCTCGGCGAAGGTTTTGTCGTCAGCAGTATCGATGAGGCGGACGAATTCGATCAGGCGGCGGGACTGCTTTGGAGTGGCCTCCCAGCGGGGGAGATAGAGGGGGGTGTAATCTTTCCAATCATCGCCCATGTCGCGCAGGCCGAAGGCGATGATTTCGGGCTTGAGGAGCAGGCCTTTGCTGCTGGGGAACCGGGTTTTGAGAAAGTCCTTGTCAACTTCTTCGACGATGGAGTAGAGGCCGATTTCTTTGCGGTCGTATTTGCCGGGAATGGTGAGGAAGACTTTGGCGTAGGCGGTGCGCGAGGCGGGGAGGCCGGCCTCGCGGAAGACCTGATAGGCGAGGTGCTCGCGCATCTGCGATTTGTCGAAGGCGTTGTTGTGGAGGTTGATGGTGGTCAGGCCGTGGAATTTCTGGCCGGGGACGAAGCGGTTGAAGTCGATCTTGAGAGGGACGTGGAGGGTTTTGGCGGCGGAACTGTAGGACGAGTTGCCTTTCATGCGCAGGCCGGCATCCTTCACTTCCTCACCGTCGATTTTTATTTTGGCGCGGACGTAGGCGTATTGGAATGAGGAGATGTTGGGATCGAGGCGCTGGCCTTCGATGTATTTGGGCCGGGTGGTGGGGTTGGTGGTTGGGGAGGGATCGGGGTGAAAGAGGTGGCTGAAAATGGTGTAAAACTTCGGCTCCATCATCTTCCAGGCATCCCTGGTGAGTTCGATGTGGATCTCGTGCATCTTCGTGGGATCGAAGAGGGGAGAGGCCTTGTCGATGATGGGTTCGGCAAAGGCGGGACGGGAGAGTGCGAAAAGAACGATGAGGGCGAGGAGATAGCGCATTGGTTTTTCTGGTTGGGAGCCCTGGAGGTATTGTCGTCGAAGGGCGGAGAAGATTGCAAGAAAAAGCAGATTACGAATAGGCCGCTTGGTATATGGCGAGCAGGTCGGCTTCGGTGAGGGGGCGGGGGTTGAATTGGGCGGTCCATTGCTGGGAGGCAAGGTTAGCGAGGCGGGGGAGGATTTCTTTGGGGATGTTGTGCGCTTTGAGCATGCTGGGGATGGAGGCGAACTGGAGGAGCGAACTGATGCGATTGGCCAGATTGGGGGCGTTTTGGTGGAGGTCGGAGTAGGGATTGGCGCCGTTGTTTGAATTGAAACGGATGACGTGGGGGAGCATCAGGCCGACGGCCTGGCCGTGGGTGATATTGAATTCGGAGGTGAGGGGGTTGGCGGTGGCATGGGCCGCGCCGAGCATGGAATTTTCGATGGCGCAACCGGCCAGGTGCGCGCCCAGGAGCATTTTGGCGCGGGCCTCATCGAGATTCATTTGCGATTTTCGATTTTCGATTTTCGATTTGGAAGAAGACCCCTCACCCTGGCCCTCTCCCCTGAGTACAGGGGCGAGGGGAGAAGAGGGGGAAAATGCGGCTGATATGACGGTTTCGTAAGCGGCGTTGAGGAGTTGCCAGGCTTCTTTGGAGAAACTGCGAGAGATGTCGTTGCGGCGGTTACACGCGGAAGTCTCGATGGCGTGGGCGGCGGCGTCGATGCCGGTGGCGGCGGCGATATTGGGTGGCTGAGTGGCGGTGAGGCTGGGGTCGAGGATGGCGAGGCGCGGGAGGGCCTTGGGATCGCCGCAGGCCATTTTTACGTGAGTGTCGGGATCGGAAATCAGCGCGTAGGATTGTGCTTCGGAGCCGGTGCCGGCGGTGGTGGGGATGGCGATCATTGGGAGCATCGGCTTGGTGGCTTTGCTGGCGCCGTGATAGTCGGAGATTGAGCCGCCGTTGGTGAGGAGGAAGTTGACGCCTTTGGCCGTGTCCATGGAGGATCCGCCGCCGAGGCCGACGATGAGGTCGGGGTTGAAGGGCTTGGCTTCGCGCAGGCCGTTTTGGACGGTTTCGGTGGTGGGGTTTTCGTCGGAGTGATCGAAAACTTTGACGACTAATTGGGCCTGGTACATGGAGCGGATGGCCCGCTCGGGATAGCCGGCCGCTTCGATGCCGGGATCGGTGACGAGGAGGATGCGTCGACCGCCGAGGGATTTGCACAGTTCGCCGAGGCGATCGAGAGATCCGGAGCCAAAGAGGACCTTCACGCGCGAGCCGGGGATGGAGGTGGGTTCAGTGGAGTGAAACAACTCGGTGAGCATTACGCGGGCGCTCCGGGGTCGATGAGGTTAAGGCGGCGTTGCGACACTGATAATAGCGCTGTAGCGCGTTGGTGTTGTAATGGGTTTACGAGGTCTTATGAAGTGCCGGGGGTGGAACGGGCTGGCCGCACTCGGGGCAGATGTCGGTGGAAGCGCGCAGGTCATAGCCGCAGGAGAGGCAAAGGCCGTCGGGCTTGCGGTGGCGGCGGTATTGAAGATATACGGAGAGGAGCCAGAGGAGGGGCATGATCGCAGTGTAGCGCATCAGGATGTAGAAAGGGATTTTGAGCTCGCGGGCATAGCCGTAGTACCAGTCGGGAGAGCTCCAGGGAATTGCACGGGGATAGCCGAGGGCCTCGGCGCGATCGTAAGAGTTGGTGAAGGCGGGCGGCCCGTTGGGGGCGGCGCGGGGGACGACGTAATAGCCTTCGTAGCCCCAGATGCCATATTCGCCAAGAGGATGCACACCGAGGAATTGAGGATTCCAGGCGATAAAGTGGTGCATTTGCCAGAAGCGGAATGGACCGACGTTGCGCCATCCTGGGCCGGACCAGTGAGAGAATTGGCGGAATGGCCAGTCCTTCAGGAGAGTCATCTCGAGAAAATTATTCGGATGAGACGTAATGAGCAGAGTTTTGTCGGCGGGCAAAGGGAGCATCCAGACGTCCATGGTTTTGCCGCTGCGCAGGCGGAGGAAGCCGAAGATGAGCCAGAGGACCAATGAACAGACGCAGACGAGTGTAAAGAGACGGCGGAGAAATTTCATGCAGGTTCGAGCTGGAAGGCGCGCTGGCGGTAGAGGTGTTGGAAGAGGTTGCCTTCGTGGGGTTGGTCCCAGCTCAGGCGCCAGGTGGGGATGGGGCCGAGGTTGAGGCGGTCGATGTCGGGGCAGTTCATCATGGCCTGCTGGAAGGCGCGGTCGCTGGAGATGATGGAGCCGACGAGTGTGGGGCCGATTTTTTCGGGGATTTGGTCCTGCGGGCATTCGATGACGGTGGCATAGGGGAAGAGGAATTCCTTGTTGGCCAGGGGATGGTCGATGTCGCAACGGATGATGGTGGGCAGGAGCCAGGTGCAGCGGCCCTCCTTGTGGAGACGCGGGGTTCCGCGATATTTGGCGCAGAGGTCTTCAGCGCCGGCGAGGTTGCCTTCGATCATGGCGTTCATGCGCTCGGCCATGGCGGGGTTGGCGAAGATGGCGATCTGGGCGTCGGGGTGATCGGCCGGAAGCGGCTTGATTTCGGCCAGCTTTCGCGCGAGCGCGTCGGCGATTTTATCGGCGTTGATGGGGGCCCAGACGGCGGAGGCGTTGATGCAGGAGCGGCCGCCGTTGGCGGAGATGCTGGAGGCGATGAGGTCGAGGTATTTTTCGTATTGGGCGGCGGCGTCTTTTCCGAGGATCACTTTCGAATAGCCGGGGCCGTGGAGCTCGACGTTGGGGTTGTTGCGATAGGCTTTTGTGGTGCCGATGTCGCCGAAAAGCATGGAGCGATCGACGGAGTTGATCAGGGTGCCAGCGCCGCCGTGGTCGGCGGGATAAAAACCGAAAGCTTCGCGGGGGAGGCCGGCGGCAATGAAGGATTGGATGATGCGATAAGGAGTCCAGGGTTCTTCGCGGCCGGGCTTGAGGGCGATGGGGGTTTTGAGCGCGACAGCGGGAATCCAAAGGCCGTGAACGCCTGGGGAATTGGAGGGAAGCACCGCGCCGAAGACTTTGGCAGCGCGGAACCAGGAGAGGGTTCGGCCGTCATCCGACCCGAAGCCGCGGTCAAGGATGGAGAGGTCAAAGCCGCGGGTGAGGCCGGCGACAATCATTTCCATCTCATCGAGAACGCGATGGATTTTCTGGGCATTGGATCGGCAGAGAGTCTGCGGCATGCCGGTGGTGGCGGAGAGATGGCGGATGTAGTCGTCGAAGGATTGAGGGGAATCGCCGACGGGGAGGGTGGCGGTCATGAACTGGGTGGCGGCTTTTTTGCAGATGTCGAGGAGGTCGCGCATGCGGAATTGGTCGAGGACATCGTGATCCATACGGGCGATGTCGCGGGAGATGAGGCCGGGGTTGGCCTGGGAAACGCGGGCGACGGGCTGGCCGGTGGCGTGGTGAACGATGTCGAAGGTGTCGATGGAGGTGTAGGGGGTGCCGTGACGAAGGATAGGAATGTTGAGCATGATGTTTGTTGTTTGTGGTTTGTTGTTTGTAGTGCGTTCCTGGTTAGGGAGCACAACTTAGTATACGCCTTCGACGACGCTGACGCCCATTCCCTGGAACGGTTGGACGTTGCCGGCGCCATCCCACGGATACGGCTCGCACGGCGGGCGGCGGACGGCCTGGTCGCGCTCGAGGAATCTGGGGATGAAGGTTTCGCGGGTGAGGGTGGTGAGCATGACGCGGCCGATGACGGCGTAGGCGACTTTTTCGTCCGCGTTGTCGGACTTCACGATCTCGACGACGGCCCGCGGCTGGGGGGCGTGATAAATAATCTCGTAGTTGTCGGCCGGATCGAAGGGTTTGTGAGTGGCCAGGCCCATCAGGGTGTTGCCGTAGGTGGGGACGAAATCGATGCCGGGGCAGAGTTCTTCCCTGGCGAAGCGGTGGAATTGGGGAGTCAATTCAGTGCCGCCGCAGAAGATGCCTTTGATGCCATAATGGGCGAGGTCGATTTTGTCGGCCAAAGCCTCCAGCAGTTTTGGAGTTGTGAACATGCACTTGATATTGGGATGACTGCGGAGAATCGTGAGGGCCTGGTCAATGCAGTGGGCTTTGTAGAGATTGGCCTCCTGCATTTCGCCGCGCTTGATCAGTTTGATCACCCAGCGGGGATCGAGGTCGACGCAGAAGGCGATGCCGCCGCGGTGCTGGGCCAGATGTTCAATCGCCAGGCGCAGGCGCCGCGGACCACTGGGGCCGAGCATCAGCCAATCGCTGCCGGGGGGGAAGGATTCATCCTTCAAGGTTTTGGAGAAGTTTTCGTAGTCGATGCGGAAATCTTCGATCTGGAGTCTGCTCTTGGGCACACCCGTGGAGCCGCCGGTTTCGAACACATACATCGGCCGGCCGGCCAGGCCGCGCGGCAACCAGCGGCGCACCGGCCCGCCGCGCAGCCAGTCATCTTCGAAATGGCCAAACTGAGAGAGATCGGCGTAGGAATGGACGGTCTTTCGCGGGTCCCAGTTGCGCTGTTTGGCAAAATCAAGCCAAAACGGGCAGCCGGTATCGGGCGAAAAATGCCACTGGATCATCTCGCGGACGTGCGAGTCCAGATTTTCGCGTGCAGCGCGGGCCCTGGTTTCGATGCTGCTTGATGAAGGTGCGGTCATGGTCGAAGTCATTTCTTTTCCCCAATGGCGTAAAGTTTGTCCATGGTCATGACAAACAGGGTCCCATTCGCGAAAACCGGCGTGGAATAAACCGAGTTGCCCATGTCGTGCTGTGCGATCAGCTTTAATTTCGGAGCGGCTTCGAAGATGCGAAGCTGGCCGTCCTGGTTGCCCAGATAGATTTTGCCATCGATGCACATCGGCGAGCCCCAGATCTGGCTCTCGCCGTCGTGGTTCCAGAGGACCTTGCCGGTCTTGGCGTCGAAGCACCAGAGAAAGCCGTTGAAATCGGCCGCGAAAACCAGGCCGTTGTAGATGGCGACGGTCGAAGTGCTGCGGTGCATGCGCTCGTTCTCGGTGATCCGGCCATCGCCGTTGAAATCACTCTCCTCGAATTCCCAGATGATGCCGGAATTGGGATTGGGAATGCCCTTGGGGGCCGGTTTGCCGACGGCGGGGATGAGAAGTTGTTGGCCGGGCTGGGGCTTGGGGGCGTTGGGGTTATCGAGTTCAGCGCTGATGTCGCCGGTTTTGGTCACATCGATGCAGAGGATATGGCCGGGGCCTTCGCCGTGTTCGGGGTCCTGGCCGGTGGCGATGTAGAGGCGATTATCAACCACAACCGGACAGGCCAGGGCATCCTGCTTCTTGCCGTTGGGATAAACCCAGTCTTTGCGATTGAGCTCGCACTTCCAGACGATCGAGCCGTTTTTCGCATCGTAAGCGTAGAGCCAGCCATCGCCCAGCGGCGCCAGGACCAATGCCTTGCCGTTGACTTCAAGAATGGAGGGACTGCCCCAACTGCCGTGCAGGATGTTGGCGCCGGGAGTGTTGTCGGACCAGACGACTTTGCCCGTGTTTTTGTTGAAACAGACGATCGAGGGAGCGTTGGGCGCAACCACGTGCTTGTGCGTGTCATCCACGCCATTGGCGGTGATGATGTAGACGAACTCCTGCCAGGTGCAGGGTGAGGAGCTGGTCATGTTGTGTGGGAAAACGCCCAGCGTCTTCATCATGTCAACGTTCCAGAGCTCCTTGGGCATCGGGCCGACGCCGGCGCTGACGTCGAGGCAGATGGTCTCGCATCGGTTGCTGGCATAATACAGTTTGCCGTTCTCAACCAGGGCCGTCGAGCAGAGCCCCTCGCCGGGCCAGTCGTTGACGCGGCCGGTGGGCAGCTTTTGGTGGGCGCGCTGCCAGAGGAATGTGCCATCCGATTCCTTGAAGGCCATCAGCACGCCGCGGTCGCCGACTTCCTTGGGATCTTTCGTCGATTCGTTGTTGGTGCCGATGTAAACCGCGCCTTCGGCGACTGTGGGGCCGGCGTAGCTCTTGGAGCCCAGGTCGGCGACCCACTTGATGTTGGTGCCCTTCTCGACATCCCATTCCGTCGGCGGATTCTTCTGGTTGTTCACCATGTTGCGGGTAGGGGTGCCGCCGAACATGGTCCAATCTTCAGCGACCGCGGGGAGCGCGGCCGCGGAGAGGGCAAACAGCGATCCTGCCAGGGCGATTTTTTTGAGTTTTGTGGTGTTCATGGTTTGTTCTCGGTAACGATGATGTTGTCGTAGTAAATTTCGTGGTCGTTGGAGAATCCCCAGAGGCCGGGATTGCCGTTGCGGTTGGGGACGGTGTCTTCCATCTGCACGATCCATTCCTGCGGCTCGGGCTGATCGGCGGGCCAGACTTTGCCTTTGACGATCGCCTTATCGCTGGCCTGCTGCACTTGAAGTTTAAGGCGATACCAGGTGTCGGATTTCCATTGATACGGAATCGTGTGATTGAGGCTGTAAGGAAGGGCGGTCGGCCAGATGTGCAGGACGATTTTCTGGTCCGTGCCCAAAAGCTCCAGCACGTAGCGCTGGTTGATGATGCCGGGATCGGGCGCTTTGCGAATGGCGCGATCGCCTTCACCGATGAGAGTTTCTTTCACTTTGACATCGGCCTGGAGCGTGTAATTGACCATGTCCACCGAGCCGAAGTTGGTGCGGGCCCGGGCGTAGAGCGGGATGTCGGTCAGTTTGGTGAGGACTTTGTTGCCGTTTTGGTCCTGCACCGAGAATTTGCCGCCAGCGCCGGTCCAGGTGAATGGTGGAGCGCCGACGCGGGCTTGTTCAAAATCAAATTTCCAGGGGAGCGGAGGCATGACGCGCACGCGCGCGAAGCCTTTGACCCCCCCTACCGTCGCATAGACGCCGCCGGCCATGTGAGGGCCGTCGGGAGCGGTGTAGGCGCCATCGGCGGTCACTTCACCTTTCAGATTGCCAATTGGTCCCGGCGGAGCGGCGGCCGTGGCGGGCATGGTCGCCGGAGCCATCGCTTTCTTCGGACCGTTGGGATTTTTCACCTCTGGAACGCGAACCGGAGGCGGAGGGATGACCAGTTGCCCGACTGACCACTCCGCTTTGACTTCCTTGAGAAACCGGCCCTTGGCGTCGAACGCACGGGCGGTGAATGTCTGCTTCTGGCCGGGGCGAAGGAGAACGTCAGCGGGGACAACCTGGATAACGGCCGGTGCGGCAATCGCATCGGCGGCCGGCTCGGGCGCGATCGCCTGTGGGATCGGATCAGCGGCGGCCTGCGCATCCTTATTGCCGATGCAATAGGTTTTGCTCGCGGCCTGAATGATCACGCGCCCGTTGGCGACGGCCGGAGAGCCATAGATCACGTATTCACGGCCGGGCTTTTCAGTGAGCTCGACGGTGCTGAGCACTTGTGGCCCTTCGGGGGTGGGTTTGATAATCGAGACGCGGCCATTGGCCTCGCCAAAATAAATTTTGCCATCGGCGAAGACGGGCGAGCCCTTTCCGATGCGGCCAAAGCTCTTCTTCCAGAGCACTTTGGCCTTTTTCACTTCGGTGCCGGGCCACTTGGTTTCCAGCGGATGATTCACATCAATTGCATAGATCGTCGCATAGTCGTCGGCGACGTAAAGGATGCCATCCACGAGGACCGGGGTGGGAAAGCCCGCCTCGACGCCGTCCTGACGCCAGATTTCCCTGGGAGGATTGTTCATGTCGGCGCTGGCGGCGTCGATGCAGGCGATTCGGCCAAGCCGGGTGGAATCGAAGTTGTCCAGGTCAGTACACACGAAGATGCGGGTGCCATCGACAACCAGGGAGGAATTCATTCCACGCTTGGAAGCGGCGAACTGGAAAACCTTCTCGCCGGTGCGAGCCTTCCAGGCGTGTACGCCGCCATCGCCGGTGTTGAGCATCACCAGGCGCTGGCCGTTGATCACGGCGATGACCGGAGTGTTTTGCGGGGCGTCGGAGGGGATGAAACCGGTGCCGGCGGTCCAGTTGAGCTGGCCGGTGTTTTTGTTGAAGGCGAAGACGCGATGCTGGCCGCGGGCGTTATCGCCCCAGCCGAAGGCGACGCCGGCGATGATCACCTGATCTTCGTCGATGGCGGGGGAAGGCGTGCGGCCGCCGAAGGTGGAGATGAGGCCGAATTCCTCGGTCATCTGCCGCTTCCAGATTTCATGACCATCGTTGCCATCGAGGCAGAGGAAGGTGCACTGCGCGCCCAGTGCATAAACACGGCCCGTCTGCGGATCGCCGGCGGGATTGGACCAGCCGATCCGCCAGAAGGGATCGTCGGTCTGGGTCATGTTTTCGCGATGTTCCCAGATCTTGTTGCCGGTGTTGGCATCGACGCAGACGAAAGTTTCCTGGGCATGGGGACCGGGCACGACGGCGTCGCCGGTGCTCTGCTCGCCGACGCGGCTGAGGGTGTAGAGCTTGCTGTTCATGACGATCGGGCTGGACATGCCGCCGATGTCGTTGGTCCAGATGATGTTTTTGCCTTGCGGGTTTTCTTTGGTGGGAGGAGCCCATTCGGAGGGGAGATTTTTCTGCCGGGAGAGGCCGTTCTGCTCCGGCCCGCGCCAGCGATACCAGTCGCCGGGGTTGGCGGCGGTTTGGGTGGGGCGGTCCGCTGAAGCGGACCCTACGCGGACGTTACCGTTTTGGCCACAGCCGGCCAGGAAAGAGGATAGAAGATAGATTATCGAGGATAGAAAGATGGAATTGGGTTTCATGATTGGGCTCTTGGTGATGAATTTTCAGTTTTGTTGGACCGTCGCGTGAAGCGGCGGGCCTTCATCTCGAAACGGGGCAAAACGCCGGGCGATACGGTACGGATTTCCGCGCGAAAAGACAAAGCATCGGCAATCGCCTGGCCGACGCGGCAAGCGAGATCCTCGCCATTGGCGGAGGGGTGTGGCTCCAGCTCGATCGCCACCTGCGCCAAACCGCCCTCATCATAGACCTCGACGCGATATTCGGCGACCTCAGCAAATCGGCGGATGATCGATTCCATGGCCGAGGGAAAGACGTTGTTGCCGCGGATGATGAACATGTCGTCAACCCGGCCGAGAATGCCGCCTTCGAGGCGCGCGAAGCAGCGGCCGCAGGGGCAGAGCTTGCGGGTCATGCGAACCAGGTCGCCGGTGCGATAGCGAATGACAGGGCTGCCGAGCCGGCCGAGATTGGTGATGACCAGTTCGCCAAGCTGGCCTTCGGCGGCGGGTTTTTGAGTCTGAGGATCGATCACTTCGGGGATGCACTCGGATTCGAGAATGTGAACTCCGCCGGGATTTTCGAGGCACTCGATTCCCAGCGAGCCGATTTCGGTCATGCCGGTGTGGTCGAAGACTCGAGCGTTGAAGGATTGCTCGATGCGCTGGCGGGTGGCGGGGATGTTGCCGCCGGGCTCGCCGGCGACGATCAAGGCGCGAACGGCGGAGCCGCGGAGGTCGATGTTGTTTTCGGCCGCGGTTTCGGACATGCGCAGCGCGTACGTTGGCGTGCAGCAGATCACCGTGACCTGATTGTCGAGGATCATGCGGAGCCGCGCGCCGGTGCTCAGCCCCCCTGCCGGAATCGACAGATGGCCAAGCGCTGCGGCCGATTCAAATGCCGCCCAGAAGCCGATGAACGGGCCGAACGAGAAGGTGAAGATGAACCGGTCGGCCGGCTCGATGCCGATAGCGCGGAAGATGATCCCCCAGCAGCGCTGGAGCCACTGCCAGGACTGAGGCGTATCCAACCAGCGCACCGGCCGGCCTGCTGAGCCGGAGGTTTGGTGAAAGCGGGTGTATTGCGAGAGTGGATAGGTGAGGTTGGCGCCATAGGGAGGATGATTGGCCTGGTCCTGTTCGATCTCAGCGCGGGCGAGGAAGGGGAGATGCTCGAGGGGCGTTTCAGAACTGATCTTCAGGGGTTGATACTTTGCTTGATAGAAGCGGTTGTGGGGTAGAACCTCGCGCAGCAAGGCTGCAAGTTTTGCGTGCTGGAGGGCGCGCAGGCCAATGGGGTCGAGGGTTTCCTCATCGGGGATGTGATAACGGGAACGACTCATGGATACGGCAAGAGATAGTACAGCGCGACGGGGTTGGCGTTAGTATTAACTGTGCGTTAGGCGGTCTAAGAATTTTCAGGTCATTTTTCAGGAATTGGCAGATGAAATACACATGGCTGTTTTTTGTCGCGGGGGCAGTACTGACCTGGGGGGCGTATGTGGTGACGATCGACCATGGGCGGACGAAGCTGAGCGAGGGTCTGCCAAAGACGCACATGGCGGTGGCGGCGATGCGGGCGTTTTTGTTCATTGGGCTGGCCTATTGCGTGCTGGCGGTGATCGTGCCGGGGCTTTATTTGAAGCTCAATCCGGCACCGGCGGGACAGGATCCGGGTTTCAACATGAAGGGCTCGGTTGTATCGACCATCGCCGGAATATTGGGAGCGGCGGGTGCTTTGTGCATCGTTTTCGCGGTGGGTCACGGCCGAAGGCAGGGCATTTCTCCAGCGGTCGTGGCATCGCTGGTGTTTGCGTTTGCGCCGATCGTGAATTGCTTCATCGCCATGCTGTGGGACAAGCCTGCCGAAGCGCCCAAGCCACAATTCTGGATTGGACTTTTGATGGCGGCAATCGGTGCGGGTTTGGTGCTTGCGTACAAGCCGGCGGAAGCGCCGCACGGAGCGGCCGGATCGGCCACCAAGACAGCGGCGGTTAATGCGGGAACATCGAACATCCAACATTGAACATCGAACATCGAACGAAATACCGGAGGCAGCGATGAGATGGATTGTTTGCGCCTGGATATTGTTCGCGACGTGCTGGGCCGGTGCGGCGGAGAAGGTGGATGTTTGTGTTTATGGGGGGACGGCCGGGGGTGTGGCGGCGGCGGTGACGGTGAGCAAGGAGGGGAAGTCGGTCATTCTCATCGAGCCGGGGAGGCATCTGGGGGGCATGAGCAGCGGGGGATTGGGGCAGACGGATTTTGGGAACAAGCAGGTCATCGGGGGACTTTCGCGCCAGTTTTATAAGCGGGTGGGGAAGTTTTATGGACAGGAGGGGTGGCAGTTTCAGCCGCATCATGCGGAGCAGGTGTTTGAGGAGTGGGTGAAGGATCACAAGGTGCGGGTGGTGAGGGAGCAGCGGTTGAAGCAGGTTCGAAAGGAGGGAACGAGGATTGTGGCGATTGTGCTGGAGAAGGCGGCGACGGATGAGACCAATGCGCAGGTGGCGGCGGCGCAGGGCGAGGGGATCGAGGTGGAGGCGAGGGTCTTTATCGATGCCACGTACGAGGGCGATCTGATGGCGCGGGCGGGGGTGAGTTACACGGTTGGGCGGGAGTCGGCGGCGCAGTATGGGGAGCCGCTCAATGGGATTCGGGCCAAGACGCCCTTGCACCAGTTTTTGGCGAAGGTGGATCCGTATGTGAAACCGGGTGATCCAGGAAGTGGGCTGATTCCATTGATCCAGAGCGGCGATGGGGGAACTGGGGGCGATGGGGACAAGCGGGTGCAGACGTACAACTTTCGGCTCTGTCTGACGAAGGACCCGAAGAACAAGATGCCGATCACCCCCCCGCCGGGATATGAGGAGAAGACCTACGAGGCGCTGGCGCGGCACTTTGAGGCGTGTGCGGCGGTGGGGAAGAAGCTGAGCATGAACAACCTGCTGAAGATCGACATGGTTCCCGGGGGCAAGACCGACATCAACAACAATGGCGCGGTCTCGACCGACTACATCGGGATGAACTGGGAGTATCCGGAGGGAGACTGGGCGACGCGGGGGAAGATCTGGCGGGAACATCTGAACTACACGAAGGGGTTGTTCTATTTTTTGGCCAACAATCCGCGGGTGCCGGCCGAGTTTCGGAAGGAAGTCGGGGCGTGGGGGTTGTGCAAGGATGAGTTTGTGGACACGGGCGGATGGCCGCACCAGATGTATGTGCGGGAGGCGCGGCGGATGGTTGGGGAGTACGTGATTACGCAGGCGGATTGCGAGCACAAGCGGCCGGCGGCGGAGGATTCGGTGGGAATGGGGGCCTACAACATGGACTCGCACAACTGCAGGCGGATCGTGAAGGATGGGACGGTGGAGAACGAGGGGGATGTGCAGGTTCGGCCGAGCGGGCCGTATCCGGTAAGCTATCGGGCGATCACGCCGAAGCGGGGGGAGTGTGAGAACCTGCTGGTGCCGATCTGTTTGTCGGCGACGCACATTGCGTATGGGTCGATCCGGATGGAGCCGGTGTTCATGGTGCTGGGGGAGTCGAGCGCGCTGGCGGCGTGTGCGGCGATCGAAGAAGGAAAAGGAGTGCAGGAGATTGATGGGGCGCGCTTGCGGAAGAAGTTGCTGGATGCGGGACAGGTGCTGGAGTTCAAGAAATGATTTAATCATTTAAAGATTTAACGATTTAATCATTGAAGACTACTTTTTGCACACAGCTAGCCTGAAGAGGTGATCTTGAGCGATGGGGGTGTGAAGGCCGAAGATCGCGGCATGAACACATTCAAACTTCTGCGTTCCGGTGAGCTGAGGACGATGCTGAAGCTGGTCAGTGGCGCGCACGATCTGGCGCCTGAGTCAGTGCTATGGAAGGAGCACGTGCTTCGCGGCTTGTGCAGGCTGGTGGATGGGCGGGTGGCTTGCTGCTCGCTGCTGCGTGATGTGCGGCCGGGGGGGAAGTGGACGGTGCTGTCGCGGGTGGATGAATGCTTTGGGGGGCAGCGGCAGAGGCTGGTGCTGATGGCGGCGGCCGAGGGGAATGGGGCGGCGGATCCAATGTGGGAGATGGCGAAGGAAGAGGGGCAGGTGGTGACACGGATGCGGCGGGAGGTGGTGGATGATGGGGAGTGGTATGCGTCAGTTTACGTGAAGCAGGTGAGACAGAAGGCGGGGGTGGATGATTGCATCTACTCGCTGGTCCGTTTGCCGGAACGGGGATGGGCGATGGCAATGACGGTGCACCGGGGGTGGGGTGGGAGGAAGTTTGGGGAGCGGGAGAAGGCGATTGTGCATGCGCTGCATGAGGAGATCGGGATGTTGTATGAGAGGGAGGCGGGGTTGGCGCGGATGATGGGGAGGGTGGCGGCGTGAGAATGTCCGGCACAGCCGGACCTACAGCGAGCCAGTGCGTCGAGCATATTTGGTTGTGAAAGAGCGGGTTATTGGCCGGGTTCGAAGCAGTAGAGGTTGCCGTTGGAGTCTGGGAAGAGGAGGAGGTTGCCGGAGATGGCTGCGCCGGCTTCGATGGCCCGGGAGGCGGTGAATTCCCAGAGTTTTTGGCCGGTTTTGAGGTCGAGGACGTAGAAGTGTTTGTCGCGGCCGCCGAAGTAGACGCGGCCGCCGCTGATGAGGGCGGGGGCGTCGATGTCACCGCGGGTTTTGAAGGTCCATTTTTGCTGGCCGGTGTTGGTGTCGATGGCGTGGAGCTGGCGGTCGTGAGCGCCGATGACGGCGATGCCGTCGGCGACGGCGGGCGAGGCCTGGACAAGGGCGTCGCCTTCGACCTTGTCGTAGGTCCAGAGAGTTTTTTTGCCATCAGCGCTGATGGCGACGACGCGGCCGCCGTCGGTGCCGATGATGATGCGGTCGGGGAGGCAGGCGGGGGAGCCGGGGGCGAGGGCGGGGAGCTCGGCGGCGAAAACTTCGTTGGCGGTGGCGATGTCGATGGCGCGGAGCTGGGCATCGCAGCCGGAGATGAAAGCCTTGCCGTCGGAGATGGCGGGAGCGGAGTTCACGCGGTCGCCGGCTTTGGCTTTCCAGATTTCTTTGCCATCGGCAGCGTTGAGGCAGAAGATTTCCGCGCCGTCGGTGCCGAAGATGATGCGGTCGCCCTGGATGTTGGCGGAGGAATGAATCGGGGATTCGGCGTCGATGGTCCAGAGTTTTTTGCCATCGGTGGAGATGCAATGGAAGATGCCGCCGAGGTCGCCGAGAAAGATTCGGCCGTTGGCGATGAGGGGTGTGGTTTCAAAGCCGTTTTCGGTGGGGTATTTCCATTTGAATTTGCCGGAGGCGAGGTCGATGGCGTGGAGAATGCCCTTGATGTCGGCGAGGTAGACGGTGTCGCCGGAGATG
>DASYUA010000020.1:0-23874 GCA_036001665.1 Tepidisphaeraceae bacterium
TTGTCGGTGGATGGGAAGACTTACGGGCCCAATGACTGGATCAGCCTCGATGGATCGACCGGCGAGGTGATGGAAGGGCAGGTGCAGACGCAGGAGGCATCGCTCACCGGGCCGTTCAAGACGGTCATGTTGTGGGCCGACAAATATCGCACGCTGAAGGTGCGGACCAACGCGGATACGCCGCACGACGCGGAAGTGGCGCGCGGTTTTGGGGCCGAAGGGATTGGACTGTGCCGCACCGAGCACATGTTTTTTGATCCGCAACGCATTCACAACATGCGGGAGATGATTTTGGCGCGGGATACGGAGGGACGGAAGAAGGCATTGGCGAAATTGCTGCCGTATCAGCGCGAGGATTTCGTGGGCATCTTCAAGGCGATGAAGGGGCTGCCGGTGACGGTGCGGCTGCTCGACCCGCCGCTGCACGAGTTTTTGCCGCACAATGAGAATGACCAGGAGGCGCTGGGGTCGGCGCTGGGACTGACGCTGGAGCAGGTGAGGCAGCGCGTGCAGCAGCTTCACGAGGCCAATCCGATGCTGGGGCATCGCGGGGACCGGCTGGCGATCACCTATCCGGAAATTCTGGAGATGCAGGTGCAGGCGATCATCGAGGCGGCGATTGAGTGCAAGAAGGCCGGCGTGAAGGTGCTGGCCGAGATCATGATTCCGCTGGTGGGGACCAAAAAGGAGCTGGATTATCTGCGCATATTCACCTTCGACACGGCCGATCGGGTGATGAAGGAGAAGGGGACGAAGGTGGAGTTCATGTACGGCACGATGATCGAGGTGCCGCGGGCGGCGGTGACGGCCGATGAGATTGCCCAGACGGCCGAATTTTTCTCGTTTGGCACCAATGATCTGACACAGATGACTTTTGGTTATTCGCGCGACGATGCGAACAGTTTTCTGCCGGATTACCTGAAGAAGGAGATTCTGGAGCGTGATCCGTTCCAGTCGATCGACGTGGGGGGCGTGGGTCAATTGATGGATATGGCGGTGAAAAAAGGCCGGACCACGCGGGCGGATTTGAAGTGCGGGATTTGCGGGGAGCATGGGGGCGATCCGAAGAGCGTGGAGTTCTGTCATTCGATCGGTTTGAATTATGTGAGTTGTTCGCCGTTTCGGGTGCCGATTGCGCGGCTGGCGGCGGCGCAGGCGGCGATCAGGCAGAATCTGGCTTTGTCGAAGAAGTCGAAGAAGAAGTAGGTTTTGTGGTCCATTGGAAGCGAGACCCACGGATGAGATTCCGTGGGTTCATTTTTGCAGCGGGTTGTTGAGATGCAGGTTGTTGGATAGGATGAGTCCGGTTGCCGAGGGCATACGAGGGACCAAGCTTACATGGCGGCCGGAGGATCAAAACAATGCTGCGATTTACCTTCGCGTTGGCGCTGGCGCACGCCGTGCTTGGGCTGATTGTTGATCCTGCATTCGCGGGATATATGTTTCTGGATTTGCACCCCGCTGGCTTCAAGGAGAGCGAGATCCTGACAATGGATAATGGCGCCTACGGCGGGTATGGCAAGACCAATGATGGGTTCCAGCGCGCGCTGCTTTGGAACGCTTCTACCAACTCAGTGATCAACCTGCATCCGGCGGGGTATGTAAACTCGAGTGTTTCGGCAATTTCGGGAACAATCCAGGTGGGCTATGGCAACACTGCCACCGGCGGGCGTACGCGTGCGATGCGATGGAACGGTTCAGCGGCGACTTTCGTAAGTATGCATCCGGCGGGTTATGATCACTCGGCGATCAGCGACATTGTCGGGGAAAAAGCGGTCGGGACTATGGCCGCGGCTGGGCAGAATGACCATGCCATGTATTGGCCGACTCTTTCTTCCCTTCCGGTTGATCTCAATCCGGCAGGCTATGTGACTTCCGACACCTCAGGCATGTCGGCCACACGCCAGATAGGCACCGCGATTACCCAAAACGGATTTCAGGAGGCATTTCTCTGGAGCGGGACCGCCGCCAGCGCGGTGCGGCTGCATCCTTCCGGCTATCTTTCTTCGGTGGGATATGACGTGGAGGGCAACGAGCAGGTTGGACTGGCCTTTCTATCGGCGGGGCAGAGTTCCCGGGCAATGGTTTGGCACGGCTCAGCGCAGACCGCCGTCAACCTGAATCCGGCCGGCTATATTGGATCAGAGGCGCTGGCTACTAATGGCACCCAGGAGGTTGGCGACGGTGCGGTGATGATCGGAGGCGTGGTGCATAACCGCGCCTTACTTTGGTCGGGGACGGCCGCGAGTGTGGTTAACCTTCACAATTATCTACCCGCCGGATATTTGGATTCGGGGGCGAATGATATCGATGCGATGGGGAACATCTCTGGATGGGCCAGCGATGCGTCGGGGAATCGTCACGCGGCGGTGTGGCTGGTGCCGGAGCCGGGGAGCATGATGGGCGGATTGGTCGGAATTCTGGCACTGGGGCGCAGACGCAAGCGGGGCTGAGGGCACGCGACGGGGGCGAGTATTTGTGGTAAAAGCACCGCTAGAAACTGCCGGGGCTCACCGTCGTGTGCCACGCTCCACAACCACGCACAGAGTTCTCAATACACATCCCTCTGATATCTCCTGCTCGAGATCATCTCATCCACATACGCCTCGGCGTCGGGCCAGGGCTTTTTGCCTTGTTCGCTGACGATTCGGCGGAGGGCGGTATCGACGTCGGTGGCCATGCGCTGGGCGTCGGCGCAGATGTAGAAGATGGCGCCATCCTGGAGCCATTGCCATATTCGGGGGCGTGCTCGAGCAGGCGGTGCTGCACATTGATTTTTTCGGGCTGGTCGCGGGAGAAGGCGGTGTCGAGGCGGGTGAGCAGGCCGGATTTCTGGAAAAAGGTCAGCTCATCGCGATAGAGGAAATCAGCGCTTCGTCGAGTTCACAGGGTCCGTACCAATATGCAAGATGCATGGCTCTCTCAACTGGAGCAGGACTGGCGAAACGGTGAAACTCTATCAAGATCTTAGACCAGCTTTTCGTCAAGGCGGAGATGCGGCCATTGTCCCTCCGTTACCGGAAAAAAGCGTTCCCGCATGGCTTTCGCCTGTATGGGAGAGCGCAGCACACATTCTTGCGGAGGCAGATGGCTGGATCGTTTGTGGATATTCACTTCCTGAGTACGACATCGCACTAAAAGATCAACCGACCAAGGCTGCTGGCTGTGGGAAATTGCTGAGGATCTGGCTTGTTGATCCATACGCTCGGGATCTGCGAGGGCGGTACGAATCGATTGCACCACTTACGGAAATAAGCCTCTTGCCTGAGCTTGATAAGGCCCTGAACCCAGAACTCTGGAACAACGAATAGCCGGAGTCTCGAAATTGCATGGGATCGCTGCTTTTTGAGCCTCAAGTACTGGGAAGGTGTATAATTAATGCGATGGGAAAACGGAAACAAGACGCGCGAGGGTCGCAGCCTGGAAGCTCGCTCGGCGACTTAATTCGCGAGCAGGGTGTCAAGCCGGTTACGGATTTGAATGAGCTCGCGTCACGATGGCCGGCTGCTCACGATCCTGATTCATTTCTTGAGTTTATCCAGCAGGAACGCGCTGCCCGGCGCGCGTCAAAGCCTCGTCGAAAGACCGCCTGATGGCAGTCGTCCTCCTCGATACCGTGGTTGCAAGCTTATTACATCCAAAGAAGCGGAATGCGCCTCAGCGCCTGCTTTACGAACCACATCTGCGCGGGCAGATATTGGCGCTCAGTTTTCAAACGATTGCCGAGCTTTTTCAATGGGCAGAGCAAAACAGTTGGAATGCTTCCAATCGCGCGGCTCTCGATCAGTTCATCAGCCAGTTCCTGGAGGTTCCGTACGACCGAGACCTTGGTCGCGCATGGGCAAAAATCATGACGCACGCGCGGTCTATTGGCCGAAGGCTCGACGCGGCGGATGCATGGATCGCGGCCAGCGCGCTCCGGCACGGGTTGGCCCTAATCGCTCATGATGCCGATTTCGTGGATCTGAAGGTTCGCGGTCTGACCGTCATCTGCCACGCTTGATCATCGTCACCATCTCGCGCCATAATCTAAACATGGCAGCGATAGAGACAGCTCAATCATCGGCGGCGGAGCCAGCGAAGGCGGCCGAGCGGCGAATCCTGCACTTCGGCTCCATCGACGATTGCCTTGATGAGGCCAATCGGCTCGCGGCATCGCATCGCCGCGGGGTTTGTCAACAATTGGGCAATTGGACACTCGGACAGGTGTTTGGACATCTGGCGACGTGGGCGGAATTTGCCTATTCACCCTGCCCAATCAAGGCGCCATGGATCGTTCGATTCGTCATGGGGTTTCAGAGGAAGAAGTTTATTTATGGGCCGATGAAGCCGGGCATCCGCATCCCGCGGGTGGATGCGGGGACGCTGGGGACTGGTCCAATGGAGATGGAGGAGGGGTTGGTGAGGTTTCGTGCGGCCTTCGAGAGATTGAAGCGGCAGACGCCGACACATCCAAGCCCGGTCTTTGGGCTGATGAGCAAGGTGGAAGCGCAGGAGATGAACCTGCGGCACGCGGAGCTGCACCTGGGATTTTTCCTCCCCGGCTGAGTCTGCACGATCACACGGAAAAACCAGCCATTCGGGCACATCCATTGGCGCGAGAAAATTATTTCCTGCGCTTTCAGACGGGCAAGCGGGGTTTAACTTGCGGGATGACACTTTCAAGTTGTAACAGAAAGGAGTCCCTTTATGTCCCGTCTCGCGAATCTTCTCGTGATGGCCCCACTGCTGGTTGTTGGTCTCGCCTGCGAGGCGGATCCCAATGCCATCGAGAGTGAGGGCAGCTACAGTCCCGACTCGCTCTATGCCCGCATCGGCGGCGAGCGCGTGCTGCGGCGCGTGGTCGATTATTATTTTGAGAGCGCGGTGAGCGATCCCAGGCTCGACTTCACCCGCAACAACACGCCGCATGCCTGGGAGCCGAATCCGGGCAATGTCGCGCAACTCAAGGATCGGTATTACACCTATCTTTCCTCCGCGACGGCTGGGCCGGGGAAGTATCAGGGGCCGCCCATTTCGGCGGTACACGAGCACCTGGACATCACGCCCGAGCAGTTTGCGCGGAGCCTTGACCTGTTTGCCGCGGCGGCGCAGCGGGCGGGAGTGGGGCCGCGCGAGCAGCAGGAATTGCTGACGATCCTCAAGCATGAAAAGCCGGCTGTGCTGGGGAAGAATGAGGTCCCGACAACACAGCCGGCCAAGCGCTAGATCCGTAGGGCATGCTTCAGCATGCCGCAGGACCCCGGCATGCTGAAGCATGCCCTACGTTGAGAATTCAGAAGTTAATACCTCCGGTGTTTGGGGTCGCCGAACGTCGAACAGTTGACGAAGAAATAGCGCAGTGCATCGATCAGATGATCGTGCTCGCCATCTTTCAGGGGCAGCTCGCTGCCGCCATCGGAATAGCGGTAGGCCTTGAGCGCCTCGATCAGGCGTCTGCACCGTGGATGGATGAAAAGGCGGGCCGGGCCGTGGGCCGGCTGGAGCGCTGCGCGGATTTTTTCCAGGCCATCGACGATGAAGCTCTTTCGATAGCGGACGTTGTAGCCCGCATCGGAAAGCAGCGAGAGGCTTGAAGCCCCGGTCTGTTCGTTGCGGGCGCTGCCGGCCGGATCGCAGCCGACTTTCTTGACATATCCGTGCCGGCGGCGGCGGATTTGCTCGATGTGCACGTCCATCGTCTGCTGCTCCTGGACATATTCATCGAGGACGTGGAATCCGTCCGCGCAGACCGCGATCCACAGGCAGACGAACGGCGCGGAATATCCAAAATCGATCCCCAGCCAGATCTCGCGCTCGCCAAAGAGCGGCGGATTTTCCAGCACGTGAATGTCCGGATTGAACGATCCAAAAACGCAATCGCGCACGCTGGGCCGCCGGCAGAGCATCTCGGCCTCCCAGGTCTCCTTGCTGACGCGCTGCTTCATGGCAATCGCATCGTCGATGGAGACAAAGCCGTCGCATTTATTTTTGGCGATGCCGCCGCAATCGTCGTAAAGCGGGCACGATTTACACTCGCGCTCCGGTGGGCATTTCTCCAGCACCTCGAGGATGCACCAGCGGATCAGTTTTGCACCGCCTTTCTCGGCCTTTTCGACGAGCTTGCTCATCAGGCCGCCGGGACGATGCATGGTTGAAAATGCCTCGATGGTCCCGGCGACGGCCGAGAAGGTGTGATCACTCCCCGGCAGTTGGAGCGCCGGGCGCGAGCGGGTGATGAGCTGCGCTGCCTCCCAAATTTCCGGTTCAAACAGCTCCACCTCATCGCAGCGCAGCTTCTGCACGCGTAGGCCGCGCACCGCCCGTTCCGATTGAGTCAAAATCGCGGCCGACGAGCCATTTTTGAAATCAATCCGCCGCGTGCTGCGCCCCTTGTGAATCTGCGGCCAGGCGATTCGCTGCACATCCGGGCCCAGGTGCTCCCACATGCGCAGGCTCTGCTCGAGCGATCCGCCGAGGATTCGCACGTGGCATTGTGGCTTGTAAAGCAGGTCGAGCAGCGTGGCCGCCGCCCCCAGTCGCGTCTTTCCCCCGCCGCGCGGCGCCCAGACGAGCAGATCGCGCGCCGGCTCGAAATGGGCCGCCGCCAGGTACTCAAACGGACTCTGATGGTGCGGACAAACCGCATCCCGCGGCAGTTTCAGCCCCAATTCCCGTTCCACCCACGCCCGCAGGTCTTCACCCGACTTAAATTGCTCGCGCGGAGCATCCCCGTTGCAATTCTCCTCCCCCATCTTCGCCTCCCATGTCTAAAACGGTTCCCCAGACTGCTACGTTGGCCCGGCCGCTTGGTTCGCGCAAGTTCCTGTTATTTGGCCGATGCGATACAACCTGCGAATGGCCAACGATTCACTGTCGGCGCTGACGAAACTGGTGCTGGATTTTCGGACCGCCCGGGACTGGAAGCAATTTCACACGCCCAAGGAGCTGGCGATCTCCCTGGTGGTCGAGGCGGCGGAATTGCTGGAGATTTTTCAATGGAAACAGGGTGAGGAATTGAATCAGGCCGTGGCCAAACGCAGGACTGAGATTGCCGATGAGCTGGCCGACTGTCTGCATTCGATCCTGCTGTTGGCGCATGATCTGAAGATCGATCCGGCCGAGGCGCTGGCGGAGAAAATGCGCAAGATGGAGGCGAAATACCCGGTGGCCAAAGCCAGGGGCAAGCCGAATAAATACAACGAGCTGGATTGAGATTTGATGACGCTGGATAAAACCGCGAGGCTTATCCGATAAACCACAGACCCGATGCGACGACTTTTGCCAATCGCCCTGATCATGGCCGGATGTCAGCAGGCCATGCAGGTCTCGGAGCCGACATTGCAGCGGCCCGAAATTGTCGCGCAGGCCGCGCCCGGGTCGCCCCAGCCGCGCCCGCAGAGCTCACCCCAGCCGCATCCTTATCAGTATCTCGCTCCGCAGCCGCCTCGTCACCCCTGGATTCCCTACGCCTCGGCCCGGCCATGGCGGTGGATCGTCGTTCATCATTCCGGCACCCGCATCGGCTCGGCCGCGTCATTCGACCGTTATCACAAGGATGTGCACCACTGGGATGAGCTGGGATATCACTTTGTTATCGGCAACGGCGCCGGCAGCGGCGATGGACAGGTCGAGGTCGGGCCCAGATGGAGCAAGCAGAAGATCGGCGCTCACGCGGGCGTGAAGGAATTCAACGAGTTTGGCATCGGCATCTGCCTGGTCGGCGATTTCGAAACGAGCCGGCCGACCTCCGCGCAGATGCAATCCCTGGCCCAGCTCACCGGATATCTCATGACCGCCTATCACATCCCCGCCAGCCGCGTGATCGGCCATCGCGACGCGAAGCACACGGATTGCCCGGGGCGATTTATGGACCTGGGAATCGTAAGAACGATGGCGAGCCGGGTCGCGGCATCGCAGATGGGTGTGGCGCGGGTTGAATGAACGATTTGGTCAATGTGGCACGGGCGCCTCGCCCGTGAGCTCGATAAATGCCATGGGCGGGGCGCCCATGCCACGATTGAGCACCTCGACTACTATCGCTGATCTAGAGGCACCACTCGCTTCCCAAACGGCCCAATGTAATCATCCGTCGGCCGGATGATCCGGTTGTTCTTGTGTTGTTCCATGACGTGGGCCGTCCACCCCGCGATGCGGGCGACGGCGAAAATCGGCGTGAAAAGATCGAGCGGGATTCCCATCGTGTAATAGGTTGAGGCCGAGAAGAAATCGACGTTGGGGTTGAGGTTCTTTTCCTGTTTCAAAATCGGAATCAGCCGCTCCGACATTTCATACCACGTGGTGTTCCCCGCCGCCTCGCCGAGCTGTTTGCTCATTTTGCTCAGGAAATGGGCCCGGGGATCGTAGGTTTTGTAAACCCGGTGGCCAAATCCCGGAACTTTTTCCTTCCGACCCAGCATGTCCCGCACGGCCTTCTCGACCGCATCCACCGTTCCGCTGGAGAGCAGCAATTCCATCACATCCTGATTAGCGCCGCCGTGCAGCGGTCCCTTCAATGCGCTGACCGCCGCGGTGATGGCCGCGTGCATGTCGGCCAGCGTGGCGGCCGTCACCCGCGCTGCGAACGTGCTGGCATTCATGCCGTGTTCC
The DNA here is from genome assembly GCA_036001665.1 of Tepidisphaeraceae bacterium. Taxonomy (GTDB): domain Bacteria; phylum Planctomycetota; class Phycisphaerae; order Tepidisphaerales; family Tepidisphaeraceae; genus JBGPEF01. Next base: position 8,590 of record DASYUA010000020.1, read on the forward strand.
GCATGCAGCACCAGCGCTGCATCCATCACCCGCACCAGCGTCTCGTGGGCGCGCTTGCCGTTGAGCATGTAAAGGAAATTCCCGGCGATCGACAAACTCGGATCGGGCGGCACCGGGTCCAAACCTTCGCGGATGCGATGAAACGCGGTGACGATGGCCGGAAACTGCGCTGTCAATCGCCGCGCCTTGCGCCGATTCGCATCAGGCTCATTGCTCATCACATCCGGATCGTCCGCGGCCAGCGCGCTGGCGGCGGTTCGCAGCGCATCCATCGGCTGCGTCTTCTTGGGAAGCGTCTTGAGGATGCGCAGGACGTATTCGGGAAGCTCCACGGAATCGCCCATGTCGCGCTTGAGCTGATCAAGCTCGTTACGTTTGGGAAGCTCTCCCTCCCACAACAGAAACGCCACTTCTTCAAACGTGCAATGCTCGACCAGATCGCCGATGTCGTAGCCGCGATAGATCAGTTTTCCGGCCTGGCCGTCGATGAAACAAATGCCGCTCTGTGTCGCCACGATGCCTTCGAGGCCCGCGCCGGGTGCTTTGGTGGGAGGTGATGGTGGGGCCGTGGTTGCCGGGTTGCTGCTCATCGATGTCCTTTGGTCTGCTGAGCGATTGTATCGCTGCTGGTCGGTGGTGAAACTCCGAAAATCGCCCGCGACGCCGGGCGTTTTATAGCGATAGCGGCCCCGTGCGGCAAGTGAGCCCCAAATCACGGGAAAATTGCGGTGGCGTCACTTTTCTTCGATGCACCAGAGGTGGCCGGATGTGCGGAGAAAAATCTGGCCATTGGAGATGGCGGGCGTGGAGTTGGTGCGCTCGCCGAGGGAATTTTTGGCCATCAACTTGAATTCCTTCGGATCGGCCGCGAAAACCAGCGTATTGCCGCGCTGGCTGGTGACATAAATCCTGTCTCCCGCGGCCACCATCGATCCCCAGAATGTTTCACCCTCGGGCTTGGCCTTCCAAAGCTCCTTGTTGGTCGCCGCCTCGAGGCACTGAATGATCCCCGGTTCGCAAATCTGGTACAGATTCGGGCCGATGATCAGCCCGGACCCGATGCGCTGCGGAATTTTCGCTGCGTCGCGCCACAGGCGATTGTTGGAGGTGACATTGCCCGATCCGCCGAGCTTGAAACCGATGGCCGGCCCGCCAAATCCGCTGAGATAAACGCCGATGCCATCGCCTATGAGCGGATCGGTGTAGGAGAGATCGCCGTTGCCTTCGCAATACCAGAGGATTTTGCCGCTGGCCGGATCATAAGCATTCACGTGCCGCGGGAAGGCGACCAGGACCTGCAGCTTTCCATCTATGGTCACGGGAACCGGGCTGCTCCATGAGCCGAGCCACGATTTCGTCTCGGGACTCTTATCGTCTGCACCTCCGAGTTCATCGGTCTGCCAGATCGTGTGCCCATCTTTGGCGTCAAGTGCTGTGACAAATGTTCGATTCCCCGGCCCGCAGTTCATGATGATCAAATCTCCCAGAATCAGCGGCGATGAGGCATAGCCCCAGATGTGATTGAAGGCGCCCAGGTCCCGGTGCCAAAGCTCCGCGCCGCTGTGGTCATAGCAATAAACACCGGCCGACCCATGCCACACCACCACCCGCTGCGCATCGGCCGCCGGCGATGAGGCGGCGTAGGGATTGGTCTCGTGCGTCGGCTCCTTTTTCTCATAGCGGACCGATTTCACCCACAGCATCTGGCCATTTGCGCGGCTGAAACAATATAAACTTCTGTCCGTGCCTCGTGCGTTCTCGGAGCAGGTCACAAAAACCCGATCCCCCCACACGATCGGGCTGCTGTTGCCCGGCGATGGCAGCGCTGCCTTCCATTTGATGTTCTTCTCGACCCCCCAGGTCTGGGGCGCGCTCGATTCGCTCGAGATCCCCGTGCGGTTTGGCCCGCGGAAAAACGGCCAGTTGTCCGCAAAAGTAAAATTGGAAAACAGCAGGATCGTCAGCGCAATGATTAATAGCCGCACCTGGAGTGCTCCTTTCAAGCCCTGACGTTAATACAACTCACCACGCCTTCCGTCGAAAGTAGGCCCGGCTGTGCCGGACATCCTCACGCCGCCCCTACACCTTCTTGCGTCGAAAGAGGAAGTTGTGGTGGAACACTTCCTTTCCCCTGCGGAATGTCAGGCGGATTCGCGCCTCCGATTCATCCTCCCAGCTCCAATAGACCGTGTCCGCCTCATCAACCACCGTGAAGTACTGCGGCTCGTCGAACGATGGATCGTAAAACCCCGGCCAAAAGGCCCCGCGGCCGCGCGAAGCGTGAATCCCCACTCCGATCCCAAAACTGGGCCCGGTGCGATAATACGGCCGCATCGGCGGGAGAATCAGCTTCACATAACTGTGCGGCGCGATCGCCTGGCTGCGCAGCGAGTGGCTCTGCCCGCGCGGATCGACGGCCGTGCTTTCCGGGCCGATCAGCTCAATCGCATCCTCCGTTGGATTGACGATGTACATCAGCAGGCGGTTGTCCACAGCCTGAAAGCGATACTCCAATTCATCGCGCTTCAGGAGCGATTCCTTGTCGCCGCCGATGTGCGTGGCCAGATCCGCCGGCTCGACAAGGTCAAATTCATATCTGGCACATCCCCCCGTGAGCACCAGGAGGAATAATGCGATGGAAATGCGCATGAAAGAACGTTTGTACCGCGCGACGGGGGATGAGCAAGTCAGGAAAACGTCCGGCACAGCCGGACCTACGGGTTGCCGGATCACGCCCGGCCGTAAACGTATTCGTTCAAGAAGTGAATCTGCGCCTCCTGCGTGGAAGCGTGATAGGCATTCAAATCACCAATCGAAACCAGTCCCAGCAGCGCGCCATCACCATCGCAAACCGGCAAATGCCGCACTCTTCGATCGCGCATGATCCGGCTGGCCTCATCGATGTCGGTCTCGGGCGGACAGCAGACCACATCCGTCGTCATTACCTCGCCCACCCGCACCGACTTCGGCGACCTCTCCTCCGCGATCACCCTTCGCAGCACATCGCGCTCCGTGAAAATCCCCATCACCCGGCCGACGCCATCCTTGACCACCAGCGCGCCGATCTTTTGATCGTTCATCGCATGGGTCGCCTCCAGCACCGTTGCCGAGGCTTGAATGGTGAAAACATCCGACCCCTTGTCGGCAATGATGTCCATCACGGATGGCATAGGCGTCTCCTTTTTGACTGCGCGCTGGCCGCTTCGACGTGAACCGAGCGAAATGAGCAGACACCTTTATACGAAATCCGCCACCCCAATTGCAATATTGTGAATTTATTCCCGAACCTCGTTCCCGCCGGGATTTACAGCTCCGCCACGGCTGAGCTTCAAGCTCATCGGTAAGCCCCGCCAGAAGCGGGCGGGGCCTGCCGTTTGCTGGATTTCCCGATTATGCCGAAACGGTGGATTGGCTAGGATGGAGCTAACCATTTCATAGCGAACGTCTGTCTGCGATCTCGGTGGGGCAGCAGCACCAAGGAGTATGTATGTCTTCTAGCGTGCGCGCGGTGTGCCGGGGGAGAATGTACGGCCCGATCGAACCCCTTGAATCACGCCGGCTTTTGAGCGTGATCTTCCAATTCGGCGGCTGGGAAATCACCGGCCAGGAGACCGCCGACCACGTGATAGTCCAAAGCAAACCGGCCGATCCCGCCACAATTCAACTCACCATGAACGGCTCGACCTACGAGCAACTGGCCAGCGATGTCCGCTGGATCAAAATGGAACTCGGCGGCGGCAACGACCAGGTCTCATTCAAGCTTTCTGACGACAGCCTCCAGGTCAGCATCTTCGGCGGCCGTGGGGATGACACTCTTTTCGGCTCGGCCGGCTCAGACTCGATCGCCGGCGGCGAGGGCAATGACCGGATCGACGCGGGCGATGGCCCGGACATCATCGATGGCGAGGCCGGCCATGATGTCATCTTTGGCGGCGGCGGGGCCGATTCGCTCAATGGCTCGCTCGGCAACGATCGCCTCGATGGCGGCAGCGACAGCGACCGCATCGACGGCGGCGCAGGAAAGGACCTGATCATCGGCGGCCAGGGGGATGACCTGCTCATCGGCGCGGCCGGCAACGACATCCTCAAAGGCGGCGACGGCGCTGACACCATCGCCGGTGGACTGAACAAGGACAACCTCATCGGCGCTGGCGGCGATGACCAGATGCACGGCGGTTTCGATGCCGACAACCTCTCCGGCGGCCGCGGAAAGGACACGCTCTGGGGCGGCGCTGGCCGCGATCGGCTCGGCGGCGGCGCTGCGGGCGACACCATCTATCGCCAGCGCAACATCGATCGCGCCCCATCGGCATCCGGCGACATTTTACGCAATGAACAACTCACCACCCCGCTGGTGCGCAAGAAGGACCCGGCGCAGCTCAAATCCTGGCTGATCGATGAGGCCGTGAAGCGCTGGAAGGAGACGCTGGGGACAACGATGACCCCATACTTCGAGCGCCGCTACTACGATCGCGGGACGGACGGGAAGCTCAAGCTCACTACTCTCGAACCAGAGCCACCGACCTGCTGGGATGGAATTTGCGGACCGCCAATCGATTACTCCCATACCAATATCCAGGAGCAGGGCGTCGATGAGGCCGACCAGGTGAAGACCGATGGCCTGAACCTCTATCTCCTGAACGACAACAAGCTCGTCATCATCGACGCCGCTCCGGCCGCTCAGTCTCACGCCATTTCCACCACCGCCATCGAAGGCCAGACGCTTGGCTTGTATCTCGATGGCAAATTCGTCACCGTCCTTTCGCGGCTGGAAGATGCCAGCGAGGCCTGCCCCGGCTATCGCGATCATGTTGATCTACGCGATGGCCAGGGTTGCGCCGTCGCCGATTCCACTGCACAGGTGAAGGTCACCGTGTTGGATGTCGGCAATCCGGCCGCACCCAAGGTCGTCGAGGCCACCAGGCTCGATGGCTACCTGTCAACTTCGCGCGAGATTGGTGGCCGGTTGTATCTGGTGATCGGCAATTCGCTCGACCTGCCCGCGCCAATCGGCGCCTGGCACGATGAGCCGCAACTGGCGGCCAACTGGTCCGGGCAAGTGTCATTCAACGTCGCCAGCAGTCCCGGCAAGCCTGCCAGCGCCCAGATCGATGGCAAGACGTACATCGAGCAGGTTACCGGCCATTTCAGCTACGAGACCGAAGCCCAGTATCGGGCCCGCCTCCAGCGCATGCCGCTGGATCAACTGGGCCCGCGCTACACCAGCTCGAGAAGCACGCCCGATCGCGCTGTGGCCGGCGGACTGATCAACGCCAACAGCTTCTACACCGGCATCGACGGCCGCGATACCTATGGCTATTGGAGCATGAGCTCTGTGGTCCTCCTCGATCCAACCGATGGGAAGCCGGGCATCAAGTCCTCATCATCGGTCCTGGGAGCGGAGGGACTGGCTTACGTTTCTCCCGACAGTCTCTACCTGGTCGTCTCGCGCTACGAGACGCCCATGGGCGATTGGCTCGGCGAGCTCAAGACCGACCTCTACAAGTTCCACCTCGGCAGCGACGATGTCGATCTGGTCGCCAGTGGTCAGGCGCCGGGAACGGTGCTCAACCCGTTCTCGATGGATGAGGAAGCCGGCCGACTGCGCATCGCCACGACCAGCGAACGGAGCGATGGATCATCCAACAACGTGCTGGTCCTCGAGCAGCAGGGCAAGGCGCTCCAGGTGAAGGGCGGGCTCACCGGGCTGGGCTTCGATGAGCGCATCTATTCCGCCCGTTTCGAAGGCGATCGCGGCTACCTCATCACCTTCAGACAGGTCGATCCACTCTTCGTCATCGACCTGAGCAATCCAGTGAAGCCGGCCGTCGCGGGCGAACTGAAGATCCCCGGCTACTCCTCGTATCTCCACGCCATCGCCGAGAACCTGATCATCGGCGTGGGGCAGAACGTCAACGATGCCGGGCAGCGGACCGGGTTGCAGGTGTCGCTGTTCGACGTGTCGAATCCGAAGAACCCCAGGCGAGTGGCCAACTATGACCTCAATCCCCAGGACACGCTGCACTGGAGCGGCTCGATTGCGGAGATGGACCCACACGCCTTCGCCTACTTCCCCAGGCAGGGTGTTCTGGCGCTGCCGGTGTCGCACAGCGTCGGCGGCACGTTCGAGTCGAGCATGGAGGTTCTCAAGATCGCCCGGAGCGGCATCACACTGCTGGGCAGTGTTCCACAGCGAGGCTCGGGCGAACGCAACGTGCAGATCAGCGACTTCCTCTACACCATCGGCTCGGCCGGCGTGAAGGTGGTCGAGCTTCTCAGGCCGTCGCACCAGGTGGCGGAAGTGCCGCTCTCGTAACACCACTAGTCGGTGGGTCGGGCACTCCTGCCCGACATTCCACGGACCCGTCGGTGGGTCGGGCACTCCTGCCCGACATTCCACGCGTGCTACGCCTGGAAGATCGAGCGCAGGTACTTCTGGTTGTGAACGTAGCACTCTTCCAGGGTCTTGTCCTTGATGGTTGCGCCTTCGATGATCAGCCAGCCGCCCCAGGCAATGTCATCGACGGCCTCCTTGACCCTGCGGAAGTCGATCCGGCCCTGGCCGAGGAGAGAGGCGTTTTCCTTGCAGTGGAACTGGCAGATGCGCTTGCGGCCGATCTGGCGGATTTCCTTGTAGATGTCGTAGCCCATCTTCTCAGAGTTGGCCACGTCGTAGTAGACCTGCACCGCGCGGGAGCCAACCGCGTCGAGGATGCGCAGGTGGTCTTCGGCGTTCATCCAGCTCTCGATGCCCAGGATCACGCCGGCCTTCTCGGCCCGCGGAGCAGCGCGCTTGAGCCGCTCGATCACTTTGGCCTGTAGATCGGGCTTCTGGTTGATGTCGCCCTTGCCGAAGAAGGCCAGCAGCACGATCTTCTGGCCCATCTTCTCCATCACGTCGATGCACTCCAGCACCCACTGCTCCGTGCGATCCTCGGTGGCGTAGGGGATGTTGTTGAGCGTGCCCATGGCCAGCGAGGAGATCTCGATGCCGAGCTTCCTGGCCGTCTCCTGATACTGGCGGCGGGCGTCTTCACCGCGCAGGTCGGTCTTGGCGCCGATGTCGTCGAAGCTGACCTGCACGCCATCGAGGCCGATCTTTTTGGCCAGGTCGAGGGCGGCAAACTGCTGGCGCTTGCCGATGGACCAGTCGCAGGCGCCGACCTTGAAGCGCGGCTGCTTCTCCTCGGCCAGGAGCGCCTCGGCGGCCGGCGCGAGCGCCAGCGCGGCGGCCGCGCTGGCCACGACCTGGCGACGAGTTGGGTACTCTGAGTTTGGCATGGGTGACAGTATAGCTCCCGATTGGTGCGCGAAAAATGGACGGCCGGCGGTCGGCCGTCCATCTTCTTCACCCGCATGCGCGGGCTCTCTCGCGGCGAGTGGGGCCGCGGCCCTCCAGTAGGTCGGGCACTCTTGCCCGACATTCCTCCATCGGGCAGTCTTGCCCGACATTCGATCATCTCCTGCGACGCAGGGTCAGTGTCGTCAGCGCCAGGCCGAGCATGCCGAGAGATGCCGGCTCGGGAATCTGGCGTGTGTAAAGTTCGAAGGCCAGGTCCTTGGAGAACTGGTTGATGAGGTCTGGTCCATCGAGGGGCGCGACGTAGTGGGTTGGCGCGAAGTCGGACTGATCGATGCGCGGGCTGATGGGATCGGTGGGATCGAGGAGTATGCCGACGCTGCCCATGACCGCATCATCCTGGAAGTGAAACACGGGCAGGCCTCCGCCAGGGCCGGGGACAATACCGGCAAGGAATTCGCCGGGCACAACGGCCGGCGCGGTGGAGGCGAGGGGATCGGGAATGGTGTAATCGCGGTTGTGCCAGCCCCAGCGGACGTTGTTGCTGTCGAGCAGGGCGACGATCTTCAGCCAATACACCGTGTCGGGATGCTCGGCGAATTCCTTGCCGAAGTGCAGTTCGGCGTTGTACTCGTAGAGCTGCTCGGGGGCGCCATCGCTGAAGATGGGCTTCTCGGTGAAGGTGCCGGAGCCGGGAGCCAGCGGCCCTTTGCGGACGATCTGGTTGAGCAGCGGTTCGCCGGGGCGGCTGAATCCGCCGGTGGGCGAGGCGGGAACATCGCTCTCGAATGAGACGAGGAACTGCTTGGCGGTGAAGTCGGTGGTGCCGCCGGTGTAGTTGTCCGCGTAGGAGCCCCACCAGCGGATGTGGAAGACCGGGGAATCGAATTTGTCGGCAAAGTCGTCGGCCATGAAGCGGCCTGCCCAACCGGTCATTACGCCGGCGGGATCAAAGATGGGATAGGCACTGCTCAGCTCATCGTGGCCCGGGAACGGCGCCCCGCCCAGTGACGGCGGCAGGCCGAGGTTCAGGGGCAATTGTTGGAACTTGAGGATTTCTCCCGGCAGTGGATCGGCAAGCGTAGTCCTGGTGAGGCAGGCGCAGGTGACAGCGATGGTGAGTGCGGCAAGCAGATGACGAAATTTCACGACGTCCTCCTTGTTAATTGGCCGGCGGCGTGGAGAAGATTGAAATGCGCCGGCGGCCGCGCGACATTTATTTCCGGTGAGCGTTGTATTGCCGAGATCGGGTCGATTTTGCAGCGCTGGAATGAGCGTCGGCGAAACTCTCCTTCCTGCTGAGGCGATGAAGAGACAAAACAAGAACAGGCGGCCAACACGTCGTGGTTGCCGTTGGGGCGGAGCATGAGTTGAACGAAAACTCGCGGAGACAAAGACCGTCGTGCATTCCCTGTCATGCACGCGGCCACCGCGCGTTGGCGTGGTTGAGCCCTGAGCCCGACCTCAGCAATTGCAATATAGATCAAAAACGGGCCGCGGCAAATATTTTGAGGAAAATGCGCAAACTGTTTTGGTTGTAACGCCTCAGGTGATCTCGACCTCATCTTGAACTCCCCCCTGTAAAGAACATGGAACTTCCAGGCACGGCTCGATGTGAGCGGTGGCGTTGCCTTCCTTAAGTGCTTGCTCGATCTCGTATTCGATGGCGCTGGCGATGGCGTGGCCCTGCTCGAGGTTGAGCTTGGGCGGGAGCATGATGTGGAAATCGACCCAGTGATAGCGGCCGCTGTGGCGGTGGCGGAGCTTGTGATAGCTGCAAATCTGGGGCGCCTTTCCCTTGGCCCCGATGTGGGAATCGAGGATTTGGCGCAAGAGGCGCTCATCGTCGGCATCCTGGCGGTCCATCAAACCGGCCGAGGATCGGCGCAGGAGGGAGGTGCCCATCCAGCCGATGTAGGCGGCGATGAACAGCGCGGCGATGGGGTCGGCCAGGGGCCAGTGGAAGACCTTGACGAGGGCCAGGGCGCCCAGGGCGGTGGCGCTGGTGATGGCATCGCTTAGAAGGTGGTGGCCGTCGGCTTCGAGAGTGATGGATTGCTGGCGGCGGCCGGTGCGGATGAGAAAGAGGCCGACGCCGCCGTTGATGAGCATGGCGACGGCGATGAGGATGATGCCCAGTCCCAGTTGCGCTATTGGGGGGGGCGGGACGAGCAGCATGTCGATGGCCTTGATGGCGATGGCGATGGCAGCGAGGACGATCATGCCGCCTTCGAAGTGGGCGGATAGGAATTCGATCTTGCCGTGGCCGTAGGGATGATCGGTGTCGGCCGGGGAATGGGCGACGATGAGGGCATAGAGGGCGACGGAGGAGGCGAGGACGTTGACGATGCTTTCCAGGGCATCGGAGAAGATGGCGGCCGAGCCGGTGAGGAAGTAGGCGATGAACTTGATGATCAGGAGGGTGATGCCGACGAGGAGCGAGAGAAGAGCGGCGGCGGCCTCGGGCCTGGGAATCCGACGCAGGGAAGGGAACATGCCGTATTGTACAGAGTTGGGGATTTTTGGGGCGGTGGGGGAGAGGTGGGGGAAACGACGAATATCGAATGACGAATGACGAAATGGGTTCGTTTTGCAGGGGCGGTTTTTGGTTTGTCGTGAGTGGTTTGTAGTGGGTGGCTGGCGCGGCGATGGTGGAGGGAAATGGGTTCGATTTGTCGGCGAGGGGAGGGGTGGGGGAGGAAAAAATGTTTGGAGGGGGTGGAGATTGATAAAGGGTAATGAGAGCATTGGTTACGATTTGGGGTGGGGGAGGAAAGCGCCGCCAAACCAACCCCAAAGCGCCCCCAAAGCGCCCCCGTAATCACCCCAAGAACGCCCCGGAATCGCTCCAGAATCGTCCTTGGAGAAGGAAAAGCGCCCTCCGGGAGGTGAAATTGGGAGAGGAAGAGAAGAGTGGAACGCAGATGATGCGGATGACGCAGATTTGCGCAGATCAGGAATGAGGAGGGGAAATGGGTTCGTTTTGTAGAGGCTGAACATCGAACATCCAACATTGAACATCGAACATCGAAGGGTGCAGAGGTGGGAAGCGGAAATGGGTTCGTTTTGTAGCAGGGGAAAGAGCATGGGCGGGCGCAGACCCTGGGCGAGACGCCCAAGCCACGACGAGGCGGGGAGCTTGGTCGGTTGCGGCGAAGATGGAGTCCGGCGGGGCCGGAGTTGCATTGAATAAAACACCTCCCTCTATTAATCCCCCCTTTGTTGCGCAAACGGGCAGTTTTTTTTATGGGTGGCGCAACGGGAATTGAGAATTGCCAAGGGAAAGCGAGGAAGATTTTTTTGGAAAAGTCATATGTGCAACAATCAGGCGCAACAAGAAATGGAGGAGGGTTTTCACGACCCGGCCGGGGGTGGTTGTGGGCGTGCGATGTGAACTCGGGGCTTACGCTGCTGGGCTATCGGCTTGCGCCGTTGACGCGGCTGGAAAGGTGCGGCGAGCCGCACCCTACAGGAGCGTCCGCTGAAGTGGACCCTACGGGGGTGTGGGGAGGGTGGGGGTGTGGCCGCATTCGGGGCAGAGGGTGGGGGGTGGCGCGGAGGTCGTAGCCGCAGGAGGGGCAGAGGTTGGAGCGGCGGAGGCGATATTTGCGATAGCCGGATCGGAGGCGGAGGAGGGGAGGCGTGGCCAGAAGTAGCAGAGGGAGCCAGAGAGGAATCATCCAGCGCTGGACGGTCGCGGGTGGAGATTGGGAGAAAAAGTAATGGTAAGTAATGCCCATGAAGGATTTGGTGTTGGGTGGGTTGTCAAACCAGGGGTGACGGGGATCTGGGCCGAAATGCAGGCCGTCGGCTTTTGAGAAGCCGCGGTTTTTGTGTTGTGCAAGTTCGCGCTGTTTTCGCTTCAGATCGTTTTCGAGGCGTGTCTGGTTCCCGGTGGGATGAATTTTGTCCATTTCGAGAAGGGATTGGAAATAGGAGACGTCCTCTTGCATTTGCCCCTGGTTGATCGCGAACATTTCCATGAGTTGGGGATCGCGCCAGTGGCCGAGTGCCAATTGATTGGCATCGATGGCCAGGAAATAAAAGTGGGGAGTTTGAATCGTGATTGTGCCCGTGGAGAGTGGTTCGGTGCGTCTGCAGAAAACTCCCACGGGTTTATCTTGTGCGAAGGGCCAGGAGATCAGGAGGGTTAGGAAAAGGAGCAGCGAAAGGCCGCAGAGGATGGTGCGGGTGCGGCGGAGCATAACCAAGTGGGACAGTCGCCACCCTACCAATGCTGGCGGGACCTGTCGATGGTGGGCATCCAAAGCGCGAAAAAAATGTGAAATTCAGCAGCGGAGGGTACGATTTCACGCGGGTGCGGCGCGGAGGGGCGAAAGTCATGCTTGTCAGCAAACTCAACATCAGGACAGACGAGATATACACGTGCGTGTTTGCTCCTGACCAGGAACGGGTGCTGACGGGGGCGGCGGGCAATCCGGTGGGGCTTTGGGAGGTGAGGACGGGGAGATGCCTGCGTGAGTTCGAGCATCCCTGGAAAGCATGGGGGCTGGTGTGGAGTGATGACCAGCGGCAGTTTCTCTCGGTGGATGGGAAGCTGCGGCTGTGGGATGTGGCGAGCGGGAGGTGCTTGCGGGAACTGGATGACTGTGAGATCCGATGCGTGGCGTGGAGCGCCGATCGGAAGTTGGCACTGACGGCATGGAAAGGAAGCCTGCGCCTGTCCGATGTCGAGTCCGGCAAGTGTCTTCGCGTAATGGAAGGGCACACTGATGAGATTTATTCCGCGGCGTTTGACAGGAGCCAGAGGCGGGCACTGTCGGGCTCGCGGGACACAACGGTTCGGCTGTGGGATTTGCAAACGGGCCGCTGCGTGCGGGTTTTGGAGGGGCATGAGTACCACGTGCAATGTGTTGCGTGGAGCCCGGATGAGAAGCAGGCGCTGTCCTGCTCGAGAGACATCCGGTTGTGGGATTTGGAAACGGGCAAGTGCCTGCGCATCATCGAGGGGCACACCGACACGATTCGAACGGTGAAATGGAGCGCCGATCAGCGACTGGCGCTTTCGGCATCGCACGACCGCACAGTGCGTTTGTGGGATATGCAGAGCGGGCGGTGTTTGCGTGTTTTCGAAGGGCACAGTGCTGGAGTGATCAGCGCCAGCTTCAGTGCTGACCAGCGCTGTGTATTGTCGTGCGACTGGCGGGGTGGGGTTGGGATGTGGGATGTGGCAGGGGGATGAGCGGGCTCGCCGCTACGGCAGTGACTGATAACGGGGTGGTCGTGGAATTTTGCTTGCAGGGATGGGGGGGGTGGGTGTTAAATAGGGGGTAGCGCCGAGCGGGCCGGCAGTTCACATCTTTCGCCTCGCGCCCAGCTCGTCGGAAAGGGTAGTACGAAATGACCCGGGAGCGCACCTTCCCGCCACTGCCGCCGATAGGGAGACCGGAGTCGTTCTACGCCAAGCTGGCCCAGGAGGGGGACAAGGTGGGGGACTTGCATGCGCATGAGGCGGCGAAGGTGGGGCAATACATTACTCTCGCGTTGGACCCGGCACTGGCGTGGGAGGAGAAGCTGAAATATTTCCGGCACGCGATCAAGAGGCACTGCCAGCCGCCGCTGTTTCCAGATGATGATGTGTGGGTGTTTTACAAATCACTGGCGGATCAGGTGCGGCAGCATTGCGGGGCGGAGGCGCTGCGGCTGATGTCGCGCGAGGATGATTTGTACGCGGCGCGGCTGAGCATGGGGCAGGAACGGAGCATGCTGGAGAATGAGGCGGAGGAGTTTTTTGGAAGGATCATGGGGGGGGAGGAGCGGCCGGACTGGTTTATGGCAACGGATTGGGATCAGTTGAAGTTGATACGGGATCAGTGGATCTAAAAGAAGTGCTGAGTGCTTGAGTGCTGAGTGCTTAGCACTGGTTACTCAGCACTTACTGCGCGCGGACGAGGCGGGATAGGGCCCGATCGATGTGGGGGCCGAGGCGCTGGGCGATTGTGCAGACCCAGAGGGCGGTGATGGCGCCGGTGAAGATGTCCATGGTGTAGTGGGCGCGGAGGAGAACGACGGTGGCGATTTCGAAGAGGGTGATGAGGAGGCCGAGGATGATGCCGATTCGGCCCCAGGCTTTGGCGAGGACGGCAGCGCCGAGGATGGCGAGGGCGGTGTGGCCGGAGAAGAAGAGGTCGTTGGGGACGCCGTAGGTGACGAGCAGGGAAGGGAAGCCGGGGTGATGCCAGATCATGCCATCGGGGGGAGGGAGGGGACAGAGGCCCTGGATGATTTGGCGGAGGGCGAAGAGGATGAGGAGGCCGAGGAATGGGGTGATGGAGCGGCCGACGATGGTGCTGGCGAGGATGAAGATGCCGAGCATGTCGATGATGGCGGAGGAGGCGATCAACAGTCCGTTGGCGGCTTTTGGATGAGAGAGGAGATAGGAGTTGGTGGAGGCGGTGAGGTCGTGGAGGCCGTCGCCGATTTTCACCGGGACGGGGCGGGAGCCGATGAGGGATTGGGTCCAGAACCAGAGGAAAAGGGAGATGGCGACGAGGCCGAGGCGCAGGAGCCAGAGGCGCCAGGGTGGGGCCATGGGTTTGCGAATCAGCGTTTCGGTTTGTCGTGGCGGATCCTGAAGACCCAAGGTCATGAGATGCTCCCTATTCGGACGCGTTGAGCCATGCAATGTCCGGCGGAGCCGGACCTACGTTGAGGCGAGGATGTCCGGCACAGCCGGACCTACGGCAGTTTTGGGGGCCGCCTCGTTCCCATTCGTGATGCCCAGGAGGGATTTTAGTTGTTCCTCGATTTTTTGCATCAGGGGATCACTTTCGCCGCGGGATTCGCGTTCGCGGGTGGGGCTTACTTCGATGGCCTGGCCGAGGCGCATGATGACGCGGATGGGTTTATGGGCGCGGACCTTGTCGGTGAGGTCTTCCTCGAAGCGCTCGACGGTTTCCAGGAGCCGTTCGGGGGTGGGGTTGGAGGCGATGTAGTCGGGGGGATAGAAGGAAAGCTGCTGGGCGAGATAGATGTCGGCCAGTTGTTTCCAGCGGCGGGTGCGTTCTTGCTCGCCGATGTCGCCTTTGATCATGTCGGGGAGGATGGCGGTGCGGAGTTGTTTGACGCGGGCGACGACATGGCCTTCGCGTGGGCCTTCGAGCCACTCAGTCTCGAGGGGAACGAGCAGGTGGTTGATGAGGCGTTGCATGCGGTCAAAGATGGGGCCGTGCTGGGGCTGGCCCATGTATTCGATTTCCTTGAGGGTGAGGAGGCCCTGGCCGAGCTTGGCGATGCGGCCGGCGAGAGTGAGGTGTTTTTGCGATTGCCAGGAGAGCCTGCGCTCCATCTCGTCGAGGACGGGCTCGAGGGTGGCGAAGAGATCGCCTTCGAATTTATAGCGGATGGCCAGGGGATGGATGACGACCTGGCCGGGGGGATTTTGCTTGGCGCGTTTTTTGGCGGCGGTGCGGGCGATCATGGCGGTGCCATCGAGGAGGGTGTTGAGGCGGTCGTTGGTGCGGGAGACGACGCCTTCGGGAAAGACGACCAGGGGGCGCTCGGCGGTTTCGAGGGTTTGGATGGCCATGTTGAGGGCAGCGCGGTCCATTCCTTCGCGGTGGATGGAGAATGCGCCAGCGCGGCGGATGAGGAAGGTCTGGAGGCGGCTTTGCATGAAGAGGTGCCAGGATGCCATGTAATAGAGGGGTTGGGGGATGAGGGCGACCAGCTCGGCCATGAGGAGGGGGTCGGAATCGCGGCAATGGTTGGGGGTGATCATGATGCCGTGGCCGGCGGCGATGGATTTGCGGATGAGTTCGAGGCCGTGAACTTCGACTTCGGAGAGGCCATATTTGCGGCGGACGTAGCGGCGGAAGTAGTGGACGAGGATGCGCGGCCAGATTTTGGCGGTGACGGGGGGGACGTATTTGTAGGGTTTGTCGATGATGATGTTTTGCATCGAGAACTTCGGTCGGTGGTATTGTGTTTATCGGCTGGGTGATTTTAGCGGGTGAATCTCTGAG
>DASYUA010000021.1:0-56342 GCA_036001665.1 Tepidisphaeraceae bacterium
CTATCACATTCAAGACTGGCTTACGGGCGTCCGAGCTGCGCCAGACAGAATGGGTGAGCGAAGTTTCCAAGATTTTGAGATTGTCAACATGAAGTTTAAGGCGCAGCTCGAAATTCTCAAATCGGTGGAAGCTCGGTTCGAAAGCTCATTATTTGACATAAAACAACTGGTTCGCGCAGATCTATTTGACTCTGAGCTTGAGGCGGCACGCGAGCTTGCCAAAAATGGCTTCCTCCGCGGAGCTGGAGCCGTCGCCGGCGTGGTAATCGAGAAGCACTTGGGTCAAGTTTGTGCCAATCGAAACATCGTAACTAAAAAACATCCCACAATCAGTGAGCTCAACGACCTACTAAAAAACGCCGGCACCGTCGACGTTCCAACGTGGCGTAAGATTCAGCGTCTCGGGGATATTCGGAACCTCTGCGATCACAGCAAGCAACGAGAACCTACTAGCGACGAAGTGATTGAACTAATTGACGGAACCGAAAAGCTTTGCAAGACGGTATTCTAGGAGAATTGAAGATGGGGCGCACCCTAGTTGGGGTTGGAGGGGTGCCCCTTTCCTGATCTCGCTGTACCTTGTCCGATTCACCTTTTCCGTTTCTCAGGATTCCGGCTCGCCGAGTTGGTTCCTGATCGCTCTTTCGCTCCGAAATGCCGATTCCGGTAGAATTTCTCGAACCATGATGAACAAATCAGCACGCATCAAGCAGCTTGGCAATGACGACAATGGCTCGACTAAGCCAGGAAAGAAACCACGCCGTTCCTTTCCGATAGTCAGCCTCGAAGACGCACTGAAGATTGCCGATGCCGTTAGGACCAAGAATAGCGGCAATCCTTTGGAGACGGCGCTCGTTGCCAAAGCGGTTGGCATTGCACACATGACGGCCAAGTTTTTCTATCATTCAAGTGCCGCCCGGGACTACGGAATCACTATCGGCACCCGAGACACCGCGACTATCGCACTGACGGAGTTGGGGCGAGCCATCGTCTACGCTGACAACCCCGAAGTGCAGCGGGAGAAAAAGATCGAGGCGTTCTTCAAGGTTGAAAAGTTCAAACAGGTCTACGACCACTACAACGGTAGTAATTTGCCGGAAGAACAATATGTCTCAAACACGTTGGAGAATAAATTTCAGATTCCGCCGGCGCAGCACGCGGAGTTCGTCGAAGTCTTCAAGGCAAACTGCAAATATCTCGACATCGCAGCAGGCCTTCGCGGCATCCCTTCCTCACGCGGGGACACCGGTGCTAAGACAATAGATATCCGCGTGCTTGGACAGCCTCAAGGAAAGTTCGACAAGACTGCGTTCGTCGTCATGCCATTCACTGAAAAGGGCAAGCAGGTTCGGTCGGCTGGATTCTTCGATGAGGTTTTGAAGAGCCTCATCACCCCCGCCGGAAACGCCGCTGGATTCGGGGTGATCACTGCCAGACGAGAGGACACAGACATTATCCATCACACAATCATCAACCAATTGCTCAATGCGGAATTGGTTATTGCCGACCTGACCGATCACAATCCGAGCGCTCTTTTTGAACTCGGCATCCGAATCGCCAAGGAGAAGCCGGTCGTCCTGATCAGAACGTAGGACACGGGCCCCGTCTTCGATGTTGATAACTTGATGCGGGTGTACCCATATGACCAGAATCTCTGGTCAACAACGGTCGAGGCGGACATAAAAGGTCTAACCGAGCGAATCAACGGAACCTGGGAAAACCGAGCGAAGGCCGTGAGTTATATGCAAATCCTGACGGCAGGGCCGCAAGCGGCCAAATCGTAGAATCCTGATGCTCAATTTGGGGTGACGTTACTCTGCCGGTGAGTTGGAGAATGAAACGGGTACGCAGCGCGTTTTCGCTCGTCAATAACCCCAGAGGAAACTGGATGAAATCCGCGGCGTCCTCCGGAGAGGAGCAAATTCGCAGTCAACACAAGTGTGATCTCCGAAAAGCCCTTCATCTGCGGCATCCGCGGCCACACGACTCCTCATCCGTGTGAATCGGTGCCCCATCGGTGGGTCAAAACCGAATTCTCCGTGCCCTCCGTGCGGGTGGCGATTGTGGCGTTTATTTGGCCGGGAAGTGGCAATTCCCCTCGCCACCCATCATATAATGCCGATTAAACTCACGGAGGATTCCCCCATTGTCTGAACTCAAACGCTCGCAGCTCTCGGTCAAACAGGAACGCGCCATCCTGGTTGGCGTGATTCTTCCCAAATCCAATGCCGACCCGCGCGATCCGCTGGGGGAGCTGGCAGCGCTGGCGGATACGGCCGGGGCGAGGGTGGTGGCCCGGGTGATCCAGAACCGGCACCGGATCGATGGGGGGCTTTATATCGGGTCGGGGAAGGCGCAGGAGATTGCGCTGCTGGCCGGGAAGGAGGAGGCGGATGTCATCATCTTTGACAATGACCTCTCGCCGTCGCAGATCGGGGAGCTGGAAACGCTGATCAATAAAGAGCTGGGCTCGCCGCGCGGGCAGGGGGTGAAAGTCATCGACCGCTCGGAATTGATTCTCGACATCTTCGCCACGCGGGCGCAGTCGAAGGAGGCCAAGTTGCAGGTGGAATTGGCGCAGATGGAATACACCTATCCGCGGCTGACGAGAATGTGGGGGCACCTGGAGCGGATCGCTTCGGGGATGGCCCCGGGCATTGGGACGCGCGGGCCGGGTGAAACGCAGTTGGAAGTCGACCGGCGGCTGGTGCGCAAGCGGATCTCGCGCCTGCGGGCTGACATTAAACTGGTGCAGGACCGCAAGACAAGGCTGGTGGCCGAGCGCACCCGCGAGCACTTCACCATCTGCATCGTCGGCTATACCAACGCGGGGAAATCCACGCTCTTTAATACCCTCACCGACGCCGGCACTTACGCCGACGACAAGCTCTTCGCCACGCTGGACACGAAGACCCGTGCCTGGAAACTGGAGAGAGGGACGGAGGTGCTGCTCAGCGACACCGTCGGCTTCGTTCGCGACCTGCCGCATGGCCTGGTCGCCTCCTTCAAGGCCACTCTCGAAGAAGCAGTCCACGCCGATCTGCTGCTTCATCTGCTGGATGTCGGCCACCCGCAGGCCGAGTTGCAGTTCAAAACCGTCCACAAGGTGCTTGATGAAATCGGCGTCAAGGACAAACCCGAAATTCTCCTTCTGAACAAAATCGACACTCCTGAGGGTGAGGAAAATTATCCCTTCTGGCGCACGCTGCATCCCGGGGCGATTCCAATCTCGGCCAAGACGGGCGAGGGCGTGCCCAAACTCCTGGAAGCCGTCTACAACCACGTCCTGGGGCAGCAGGTTGAGGTTACGCTGGAAGCCGACACGACCAATGGGAAGCTTCTCTCCTTCATCGAATCCCATACCCGTGTGCAGGAGCGGGATTTCACCGATGGCCGGGTGACCATGACGGCCATCATGGCCAAGAGCACGCTGGCCGACCTGTCGCGGAATGGGCAGGTGGAGATCAAGCGCGTCACCGGGCAGGAAGCGCCGGTGCATCGGACGTGAGGGAGAGAATTCAGAATTCAGAATTCAGAAGGGGGGAATTGGGGATGCCGGTTCAAAAGAAAAAGGATACGAAGGGTACACCCTTCGTATCCTCGAATAGGCCAAGTGTAGGTCCGGCACTGCCGGACGGGGGATCAGTAGCGCCGCTTCCAGTAATAGCTCTCATTGCCGATCGGAATCTCATGGCTTCCGGCCACGCCGATCAGAGAGCCCGCGTCGGTCCGCTTGTAACCGAGCTTGTCGCCGGCCTTGAGGTTGTAGGTCACCAGCGGCGTCGCGTCGGTCACGCGATAGAGGGAGTACTGGCCTTCCTGTGGCGCTTCACCCATGATCGGCAGCTCACCCTTGTCATACTTGACGACCGTCTCGCCCTTCTGGACGACGGCACAGCCAGCCAACATCATGGCCAGAAAACCCAGGGCAATCCCTGCCATAGAACGCTTAAGCATGTGTTGCTCCTTTCCCGTTTACGTTTGGTCAAACCCATGCCAAGGCGGGGAGTCTATACAAACTCGGGGGGCGGGGCAAAAGGCGGGAGGGTGGAAACAGTAGGTTCGGCTCCGCCGGACGTGTCCGGCACAGCCGGACCTACGGGGGTTCAATAGGATGCGTCCGGCACAGCCGGGACCTACAGGGGTCTGATGGCGGGGTCATCCACTGACAAGCTGACAGCATTCGCTCAATCGAGAGGGCAGGCTCAACTTCAGCACGGCATCTCGGGCGGCAGTTGAGCCTCCGGAAATTCCCTGTTTAGCCCAAATGGCCCTGTCTTTGCGGGCCTCACCCGCCTCTGTTGAACCCGGCGCGCAACAGCGCTTGTCTTTTACGAGGGATCGGTATGAAACAGCTTGGCATTTTGTCCGCAGCGGCGGCCTTGGCGGTCGGAGTGATGGGATGTGAAAGCCGCACTTATGACAATGACATCGAGCGGACCGACCGGACCACCAGCGCCCGCATCGACAGCAGCGGAATTACCAATGACCGCATGAACAGCGGCAATCCGAATGACCGCGTCGGCCGAACTCCGGCCGGCAGCGCCACCAGCGGCGGAACCATCAACAGCGACAACAGCGGAATCGACCGCGCTGGCACAGGCACGGGGACCGACATTGGCACAGGTGGAACAGGAACGGGCGCCGGGACTGGAACTGGCGCTGGCAGCAGCGGCGCTGGGACGGGCCGGTGATCCGGGTGCCGCGGGCATCCTGAAAATACATGCGGCGGCCGTGGGGTCGCCGCTTCTTCAAGGGAAATTCAACACACGAGGTATCTATGCAAAAGCATCGCGCGATATTGGTTGCGGCCACGTTGGCGCTGGGCGGTATCGCCTTGACGGGTTGCGACAACAATGACACCGGCACCACCACCGACCGGACGCGGACGAACAGGAACACCGATTCGACCAGCACCGAGCCGACAACCCGGCCGAGCAATAGCAACACCGGGACGAACACGAGCGACACGGATCGGCCGCGCAGCAACACCGGGACGAGTTCGGATCGGACGACTGGGAATAGCGCTGGCTCGTCGAGCAGTGGCACGAGCGGTTCGTCGGGTACCACCGCCCCGCCAAGCGGTAATACGAGTGGTGGCAACACCGCGGGGAGCAGTGGCACCGGCACGCAGGGCGGCGGCACCAACAGCTCGAACAACCCGCCGAAGTAGCCGGTGGCGGTACATGATCCACAAGGACAGGGGCGGCACACGTTGTGTGTTCGCCCTTGCTCCTTGCGCAGGGGGTTGGCTAACATGCCGGCCGAAAGCGAGGTTGGCATGAGCAAATGGTTCTTGTCGGTTCTGCTGGTCCTGCTGGTCGGGGCGAGGGCGGATGCCCAGGCGACAAAGCCGGCGACGACGCAGGCGGTCACGCAGGCGGACCTGGAGAGGCAGTTTGCGGAGATGCTGTCGGGCTCGACGCTGGTGGGAAAGTTCACGGAGACTCAAGCAGCGCAGCCGCGGCCACAGCAGCCGAAGGAGGATCGGTACACGCTGACCAAAGTCTCGAAGCTGTACGGGGACAACTGGCTGTTCGTGGCGCGGATTCAGTTTGGGGACAAGGATGTGTCGGTGCCGATCATGCTGCCGGTGAAATGGGCCGGAGATACGCCGGTGATCACGGTGACGGATGCGAAGATTCCGGGGCTGGGCACATATACAGCGCGGGTGATGTTCTATCGCGATGAGTATGCCGGGACGTGGAGCGGGGGGAATCATGGGGGGCATCTGTGGGGGAAGATTGAGCGGGCGAAGCCGACGACGCGGCCGAGTAAATGAGAGAATTCAGAATTCAGAATTCAGAAGTAAAGAGGGGTTCGGGGAAGGAGGTTGGAATGGGTGTGATCGTACAGTGCAGGTGTGGGAATTATGTCACCGTAGCGAATGAGCGCGGGGAGACGCAGGGGCGGTGTCCGCAGTGCAATCAGGTGGTGTCGATGCCGATGGCGGCCGGGGGTGGCGGGGCGATGGCGGCCGGGGGGATGGTGAGTGGTGGGATGATTCCGGTACCGACGATGGTTCGGCAGGATTTGCAGGCGCCGGATAAGCCGCCGTGTTGTCTGGTGATTCGGGCGGACCGGGTGGTTCTGAAGGCGACGTTTGATACCTCGCCGGTGCTCATATCGTTTGTCGAGGGGTTTGCCAAAAAGCTTCGCAAGCAGTTCAACGTGCAGTTGGTCTTAGCGCCGCAGCCGGGAGCGCCATGCGCGGTGGTGAATGTGCTGACAATGGATGAGGGGAACCGGATGCTGCGGTATATGCTGCTGTTCGCGGGGCACACGATTTTTGAGATTGAGGGCGAGGTAATTTCCCCGGCGGGAGAGCGGACGCCGTTTCGGCACAAGCATCGCGGAGTCGTGGGGCTGTTTGGGGGGGATTCGCTGGGGATGATGAGGGGCGGCGGCATTTACCTGGGGAAGAAGGTGGCGAAGATGATTGAGAAGATGAAGTAGGCGGCGATGCGTTAGGTGGGCCAGGCGCGGAGGGCGAGGTTGGCGACGCGCTGGAGCTGGGATCGGGAAGCGCCGCCGGAGGCCTGGACGGAGAGGCCGTGCATGAGGGTGGCGACGTAGCGGGCCAGGTCGGCGGGGGCGGAATCGGCGGGGAGATCACCTTCGGATTTGGCCCGTTCGAAGCGATTGCGGAGGGCGGTGACCAGGGCTTCGCGCTGGCGGATCAGCTCCTTGCGCACGCAGTCGGCCGAGTCGCCGCAGGCGAGCGCGCCCTGGACGGCGAGGCAGCCGCGGGGGTTGCGGGGATTGGTGAGGATCTGGACGCCTTCGCGGAGGAGATGCTGGACGACGGCGCGGGCGGTGGGCCGGGTTAGCGCGATGCGCACATAGGAGGCGGGGCCGTTGGCGTAGCGCTGGATGACTTTGCGGAAGAGGGCCTCCTTGTTGCCGAAGGCGGCGTAGAGGCTGGGGCGGTTGATGCCCATGGCGCTGGTGAGATCGGGAAGGGAAGCGCCTTCGTAGCCCTTGCGCCAGAAGACCTTTAGGGCCTTGTCGAGGGCTTTGTCGGCGTCGAAGGCTCGGGGGCGTCCCCGGGGCATTGTCCTGGTCCTCCGCTGGAGTTGTCCTGGTGCTCCGCTTAATTCAATACCTATCGGTACAATACCTCACTTGACGCGGCGAATCCAATAGGGATATATTTACCGACTGATACAGAATGTCCAACGGAAGGAGCGAATCTGATGGCAAAGACACTTGCAGGAAAGGCGGCGCTGGTGACGGGAGGATCGCGGGGGATCGGGGCGGCGATCGCCAAGCGGCTGGCTCAGGAGGGGGCGGCGGTGGCGATCACTTATGCCAGCGCGCAGCAGAAGGCGGATGGGGTGGTGAGCGCCATCGAGTCGGCCGGTGGGAAGGCGCTGGCGATTCGCGCGGACAGCGGGGATGCGGCGGCGGTAAGGCGGGCGGTGGATGAGACAGAGCGGGTGCTGGGGCGGCTGGATGTGCTGGTGAACAACGCGGGGATCGCCAAGGTGGCGCCGATCGACGACTTCTCGATGGAGGACTTTGACCGGATGGTGGCGGTCAACCTGCGGGGGATGTTCGTGGCGATACAGCAGTCGCTGAAATACATGGGGGAGGGCGGGAGGATCATCACCATCGGGAGCGTGAACGCCGATCGGATGCCGTTTGCCGGGGGCGCGGTTTATGCGATGACCAAGGCGGGAGTGGCGGGGCTGGTTCGCGGATTGGCGCGCGACCTGGGGCCGCGGGGAATTACCGTGAACAATGTTCAGCCGGGGCCGGTGGATACGGACATGAATCCGGCCGAGGGGGCGTTTGCGGAAACGATGAAGAGCTTCATGGCGCTGCCGCGCTATGGGCGGGGGAGCGAGATCGCGGCCATGGTGGCATACCTGGCCGGGCCGGAGGCGGCGTTTGTGACCGGGGCGAGTTTGACGATTGATGGGGGATTTGGGGCGTAATTCCCGGAGAGAATTCAGAAATCAGCATTCAGCAGAGAAGAGTTGAACGCAGATGACGCAGATTTACGCAGATCGGAATTCAATTTGAAAGGAGATTGTCGTGGCTAAGAAACTTGAAGGAAAAGTGGCGGTGGTTACGGGCGCTTCCAAGGGGATTGGGGCTTCGATTGCGCTGCATCTGGCGGCGGAGGGGGCGAGCGTCGTCGTCAATTACAGCTCGAGCAAGGAGGGGGCGGATCGGATTGTGGGGGAGATCAATGGGAATGGAGGGAGGGCGGTGGCGGTGCAGGCGAATCTGGCGAAGGAGGGGGATGTGCGGCGGCTGTTTGCGGAGACGAAGAAGGCGTTTGGGCGGCTGGATGTGCTGGTGAACAATGCGGGGGTGTACGAATTTTGGCCGCTGGAGCAGGTGACGGCGGCGCACTTTCACAAGATGTTTGATGTGAACGTGCTGGGATTGATTCTGGCGACGCAGGAGGCGGTGAAACTGTTCGGTGATGGCGGGGGAAGCATCATCAATATCAGCTCGGTGGCGGCCACGGCAGCGCCGCCGACGGCTTCGGTGTACAGCGGGACCAAGGCGGCGGTGGATGCGGTGACGCGATCGCTGGCGCAGGAATTGGGGGCACGGAAGATTCGCGTGAATTCGCTGAATCCGGGGATGGTGGAGACGGAGGGAGTGCGGGCGATGGGGATTGATCAGGGTGATTTCCGCAGAAAGGTCGAGGCGGATACGCCGCTGGGAAGGATTGGGCAGCCGAAAGACATTGCGCCGGCGGCGGTGTTTTTGGCGTCGGATGATTCGGCGTGGATTACGGGGGAGACGCTGTATGTGGCAGGGGGATTGAGATAATCCACAAAGTGCACCAAATTTTTCATCCACCAAGGACACGAAGGGACACGAAGTTTTTTTTCAAGAATTTCTTCGTGCAACTTCGTGACCTTCGTGGATGAATTCTTTGTGTGAGTTCGTGGATGATCATGTGCGGGACTGGAGCGTGCCGGTGAGGATGTTGCCGCAGGGGACGAAGCCGGATTTTTGGAGAGTTTTGCGGGAGGGGATGTTGTCGACGTTGCAGCGGGCGGCGGGGATGTGCTTGAGTTGGTAGCAGGTGCGCTTGAGTTCCTGGATGAGGAAGGAGCCCAGGCCGCGGCGGCGATGGGATTCGGCGACGGACATGAAAAGGTCGCCGTAGGGAGGATTGTAGTGATAGAGGATGCCGCCGGTGGCGACGATTTGATGGTCCAGTTCCAGTACAAATTCGGCGGATTCGTCGAGGTTTTGAGCGGTGATTTGGGCGCGATCGTAGGGGATGGCGGGGCGGAAAATGACATTGGGTTGCACGTGCGTGGTGGTGACTTTGTCGTGGTAGAGGATGGCTTCGGCGGTAATGTTTTTGGCGTAGGTGTGGAGCATGATGTGAAGGAGAGTGCCGTTGCTTTGAGTTTCGATGGCGATGGGGTTGGTGGCGCGGAGGAAGGTTTCGAAGAGATCGAAGATGCGCAGGCGATGCTGGGGGAGGATGAAGAATTCGAAGGCGGTGGGTTTGTCTTTCCATGGGCCGGCGAGGGCGATGGAGCCGTAGCCGGCGGGGTCGCCGTTCGCCAGGAGAAGATAAGATTGAGTCCAGCCGGGGCGGGTGTGTAGGGAGTCGAACATGATCTGACAGTTCATTTCGGCGCGGTAGAGCTCGCGCAGGGGGGCGATCTCTTCAAGAGAGGTTGAATGGGCAGAGAGATTCATGGCGTGAACTGAACATTATATGTTGATCGGGCCGTTGCGCGAATTTAATGGTTGATTGGAGCGGGTGGGCCGGGGCTATGATGCGGGATACGCGCCGATGAGTACATCGGTGCGTGTCGGGCAGGAGTGCCCGACCCACCTCACCCTAACCCTCTCCCCTGAGTACAGGGGCGAGGGGAGGAGGATGAGTACAGGGCCGAGGGGAAAGAACACGGCCGACGCACACAAAGATTTTTGAGAAGGAGATTCACATGAAAAATCAATCGATGCCGAAGCGTGCTCTGGGGAAATCGAGTTTGCGGGTGGCGGAGATCGGGTTGGGGTGCATGGGGATGTCCTATGCGTACGGATCAACCGATGATGCCGAGTCGATGCGGGTGCTGCATCGCTATGTGGAACTCGGGGGGAATTTTCTGGACACGGCGGAGATTTATGGGCCTTTTAAGAATGAGGAATTGGTGGGGCGATTCTTGAAGGAAACGAAGCGGGAGGAGCTGGTGATCGCGACGAAGTTTGGGTTTCGCATCGATCAGCAGACGAAAACGATCGTGGGGGCGGACAGCTCGCCGGAGAACATTCGGCGGGCGTGCGAGGGGAGTTTGCGGCGGCTGGGGATTGAGACGATTGATTTGTACTATCAGCATCGGGTCGATCCAGCGCGGCCGATTGAGGAGACGGTGGGGGTAATGAGTGAACTGGTGGAGGAGGGGAAGGTGCGGGAGCTGGGGTTGTCGGAGGCGGGGGCGGAAACACTGCGGCGAGCGGCGGCGGTTCATCCGATCGCAGGGCTTCAGAGCGAGTATTCGCTGTGGACGCGGGATCCGGAGACCAATGGCGTGCTGGAGACGTGCAGGGAATTGGGGATTGGGTTTGTGGCGTATAGTCCGCTGGGGCGGGGATTTTTGACGGGGGCGATTGCCAAGCCGACGGATTTGGAGGAGAAGGACTGGCGGCGGACGAATCCGAGATTCCAGGGGGAGGCGTTTGAGAAGAATCTGGAGCTGGCCGAGCACGTGAAGACGCTGGCGAAGAAGAAGGGTTGCACGCCGGCGCAATTGGCGCTGGCGTGGGTGTTGGCGCAGGGGGAGGACATGGTGCCGATTCCGGGGACCAAGCGGGTGAAGTATCTGGAGGACAATATGGGGGCAGTGCGGGTGGCTTTTGCGAAAGAAGAGCTGCGGGAGATTGATCGATTGTTCCCGCCGGGGGCGGCGGTGGGGACGAGGTATCCGGAGGCGATGATGGGGATGGTGGGGAGATAGGAGTCAGAACACAGAAGTCAGAATGCGGGTGAGTACATCCGCCCCCTCACCCTGCCCTCTCTCCCGGAGTACCGGGGACGAGGGGATAAGCCTGAGTACGGGGGCAAGGGGATAAGCCTGAGTACAGGGGGGAGGGGATGAGAGCGAGTGCAGGAGGAGGGATAAGAGCTTAAGGTCGGCCGTCGGTCATTTTTTGGCCGCACTGGCAAGTGAGGGGGCGGAGTTGGTGGGGGCGGAGGGAGGAGGGGGTGCGGACCTCGATGACCATGCCGCAGCACATGCATTCGAGGCGATCGCCGGCGGCGGCGGGCGCGGGGGAGGGCTCGTCGAGCGGGGAGTCATCCTCGGCCTCGGTCACTTCCCTTTTTTTGTCCATGGCGAGATTGGCGAGCTTGTCGGCCAGGGTGTTTTTGTGGCGAAGGTTGTGCTCGAGCCTGGCTTCCTTGAAATTGGAGATGAGTTGGCGGGCCTCGTCGTGGAGGGGTTTGAGCTCGGGATGGCGGACGCGGTATTCGCCCTTCATTTGTTTGATGATCAATTCGCTGTCGCCGCGGATCTGGAGTTTTTTGGCGCCCAGCTCGAGGGCTTTTTGGAGGCCGACGATCAGGGCCTGGTATTCGGCGACGTTGTTGGTGGCGCGGCCGATGTAGCGGCCGAGGGTGACCAGCGGTGTGCCGTCGGCGGCACGGAGGACGATGCCGATGCCGGCGTGGCCGGGATTGCCACGGCTGCCACCGTCGAATTCGAGTGTGATGAGTTCATCCATAGGAATTGATTCATTGAGTGATTGATTCATTGAATCATTGAGGAGGCCTTCGGCCGAATTTCAATGACTCAATGCACGACGAAGAAATGAATCAATTATTCGTCGGCTTCGGTGGAGGCGGTGACGGCTTTGCGGGGGGGTTTGGTGTTGATGGCCAATTCGGGGGGGAGTTCATCGGGGATGTAGAGCATGCGGCGGCAGTTGGGGCAGATGACCAACTCATCGCGGGAATGAAGGCGGTTGTAGATGTCGGCGACGAGGGACATGTTGCAGGAATTGCAGATGTATTCCTCGCGGCGGCGGTCGGGCTTGCCGAGGGCGGCCATGGCCTCGCCTTCGTAACGATCGGCGAGGCGTTCAAAGGCGTTAAGACCTGTTGGGGGAGTGGCCCGAGCGGCTTCGTCACGGATGGGCTTAAGGCGATCGACTTCGGCCTGGAGCTGGGAGAGTTTGCCACTGAGCTGGTGTTTGGTGTGCTCGTGGGCTTTCTTCTCGGCGTCGACCTGCTCGTGGAAGGTTTTGACTTCCTTCTGGAGTATCTCGACGCCTTCCATGACCTTCAGCCATTCTTCCTCGAGCTTGCCCTTGTCGATTTTCTCGGTGTTGATTTCGGTGAGGAAGGCCTGATATTCCTTGTGGTTCTTGGAGTCTTGCTGCTGGGTGCGGAGTTTTTCGATGCGGGCGTCGCGGGTTTTCATGTCCAGGTCGAGCTCGCCGCCCCTGGCCTGCTGCTCGCGGAGCTGCTGCTGGGTTAGTTTGAGTTTTTCGGAGAGTTCGGCGATGCGGCGTTCCTGAACGCGGACACTGCGGGAGGCGCTGTCGAGGCGGCCCTGTGCTGCGCGGAGGGCCTGATCCGCCTGTAAGAGTTTGACCAGAGCAACGTTCGTCGGACCCATCGAGACGTTCCCTCGCAAAAAGCCTGTGGCCGCCGGTTTGGTGTTGTCGGGACGTTCGGCGGCGGCGAAACCATTATTATTACACAGTTGGCGGGAAGAAGAAAGGGGCGGGGCGAGATTTGCGATTTTGGATTTGCGATTTGCGATTGGAATTGGCACAGGGCGGGCGTTTTAGACGAGTTCGCGGAAGCGCGAGTAGGCGGATTGCCAGGCCGGTCCGTCGCGTGGCTCATAGCGTTTAACTTCGAAGCTGTGGCGGACGATGGAGCGGAGTTGGGGGAGGGAGGCGATTTCGCCCAGGGCCATGGCCTGGACGAGGAGGTTGCCGGCGGCGGTGGCTTCGGCGGGGCCGGCGATGACGGTGCGGCCGCATGCGTCGGCGGTCATCTGGTTGAGCAGTTCGTTCTGGCTGCCGCCGCCGACGATGTGGATGACGTCGATTTGGCGGCCGAGGATGTCCTGGAGGCCTTCGAGGGTGCGGCGATAAGTAAGGGCCAAGCTTTCGAGGCAGGTACGGATGAATTCGCCGGGAGATGTGGGGATATTCTGGCGGGTGTTTTTGCAGAACTGTTCGATTTTCTGGGGCATCTCGCCGGGGGCGAGGAAGGGCTGGTGGTCGGGGTTGATGATGGCGATGAAGGGTTTGGCGTCGTTGGCGAGGCGGGCCAGTTGGGCGTAGGTGTGCTCGTGGCCTTCCTTGAGCCACTGGCGGCGGCATTCCTGGACGAGCCAGAGGCCCATGATGTTCTTGAGGAAGCGGATGCTGCCGCCGATGCCGCCTTCGTTGGTGTAGTTGTATTTGAGAGATTTGTCATTGACGATGGGCGAGGGGATTTCTACGCCCATGAGGGACCAGGTGCCGGAGCTGATGTAGCACCAGTTGTCACCTTCGGCCGGGACAGCGGCGACAGCGCTGGCGGTGTCGTGGCAGCCGGGGGCAATCAGGGGAATTTGGCCGACGCCACATTCATCGGCGACATCCCTGAGGATGGGGCCGAGGAGGGTGCCGGTGGGGATGACCTCGGGGAGGATGTGGGTGGGGAGATGAAGCCTTTGGAGTAATTCCGTGGCCCAGGCGCGGCGGCGCATGTCGTACATCTGGCTGGTGGAGGCGATGGAGAATTCGGCCTTGCGCTGGCCGGTGAAGAGGTAGTTGAAGAGATCGGGGATGAAGAGGAGGGTGTCGGCGATGTCGAGGATGGGGGAGAGGGTTTCGCGCATGGAGAGGAGTTGGAAGAGCGAGTTGAGCTGCATGAACTGGATGCCGGTGGCGTTGAAAATGTCTTCCTTGGGGACGCGGACGAAGGTGCGATCGAGGATGCCGTTGGTGCGGGAGTCGCGATACATGTAGGGGTTGCCCAGGAGCTCGCCGGATTTGGTGAGGAGGCCGAAATCGACGCCCCAGGTGTCGATGCCGATGCCGGAGAGGGCCAGGCCGCCGTGGGCGGATTTGCGGAGGCCCATTTTGAGCTCTTCCCAGATGCTCAGGAGGTTCCAGTGGAGATGGCCGGCGATGCGGCCGTTGTGTGTGGAGAAGCGGTGTTTTTCTTCGAGGGTCAGGCGGCTTTGGCGCAGGGTGCCGACGATGGCGCGGCCGCTTTCTGCGCCGAGGTCGAAGGCGAGGAAATGATGATCGGGCATGGAGAGGCGCTCCGGCGAAATCGGTTAATTGCGTCCGCTAAAGCGGACCCTACGCAGACCCCAAGGGGAGTCGGGGGTATGGTAGCAGGGGCGTGGCGAGCACTCCACGGCGTGATTGCGACTGGTAATTTCGCGGCGTAGGATTGAGTTGTGCAGCGGACACGAATCAAAATCTGTGGGATCACCCGGGTGGACGATGCGAAGGCGGCGGTGGCGGCAGGGGCGGACGCGGTTGGGATGATTTTTCATCCGCCGTCAGCGCGGAATATTTCGCTGGAGCGGGCGAAGGAAATCATTCGACAGGTTGGGCCGTTTGTGACGCCGGTGGCGGTGTTTGTGGATGCGCTGGCGTCGCGGGTGATGGAAGTGGCGGGAGAACTGGGGCTGCACACGGTGCAGCTTCATGGACAGGAGACGATCGAGCGGATTTCCCAGTTGCGAAAGCAGAAGCTGAAGGTGATCAAGGCGCTGAAGGTGGATGCGACACTGGAGCAGCAGATCGAGAAGTGGAGGGGTTCGATGAGTTTGGTGGGCGACATGGTCATCGGGCTGGTGCTGGAGACCGGGGGGACGGCGCAGGCGGGGGGCAGCGGTGTGCCCAATGATTGGGAGCGGCTGATCAAGATGCAGGAGAAGGGGGCATTTGCGGGATTGCCGCCGATCATCGCGGCGGGCGGGTTGGATGCGATGAATGTGGCCGATGTGGTGCGGCGGCTGCGGCCGTGGGCGGTGGATGTGAGCAGCGGCGTGGAGAGCGGGCTGGGGCACAAGTCGGCGCCGATGATTGAGGCGTTTGTGGGGGCGGTGAGGGGGGCGGGCTTTTAGGGTTCAGGAAAACACCACGGACATCGTAGTACCGCTGCCCATGCCACCCCACAAGGTGGGTTTGAGGTTTGAGAGGGTGTTAGCGGCCGGGCATGCGGAAAGCGCCGGCGGGCTGGGAGGGGCGGGTGAAGAGGGATTGGTTTTCAGGGGACTGGGTGACAGTTCGGCCGAGGCGGTCGAGGATGTTGTCGGAGAGGATGAGCTGGTCGTCGATAACGTCAATTTCGACGGCGTCGCCGGTGGCGGGATGGAATTGGACTTCGAAGGCCTGCTCGGCTTTGGGGGCGAGTTCATTGCGGACGAAACGATAGAGGAGCATTTCGAAGGTGGTGGAGCGGCCGCGAAATTGGAGGGGACGATCGACGGGGACGTTCATTCGGCCGAGTTCATCATGGAGAAAAGTGGAGAAGGCTTCGATGTCGCCCATGGGTTTGGAGGGATCGGTGCGGCTGGGCGTGTTGGGCGGGAAGCGTTTGCGGGCGGTGGCGGTGACGGCGATGAGGACGGAGAGGAGCGAGCCGTGACGGCGGCCCTGGGAGTAAAGGATGCGGGCATCGTCGATGCGGTCGGTGACGCTCATAAATGATCTCTACTTGCAGCGGGTGAATCTTGCAAGGCGGATACTACCATAGCGCCGCATTCGGGGCAGCGGCCGAGGGTGGCGCGGATGTCGTAGCCGCAGCGGACGCAGAGGCCAAGGCGGGCGCGTTTGCGCTGGAGGCGGGCGCGGCGAATTTTCCATGCATACCAAAGCGGGTAGAGCGCAAGTGCGAGGATGAGAGATGCGTGAGAGAAGGTGATCGATTTGAAATGGCGATCGAGGTGAGGATAGGAGGAATCGAGGCGCCAGAATTCAAAGCCGAGGAATGACCAGCCTTTCCCCTCGGCGGATTTGTCGAAGGGATAGGTGGGGCCGGAGTAGGCGCCGCGTTGGAGGCCGGGGGTCCAGGAGAGGAGCTGTGGGCCGCTTTGGGGCGGGGTGAATTCTTCGCCCAGCATGAGGCGCACGCCGCCGCCGCCGGTCCAGAGCTGGAAGAAGCGAAAGCCGGTGGGATTTCGGGCCCAGGAGTAGAGCAGGGTGTCGCCGGTGGTGTAGCCGCGATGCCAGAGCCAGATGTCGGCGAGGCAGAGAAGAGTGAGCAGAGCGGCGAGGGCGGCGGAAATCAGGCGGAGCATTGATGGATATGGACGCGCGGTAGGGTCTGGCGGTTCGATAAAAAAAGCCCGGCACGTACTGGCCGGGCTCGCGCCATGGCATGCAGATTATCTTAGTGGTTGGTGCTGATGAACAGGTTGGCGACGCGGTCGGCGAATGTGGGGCGGGCGGCGGGGCGCGTGGGGCGGTCGGGGGCGACAGCGCGAAGCTCGCCCTCGGCGCGGGCCTGGGCGATGCGGGCGGATTGGGCTTCTTCGCGGAGTTGCTGGAGCTCGACCTGTTTGTGCTCGGCGGTGAGCTTCCATTGATCGGCCTGGCTGGAGAGTTGATGGACCTCAACGTAATGGCGGGTGAGGGCGGAAGAGGTCCAGCCGACGGCGACGATCATGGCGGCAGCCATGATTCCGACAGCGCCCCAGGCGCGGCGGCCGCCAGAGCGGGCTTTTTGGGTTTCGGTTCGGGCTTCGAGAATATCGGACCGCATCACTTCGAGCTGGTCCCAGGCGCGGGAGGCCTCGACGCGGGATCGGTCGGATTCATCACGCATCAGCAGGGCAGCGCGATCGGCGGTGGCGGCGAGTGCTTTTGTGGCGGCGTTCAAAGTCATCCATGCTTCGGCCATCGGTAACTCCTTTCCCTCGTTAATGGCGGTGAATGTCCGGCACTGCCGGACCTACTTCAACTTCGGCATCGGCGAGCGTAAGGCTTGAAAGAAGGGGAGAGAGGCTCAACAGCTTCGGGCGGACTCTGCCGTGGCAGAATGCCGGGCCGGTTGATCGATGTCCGGACGAATGGTCAGCGCAGCGGCCAGTGTGACGGGGAGGAATGAATTGTTGTGGCTGGTTGTCAGCCGGGGGATCTTTTGTACAAGTGATTATGGATGAAAGAGATGTAAAATTCTTTGAAGTTGAGCGGGGGCGGAACGGGCGATGGGCATGGCAGTTGCTCTATGAAGGGAGTCCCGGACGAGACGTTTTTTGGAAACAAGAGATGTAGCGGCTGGGACACTTATTTTTGCCCATTCTTTCCCATGTGGAGATGTGCTTCACCCACAACCCTCGAAGCGCAGTCTTCACAAGCCCCACAAAGCCGTCCTTGCCCGGGATGGCTTTTTTTATGCGCGAAGATGTCGTGCCACTGGCGGCTCGTCCGCCAGTGTGGGTGAGCGAAGCACTGGCAGCAAGCTGCCAGTGGCACGGCAAGTCCACCAAGATGAAACCGAAGTTTAGCGGGCGGATTTTTGGCGCTGTTCGGAGGTGACATCGCCGAGGATGAAGCCGCGGAGATCGCTGCCGATTTCGTTGAAGCCGGCAGATTGGAGGATGGGGTCGTGGAGTCGGCCGGTGACGTGGAAGGTGGTGACGGATTTCTGGAGGGCGTTGAGGATGTCGTCGGCCTCGGCGAAGAAGGGGAACTTGAGCTCGCGCAGGGGACGGGCCGAGCCGACGACGTAGCCGCGGATGGGGCTGTCGCCGCCGCGAAGGATGTCGAGGGCCTGGCCGGATGCGCGAATCTCCGCGCCGCGGTTGCGGTAGTAGAGATTGGTGAGATGGAGGACACCCTGCTCGAGGCGGAGGCTGGCACGGCCGGTACCGTTGGGCTCGTCCGGGCCGATGCGGAGGCGCATGGCATCATAAACCGCGCCGATGATGGCGTTGTTGGCCAGGTCGGAGCGGGTGAGGCGGACTTCGGCCGCGCCGTTTTGGAGTTGGGGGAGGCGCAGGGGGCCGAAGAGGGTCATCTCGCCAGTAATGCCGCCGGTCATGGGGGCCGCGCCGGGAGTAACACTCTCCACCAGCTCGTTGATGCTCAATTCCTTGAATTCCATCTGGGCGTGGGAGAAGAATTCATTGTCGTGCCTGGTGAGCCGGCCCCAGAGGTGGGCTTCGCCATGGGCCAGATGGAGCGAGGAGCTTTCCAGCACCATGCGCTGGCGGCCGACGAAGATGCGAGCGTCGGCATCGCCGATGCTCATGATGCGATACCAGGCGTTTTCGGGTTTGAGAGCGATATCAATTTCCAGTGGCTCGTTGACCTGGGGATTGGCCGCGGGCTGGGCTTCGATGGAGCCGGAAACCGTGCCGTGAATGCCCGCAAGCTGCGGCCACATGTCGGCCAGACGCGCGGAGTCGATATCGTGCCATTGCAACGAGCCGGTGCTCTTGAGAATGTCATCCCAGCGGAGAGCGCCCTTGCCTTCGACGGCGCCGCCGAAAATGGAGCCGTTGATGGATTTCATTTCGGCGACCTGGCCGGCGAGATTGGTGTCGAAAGAAAGATTGCCGACGGGTTTTCGATTGATGGTAATGGCGGTGTTGAGTTGGAGTGGACCGGTAGCGGTTTTTTGACGGGTGTCGATTTCGACTTTCGCGTTGCCGGAAAATTGGAGAGCGAGATTTGAGGGAAGATTTTCGAGGGGCCAGTTTTGAGTGTTGAGCTCAATTGCCAGGCGGGTCAGTTCGCGAAAGTTGGTTTTGATGGAACCCTTCGCCGAGCCGGAGCCTTGGCGCAGGGTGACATCGTCGAAAAACAGGCCATCGCTTTCGATGGCGAGGCGGCCGGCGGTTTCGTCGGCTTTGAATTTGCCCTGTTGGAGATTCTTGATGCTCCAATCGCCGCGGCCGGCCATGAGGGCGCGGTCCTGATGAGGAAGATCGAGGTGCAACTGCGCGGCAACCGTGCCCGCGAGGTTGGGTGGGGGTGAGAAGAATGAATCGGCCTGGTGGAGCGAGAAATCTCGCACGCTGACATCGAGGTGAGTGAGATCCTTTCGACAATCGTAAGAAGCGCTAAGGGTCCAGTGGCCTTCGAGAAGCTCCAGCTCGCGGGATTCGATGAGAGCAAGGTCGTCGTTGATTGCGCCGGCAAGTTGAATCGCGACATCGCCGAGGTGGCGGCGGCCGATCACGACATCATTGCCCAGGAGTTTGCCGCTGAGATCGACGTTGCGGGGCCAGAGCGTGCCGTTGGCGTGGATTTGGCCGTTGAGTTCGCCCCCCACCGCTCGCGCGGGATCTTCGACGTGTGTTATTGGGATGCGCCAGAGATACAGGTCGAGATTCAGCGGTTTGGGAAGCGCATAAACATAAGAGCCCTGGACCGAGGCTTCGAATTTTCCAACTCGATAATAGAGCTGGGCGAGGTCGATGCGTTTGTCGTCGCCGGATGCGTTGAAAGAGAGGAAGACGGGTTTGCGGAATCCGGGGAGGGAGAGCTGGCGAGTGTCGAGCCAGAGCCACCAATCGCGGGTGCCGAAGTTGAATGCGCCGCCGCCGCGGAGGTGATCGGTCTGGGCGACGCGGAGGTCGTCGAGGGTGAGCAAGTTGGAGCGGGTGGTGAAGTGGGCGTTGAGGTCGGCGAGTTGGAGTTGGCGGCCGGGCTCGCGGATTTGCAGGTCGGCGACTTTGATCGTCCAATCGACGGCGTCCCAGGATGGTCCGGTACCAAGAAGGTTCAGATGGCTGTTCCAATCGCCGTTTGAGAAGTTGCCCTGGGTGTGAAGAGTTGCCTTGATTTGCGGGCGGCCGGCACGGGGAGTGTCGATCAACGCTTCCAGTTCGCCGCCGTGACGGACCTGGCCGGGGAGGGTCATGTCGGACCAGGCGGCTTTGAGTTCGCCAGCGCGGGCATGCCAATCGTAATGGCCATCGAGGCGGGCGGCGCCGCCCATCGAGGCGAGATCGAGGCTTTGGGCTTCGATGCGGGTGCCGGCGATTTTGAGTGCGCCGTTGGTGAGGCGAATGGGGGTTTTGGATGAGGCGAGGTTGATCATCAGCACTTCGGGTTGGATGGTGGCCGCGCCGCCGCCGTCGGAGAATTTGATTGCGCCGTTGAGGCCGACGGGGCCGATCTGGCCGCGCTTCAGGTCGAGGCGGCCGAGGACCGAATCGTTGTTCACTTGCCCTGTCCAATTCCCGGCAAGCTGCGTCGGCCGCGGCCAAGCGGGGAACCAGGGCTTGAGGACTTCCTCAGCATGATCGAGAGTGAATTCGACCTGATGATTCCAGTTTTGGCCGGGGGCGATTCGGCCTTCGAGGCGCAATAGATCGGAGACGGTGGCCTGGAAATGCCAGGAGAGGGAGCGCTGCGGCGTGCCATGAATTTCCAGCGGTTTGAGCGTCACCTTGCGATTTTCATTGTCGATCAGTTCCAGAGTTCCATCGGAGAGAGAGACGCGAGGAAGCTGGACGGGCTGGCCTTTGGATTTCTGCTCGTTGTCAGCGCTTTTTCCGCCGGCCGCGCGGGTGATGAGGGCCATGGCTTCTTCGACGTTCCATCGTCCCAGCGCGCTTTGGCGGACGATCATGTGCGGGCGGTCGAAATACATCTCATCGATGTGCAGGGGTTGGCGAAGGAGGAGGGAGAAGAGAGTCGAGTGGCGGATTTTCAGGCGCGGGACCTGGAGGAATGATTCTTCGGCGAGGGGAAGGGCGAGGGTGACATCATCGAGCGTGCTTCCGCCCATCCAGCCGGTTTCCATGGAGGATGCGGTGACGCGCAGGCCGAGTTGGCTTTCGAGGCCGGAGACGACGAGGTTGCGGGGAAGATCGGTGGTGAGAATGAGCTGCACCGCGACGCCGATGATCGCGATCAGGATGATGGCGATCATGAGTAAGCGCACGAGCCAATGTTTGAGGCGGTGGGCGCGGCGGCGCTCAGCGGGCTGGATTACAGCGGCGCTGCGTCGAGAGGGAACCTCGTACACAGCGCCGATCTGGCTCATCGCGGTCTCTCCGCAGTTGGAATATTTCCAGTTGGGCGCGGGCCAGTGAAGAAGAGCCAATAATCCTCGCGTATCGATCGGCCGATGAATGGGCCGGAACTGGCGAGCAGTTCGCCGCTGTCTGCGAGGTAGGCGACGAAGGCGACACTGGCATAGCCGCGCTGTTTCTGGTTTTTGACGAACGCAATCTCAGGGGTAGCAAACTGTGAGCCGCCGGGGCCGCTCGTGCCGGGGATGGCGAAGGAGGGAAGGCCGACCATGTAATACTGGCGGTCGATGCCGATGCCGCCGCTGCGAATTTCCAGGATTACCTTGGCATTGGCCTTAAAATCGGTAAGGCGGACGCCGGAAACGAGCAGGCGGGCGCGAAGCTCGGCCACTAAAAAGTGTGAATCGGGGCCATTGAGGTAAGTCGTATCGACGAATACGACGCGATCACGCAGGGCGACGGCGGAAAGCTGTTCGACAGCGCGGACGGTGGCCTCGCTGATGAGGAACTGCTGATCGGCGGTGATGGGCGGATCGGTGGTGCGGTAATAGGTGCAGGCGGGGAGGAATGCGCAGAAGCAGACGAGCAGGAAATGTCGCGACATGCAGAGGCCTCGGTGGGCGGGCGGGCTCAGGGGAGAACGTCGCCTGCCTCAGCAATATAGCGCGATAGGCAGAACGGGGAGAACTGGCAAAGTTTTGCTTCAGCGGACGCCGCAGAAGGCCCGCTGAAGCGGACCCTACGGAGACCAGCGGTGGGGCAAGCCCCACCCTACAAAGACATGGGCGGGAAGCGCGTGGTATCGGTCACACCGCCGCAACCTGGGCCAGCTCTTTGCGGCGGTCGGCGATTTGGGCTTTGAGACGCATGAGAATGGAGCTATGCATCTGGCTGACGCGGGATTCGGAGAGGTCGAGCGTGGCGCCGATTTCCTTCATGGTCATTTCTTCAAAGTAGTAGAGGATGATGATCAGGCGCTCGGCGCGGGAGAGGCCTTTGGTGATGAGTTCCTTCAGGTCCTTGCGCTGGATTTCGCGCACGGGATCAGCGCCGCGCTTGTCTTCGAGGACGTCGATCTCGCGGACATCCTTGTTGCTGTCGGTCTCGAACCATTTGCGAGAGAGGGAGACCAGGCCGACAGCGCTGGCATCCTTGGCCATTTTTTCGAACTCGCCCGCGGAGATGCGGAGGCGCTTGGCGATTTCATCGTTGGTTGGGGCGCGGCCGAGCTCGACTTCGAGCTGCCTGGTTGCGCCATCCAGCTTATGGGCGCGGGAGCGGACCAGGCGCGGGACCCAGTCCATGGAGCGCAATTCGTCGAGGATTGCGCCGCGGATGCGGGGGGCGCAATAGGTTTCGAATTTGACGCCGCGTTCCAGATCGAAGGCGGCGATGGCATCCATGAGGCCGAAGATGCCGGCGGACATCAGATCGTCAAGCTCGACCTCATCGGGGAGCTTGGCGTGGATGCGTTCGGCGTTGTAGCGCACCAGATGGAGATAGTTCTCCATGAGGATGTTTCGCAACGCCTCCGTCTTGTTTTTCTTGTAGTCGATCCACACATCTTTGATTTCGCGAGCTTCTTTCCTGGCCATAAACGTGCTCCCGATCCATGGGTTTGAGACAACGAAACCGGCCGGTGCGTCACACCTGCGGCGAGGACGAACGCCCAGGGGCCAAATTTCGTTTATCGGTCTTGTCTTCCCGCTTCCGTGCGGGAATCCAGCAATTTTTTCTCCGCTGCCTTGACGTTCTCCTCGATCATCTTCTGGCCCATCGTTCCGACGATGAGTCCGATAACGTAAGTTCCGGCCATTGCCAGCAGCGCCCGGAGGACCGTGGTGGAAAACGGATTGCCGGCCTGGACGCCGCCGACAAAGAGGCAGGCGGCGAAGGCGAGCAGTGCGAGGCAGGCGGCGAGGCGTTTGGGCATGGTGTTTTTTTTCGATTTTTCGATTTTCGATTGGTGATCAGGTCCTCCTGAAGAACTTGGTCATGCGCTGGAAGAAGCCCGAGGGCTGGAGCGAGGTGGCGACGCCCTGCTCGAGGCGGATGGCCAGGTGGGCGATGCTTTGGGTGGCCGGGCAGCGGGGGAAGGCGAGGGAAAAGGGCATTCGCCGGCGGACGGCCATGGCGACGTTGTCATCGGCGGGGATGGAGCCGGCGTCGAAGACGCTGATGTTGAGGAATTGCCGGGCCACTTTGGCGATTCGGTCGTAAACGATCTTGGCTTCGCCGGGGGCGCGGACTTGATTGACCAGGAGGCTCACGCGATGGACAGCGCCGTCGCGGGAGATGACTTTCACCACGGCGTAGGCGTCGGTGATGGCGGTGGGTTCGGGAGTGGTGATGACGAGCACGTGGTCGGCAGCGCGGGTGAAGGAAAGGACATTGGGGCTGATGCCTGCGCCGGTGTCGATGAGGATCACATCGGCCTGGAGTTCCAGTTCGACAAGCGCGGCGACGAGGCGCTGGCGATCTTCATCGGAGAGGTCGGCCATTCGCGCCAGTCCCGATGCGCCGCCGATGAGTTTGAATCCGCCGGGGCCTTTGACCATTACTTCGCGAAGCTCTTTTTTGCGGGCGATGACGTGGGCGAGGTTGAAGGGGAGTTCGATGTTGCACAGGACATCAGCGTTGGCCAGGCCAAGATCGGCATCGAGCAGAACCACATTCTTGCCCGCGCTGGCGAGTTGCACCGCCAGGTTGACGGCGATGTTGCTCTTGCCGACGCCCCCTTTGCCGCTGGTGACGGCGATGACCGAAGCGCGGTGGCGCTGGAGGACGAGCGAGCGGAGGTTGGCGGCCTGGTCGATGACGGTCACGACGGCCCTCCCAAAATCCGCTGCGCCAGCTTTTTCGGCTTGCCGACTTCGATGTCATCGGGGACATCCTGGCCGGTGGTGATGTAGGAGAGCGATTTTTTGACTTTGCGGATCACGTTGAGGATCACGCCGACGTGAACGGCCTCATCGAGCTTGGTGAAGATGATTTTGTCAACGCGGACTTCGCTGAAACGGGCGATGGCCGATTCGATGCATTCCTGGCTGGCGGTGGTGGAGAGAACCAGGTGAACTTCATCGGGCTGGGCGACGGTGAGGAAGTTTTTCAGCTCGTGGAGCTTGAGCGTGTCCGCGGGAGAGCGTCCGGCGGTGTCGATGAGGACGTATTCGCAGTCGTTCATCGACTTGATGGCGTCGCGCAGGTCCTCGGGGGAGGTGACGACGCGCAGGGACGAGCCGAGGATGTCGGCGTATTTTTTGAGCTGATCGACGGCGGCGATGCGGTAGGTGTCGATGGTGATGAGGCCGACGCGGCGGTTTTCGCGGAGTTTCAAATTGGCCGCCAGCTTGGCGACGGTTGTGGTTTTGCCAACGCCGGTGGGACCGATGAGAGCGACGACGTGGGGGC
The DNA here is from genome assembly GCA_036001665.1 of Tepidisphaeraceae bacterium. Classification (GTDB taxonomy): domain Bacteria; phylum Planctomycetota; class Phycisphaerae; order Tepidisphaerales; family Tepidisphaeraceae; genus JBGPEF01. Next base: position 24,354 of record DASYUA010000021.1, read on the forward strand.
CGCTGGCCTTGGTGCGCAGGATCGGGCCCGCCACCGGCATCATCTTTTCGAGCTGCTCGGCCAGTTTTTCGCGGATGACCTCGGGATTTTTGCGCTGATCCGGTCGCAGCGTGGTCTGAATATTTTTGATCACTTCCTCGGCCAGTTCTTCGGCGACCTGGTTTTGCACCAGATTCATGTAGTACTCGAAGAGTTCTTCCGGCACCTGAGGGGTGTTCTGCGCCCGGGCCTGTTTGACAAGATCGAGCACCATGGTTTTGAGGGTGCCCAGGTCCTGTGAGAGGCCCAGGATCACCGCGTTGCTGGCGGCCTGGGTTTGCAGCAGTTGTTGCGGCGCTGCCGGTGCAGTTGTCTGAGCTTTGGCGACCGTCGCCGTCGCCGCTTGCGCTGTCTGCGCTTGTCGGGTCACGAGCTTGCGCGCGCCGCCGCGGCTGACCTGAAGCCCAGCGCCGGCAGTGATTTCAACGACCTCCACTCTGCGCAATCCCAGCCATCGCCTCCGCCAATAGGTGCGGGTGTGAAGAATCACGGCGTCGTTGCCCATGGCGCTCTTTACCTGGTAGAGCGCCTCGGCCATCGTTCCCGCGCTAAAGGTTCGTAGATGCATATCCCTCGCCTCAACCGTTCATGCCGACCAGAGCCACGGCCTCGACCGCGGTCTCGGGCACGATTTCGTTGTAAGCCAGCACCGCCGTGTGGGGCAGGCTGGGCTCGATCATTCTTCTGAGTGTCTGGCGGATCTGCGGGCTGCACAGGACCACGGCCTGTTTACCGCTTTGGGTGAGATCGCCGGTCTTGGCCGCCACCTGCTGCACGATCTGCTGGGCCACTTTGGGCGGCATGGTATTGGTGATGCCGCGCTCGCTGCGCTCGATGTGGCCGTTGATCAGGTCTTCCAGAGCGGGATCGAGCGTGACGCACCATAGACGGTCGCGATCATCGACGTATTGCTTGCAAATTGAACGGGCCAAAGCGTTGCGGACGTATTCGGTGAGAACATCCAGGTCTTTGGTGCGCGAGGCGAAGTCGGCCAGCGTTTCCAGGATCGTCTCCATGTCACGGATGGGGACGCGCTCGCGGAGGAGATTCTGGCAGACGCGCTGGAGCTCGCCGGGTTTGATGACCGTGGGGATGGTCTCTTCGACGAGCGCGGGGACGCGCTGCTTGAGATTGTCCAGGAGATTTTTCACTTCCTGGCGGGTCAGCAGCTCGTGTGCGTGGGATTTGATGATTTCGGTGATATGGGTGGCCAGGACACTGGTGGCCTCGACGACGGTGTAGTTGAGCAGCTCGGCCTGAGATCGCTGCGATTCGGTGATCCAGTAGGCGGTCAGGCCGAAGGCGGGCTCGGTGGTCGCTTCAGCGCCGGGGATTGGGCCAGAAGTTGCCCCGTTGTCCATGGCCAGGAACTGTTCGGGATAGGCGACTCCCTTGGCGATGGCCTGGCCCTTGATCTTGACGATGTAGTCATTGGCCGTGAGCTGGAGATTATCGCGGATGCGGATCGGCGGGACGATGATGCCCAATTCGGTGGCGATCTGGCGGCGGATCATGCCGATGCGATCGAGCAGGTCGCCGCCTTTGGAAGCATCGACCAGGCGCACCAGGCCGTAGCCGATTTCCAGCTCGAGAACATCGAGATCGAGAAGTTTTTCAACTTTCTCAGGCTCTTTCCTGGCGGCTTTTTCACGTTCTTTCATCACCGCGGCGGCGACGACTTTGTTCTCATTTTTGGTCAGGATCCATGCCAACCCGCCGCAGGAGAGGCCGAGGGTGAAGAGGGGAATTTTTGGAAGCGAAGTCAGTGTCATCAGGGCGAGAAAGACGGCGGTGATGATGAGGGCTTTGGGTTTGGCGAGGAGCTGGCCGATCATGTCCTCGCCGAGATTGCTGCGGCCGGAGGTGCGGGTGACGATCAGGCCGGCGGCGAGGGAAACGATGAACGCGGGGATTTGCGCGACCAGGCCGTCGCCGATGGTGAGCTTGGTGTAGAGCTCCAGGCATTCCATCAGGTCCCAGCCGCGCTGGAATTTTCCGACATAGAGGCCGCCGAGGATGTTGACGATGACGATGACGATGCCGGCGATGGCATCGCCGCGCACGAATTTGCTGGCGCCATCCATAGCGCCATAAAAGTCGGCTTCCTGGCCGATTTCCTGGCGGCGACGCCGGGCCTCGACTTCGTTGATCGCGCCGGCGTTCACATCGGCGTCGATGGCCATCTGCTTGCCAGGCATGGCATCGAGGGTGAAGCGGGCGGCCACTTCGGAGATGCGGGTTGCGCCTTTGGTGATCACCACAAACTGAATCACCACGATGATGATGAAGATAATGATGCCGACGGCCAGCGAATTGCCGGTGACGAAGTTGCTGAAGGCGAGGATCACTTCGCCGGCCTTGTGCTGGGCTTCTGCGGTGGTGGCGGCGTGATCGCCGACGGTCAAAATCAATCTGGTCGTGGCGGCGTTGAGGACGAGGCGGAAAAGTGTCGTGGCCAGCAGCAGTGATGGAAAGACCGAGAATTCCAGGGGGGATTGCACGTAAATGGTGGTGATCAGCACGACGGCAGATAGCGTGAGGTTGAGGATCAGCAGCATATCCATCATCTGCGCCGGCAGGGGCACGAGGATGACGAACAGCAGGCTGATGAATGCCAATGGGAAGAGCATTCCACGATTGCTGTGGAGCTTTTGGAAGAACGGGTTGGCCGCCAGTGCCGTTGCCATAAATCATGCGCTGCGTGCGCGCCTCAATTTCCCGGTCAGCTCGTAGACGTAGGCGAGGATCTCGGCCACGGCCGAATAAAACTGCTCGGGGATTTCCTTGCCGGCCTCAACCAGGCGATAGAGCGCCCTGGCGAGCGGCTTGCGTTCGATGATCGGAATACCGTGGGCGATGGCGATCTCGCGAATGCGCTGCGCCAGCAAATCCTGCCCTTTGGCCACCACTTTGGGCGCGTGCATGGTCGCCGCGTCGTATTTGAGCGCGATGGCGAAATGAGTTGGATTGGTGATGATCACATCCGCCGTCGGCACATCCCTGGCCAGCCGTTTGGAGGCCATCTGAAACGCGATCTGCCGGCGGCGCTGTTTGATCTTGGGATCGCCCTCCATCCGCCGCATCTCCTCCTTGACCTCCTGCTTGCTCATCCGCAGCTCGCGCTCGGTTTTGAACCGGTGATAGGTGTAGTCGATGATCGCCAGCACCAGCAGCAGCACGGCAACGCGCAGGCCGACGGCATAAACGATCGATGCACCCAGCGCGAAGGCCTGCATATAGCTGAGCTGCTGGATGGCGATGATCTGCCCCATGCGTTGGGTCACCGCCGACCACGCGAGGATGCCCACCAGCGACAATTTGAGCAGGTTGATGACCAGATGAACCAGGCTCTCTGCCTGGAACAGCTTTCCCAATCCCCGCAGCGGATTGAGCACTTCAAAATTCGGCTGCAATCGTTTGCCCGAGAAGAACAAACCAACCTGGAGGAGATTGGCAACGATGGCGACGATCACACCGCCCACCAGCAGCGGCGCGGCCGCCCCACCGGCGGCAACCAGCGACCTGACGATGGCTGGACCGATATTTTTTGAATCCAGATTCGAGAGCGAGGCGGACGATAGCAGTTCCACCATTACGGCCTTGAGTGCCTTGATCAGCCCCGGGCCGAAGGAATTCATCAGCAGGAGGAAACCGAGAAGCAGCGCGGCCGCGGTCAGATCGGCACTGCGGGCGATTTGTCCCTGCTCGCGCGCCTCCTCGCGACGCCGCGGCGTCGGTGCTTCGGTTTTATCTGTCAGGTCCTCAGCCATCCGTGGCCTCAATCAGAAAACGTCCGCTGAAGCGGACCCTACTTTCCCGGTTCATGCCATCGCGCCCGCGAACGCCTGGGCGACTTCGCTCACCGCGTTGAGAATTGATTCCTGGATCACCCGGCTGCACATCATCAAGCCAATAATCAGCACCATCATCCCCACCAGCGACCGCAGCGGCAGGCCGGCCGTCATCACGTTGATCTGCGGCATGGTCTTGCCCAGAAAACCGAGCACCACATCGGTCAGCAGCATGGTCACCAGCATCGGCGCGGCCAACTGGAGCGCCAGCGCAGTTGCGCTTTGAAGCAATCCACTGACCAGGTCCAAAAGATTCTGCGTCATCCCCACCGACAGCAGCGGCAGCGCATCGAAACTTTCGCGCACGCCTTTGAGGAAGGCCAGGTGTCCCTGGGCGATCAGGAAAATGACCAGAGTCAGGAAGAAATAAAGATCACCCATGACCGATCCCGAGCCGCCAAAATGCGGATCGAACACCTGCCCGATGCCCAGGCCCATCTGCTGGCCGATGATTTCGCCGGCCCAGTTGACGGCGACAAAGGTGAAGCTCAAGGCCGTTCCGATTGCAATCCCAAAGAGCAATTCACCGCCGATCCCAGCGGCCAATCTCCAGGCGGATTCAGGCAAATTCAGAGGCCTGAGTGTCGGCGCCACCGCGGCCGCCATCACCAGCGCAAACAAAACTTTCAGCCTTCGCGGAACGCGTGCGCTGCCAAAAAGCGGCGCGCTGACCATCACGCCGGCGATTCTGAAGAACGCCAAGACAAAAGTTGGGACAAATTGAAGCGATTGCTCCAACGACATAAAAACTCATTCCCTATGGCGCTGCATCGCCGCCGAACATCGAGGCCGCAAAAGTCATCAGATGACTGGCCAGCCACGGCGCGACCAGAATCGCCGCCGCTACCATGGCCGCGATCTTGGGGACAAAGACCAGGGTCTGTTCCTGAATCTGCGTGACCGCCTGAAGGATGGAAACGACCAGCCCCACCACCAGCCCGACGAGAAGCAGGGGCGCGGAGATCAACAGGGCAAGAAGAAGAGTCTCGCGAATCAGGTCACTGGCCTGGTCTACGCTCATATCACACCCATCCCTGCGCGTGGCCGCCCGAGCAACAACGCGGCGGCGATCGCATCATCCTTGATGCGCCCAAATCAGAATTGCCACTACGTCACAAAGCTACCCATCAAATTTGCCGTTATCAAGTGCCATCCATCGACCAGCACAAACAACAACAGCTTGAACGGCAGCGAGATGAGCACCGGCGGCAGCATCATCATGCCCATGCTGATGAGGATGGCCGAAATTACCATGTCGATGATCAGAAATGGCAGATAAACTTTGAATCCCAGCAAAAATGCCGTCTTCAGCTCGCTCAGGACGAACGCCGGAATCAGTGTCATCGTTCCCACTTCCGAAAAATCCCTGGGCGTGGGCTGTTTCATGTAGTCGGTGAACAGCAGCACATCGTTGGTGTTCCCGCTGCGCTCGATCTGGCGGATCATAAACTCGCGAAGTGGCACTTGCGCCCGGCTCAGCGCCTCCTGCTGCGACATTTTGCCATCCATATACGGCGCGAGCGCGTCAGAATGCACCCGCTGCCAGGTCGGGGTCATGATCAGGAAAGTCATGAACAGCGACAGCCCGATCAGTATCTGATTGGGCGGCAATGATGTCGTCCCCAGCGCCTGCCGCAGCAGCGACATGACGATGATGATCCGCGTGAAGCTGGTCATCATGATCAGGATCGCCGGGGCGAGCGAGAGCACCGTCAAAAGGACGATGATCTGCATCGCGGAGGAGAGATTTTCCTTGCGGGAGAGGTCGGGAAGCTGAAGGGCGCTTCTGGCGTCGGTTTCCCTGGCGATTCCCGCAACATCAGCGCCCGTGTTCGCGGGGGTCGCGGCGGCCGAGGGCGGGGTGGGGGAGGTCGGCTCGGTTCCGGCCTGCGCCATGACTCTTGCCGACACGAGACTGCAAATCAGGGCGGCGGCGAACAGCCAGAGGATAAGTAGACGAGCGGTCATGACGACGTCCGATGATAATGCTGCGACAATTTGTGCACGCGATCCAAAAGGCCGCGCATTTCCTGCCGCGTTGTGGCCAGTTCCGGCACCAGCGGCTCGCGCGAAGGTTCTTCTTCAGTTTCCAGTTCAGGCGCTGCAATCGCCTGCTGCTGTTCGGCCTCGAACTTCGCGCCCGCCTTGCCAAATATCGATAGAAACGCCGACGTCGCCGATGTCCGCCTCCGCTGCTGCAATTCCCCGGCGAGGGCGGCCACTTCCTCCGCATCGCTGATCTCGCACAGCGCATTCATCTGCACACCGCAATTGGCCACCAGCACGATCCGCCGACCCACCTGGATCAACATGAGCTGCTGGCGGGGAGAAACCGTCGTGCGCGAAAGCACCTGCACCGGTCCACCGGCCGCGCCGGTCGCCTGGAGGCCGAGAAATTTTTTGCCCGCCCACCTCACTATGAAAATGCATCCCAGGACGACTCCCAGCGCTCCCACGACGCGAAGCACATTCGAATCGTTGCTTATCAGCGGGGTTGGGTTGGCTCGCTGTTGCTGGGCGCGCTGGCCCAATTGAATCGATTCATACGCCGGCTTGGTCGTGCCTCGAGCAGCCGGTGGATTCACCGCCGCCTGCGCTGTTGGAGCTGTCGCCGGCGGGCCGAAGGAAAGCTGTGCGACCCGGCCATCCACTCCCGCGACGGCCAGCGCCGATCGCGCGGCCAGCAGGATGCACAGAGCTGCCAATGCGGCGAAATTGGCCGCGCCATCCATGGCGCTTGCTCGCCTCACATCCCCTCTTCTTTCACCCCGGCGACGATCTCATTGATCCGCACGCAAAAATTGTCGTTCAGAACCAGCACCTCACCCCGTGCGATGAGGCGTTCATTCACAAACACATCCACCGGATCGCCGGCCAGCTTATCCAGCTCGACCACCGATCCTTCGCCCAGTTTCAACACATCTTCAACGAGCATGCGCGACCGCCCCAGCTCGATTTTCACATTCAGATCGACATCGCGCAGCAGATCAATGCTGCTGACCTGCGCATCGCGCATCACCTGCTGGAAGTTGGGAAGCTGCATCGGCTCGGCGTCAATTGATGGAGTTCCGGCGGCCTGCGCGCCTCCAGCGCCGGCGGGCTCGGCCTCGGTCGGCGGCGCATCCTCGAAATTGGCGCCCTTGAGCAGTTCCTCGATGGCCGACTGGTCCAGCGCATCAAGACCACCGGGCGGCGAAGCGCCACCGGCCGGTTCAGGAGACGGATTTTCAGAATTGGGCGGCTGTTCCTCAGCCATGTTTCACCATCCTTGGCGAAGGGCGTGTCGGATACACCTTGATCCAATTTGTTTATAACCGACGAGCCTCAACAATGCCACAAAACCGCGCTGCTGCATTATTTTTTGGCGAAGGCGCAATGAAGAACGACCGCGCAAAAATTGCCGGTCGTGAACAGAATGAAATGTGGCAATCGGTAACGGCGGCTGTGAGTGCGACTGGTAGTGCCTGTAGGGGCGGCTTCAGCCACCGGGGAGTGTCGCTCGTCGGCGGCTAAAGCCGCCCCTACCAGTAACTGAATCCGCCCCCACGAGGGAAGATCATCTTTGAATTAGAAATCCTGCCGATATGGAATGCAACGCGGAATCAGCACCTCTTCGATCATTCCCTCTCCGATGATCTCATCGAGCTGATGCTTCATCTGCCGCCGCAGCGTTTCCAGGCCCGGCTCGGTGCCTCCGCCCAGTTTTTCCGGATCGCTCTGCGAGATGATCGTGCGGGCGCGGTCTTTGATCGTCGCCTCGCGGTCCTTGAACGCCATCTCGACGCGTTCCTTGAATTCCGTCTTCACCGTGACGTAAACGCTGACATCGTAGAGGAACAATCGCCCGCTCTGCTTGTTGGGCGCTTTGAACTCCAGCACGTTCAGCTCGACAACCTTCTTCTTCTCGCCTTTGATCGGCCCGCCATGAGGATCCCCATGCTCGCCACCCTCTTCCTCGCCACCGGCCTCGGCCGCGTGCGCTGAGTGGGGCGGGCCATTGAAGATCTTGAAGCCCGCAAACAGCACCCCCGCCTCGATCACCATGACCACGCCCAATAGGGCCGGCGTGCTCTTGAGCAGACCGCCCATGCCCCCGCCGGCCGCCTTTTTCTCCTCGGGCGGCTTCGCGGGCGCGGGGTTTTTGTCCTCGGCTTCCTTTTTCTCTTTGGCCATGAACGCTCTTGAAGTCCGATAAGGCACAGCCGGCGCTGCGCCTGATGTTTACTTATCGGCAAACCGCGCCGCCGTATTCGAGCAACTTGCCGCGTCTATTCCGTGACCGGCTTGCGAATCGTTCGCGCATACTCAATGGCCCGCCGCATCACCTCCGGCAGCGGCTCCTTCACCATCATCTTCTCGCCGCTCTCGCAGCAGACGATGGTGTCGGGAGTGGATTCGACGTAACGAATCTTCTCGGCATTCATCACGAACGACTGACCGTTGAGGCGAGTGAGGAGAATCATGCTGTTGATTTGCGATTTGCAATTGGCGATTTGCGATTGAGCAGATTCCGCCTTCAATCGCAAATCGGAAATCAAAAATCGAAAATTCCTATAAAGGCCCCCGCGACAGCAGGATAAACACCCTGTCGCGAGGGCTCGGTAATCCGGTCACGGGGCTCCGCCCCGCCGCGGCCTGCGGATGCTGCGCGCGCCGCGTCTATCGGGACGTATTCAAAAGCTCGGTCAACAACTGGTCGCTGGTGGTAATCACACGACTGGCGGCCGAAAATCCGGTCGAGGCGATGATCAGGTTGATGAATTCTTCCGAGAGATCCACATTGCTCAGCTCCAGCGATCCCGACACCACCTTGCCCGTTCCCAGCGTGCCGGCCGTTCCGACCACCGCCGCGCCGCTGTTGGGGCCTTCGATAAACATGTTTCCGCCGCGATCGATCAAGCCCTGGGTATTGCTGAATGTCGCCAAAGCCACCTGGCCCAATGTTCGAGTGATGCCGTTGCTGAAACTGCCGCTGATCTTGCCATCCCCGCCGATGGAAAAACCATTGAGCCGGCCAATCGGCGAGCCGTCCTGGTTGGTCATCACCAGCTCGGAGTTGGTGCTGGTCAGTTCAGTCAGACGGCTGAAATCCAGGGAGAGATTGAGCGGCGTATCCGCTCCCGTATTGTTGCGATTGATGGTGATCGCCGTGCCCGTGCTGTCGCGAAGCTTGCCGGCGCTGTCGAAGGTGAGCGTGCCGGTGCCGATGACCAGGTCCACATCCGTATCATCCGCCGACTCGGCAAAGAAGCGCCAGGTGTTGCCGTTTGAGGAGGTGCTTTCCAGAACCGATGTCACGCCGATCGTGATCGGCGTCCCCAGCGAATCATAAGCGACAAAGCTGGTGTGAATGCTCTCGCCGATCGGATCGCTGGCAATCCCGGCCGCGTTCGTCCCATCGGCAAACGCGAACGGCGAAATGCCGCCGGAAGTCTCGAAGCTGCCGTTGGGCATACCCAGCGCGTTTTCGGTTCCCAAGTTGCCCGTGACGACGATGCGGGCGCTGTTGGGGTCTGTCCCATCCACCTCCACCGCCACGCCGGCCGTCGGGGTGAGCGGATTGCTGTCATCGGGGACATTCGTGTTGACCCCCATCCCCTCCTGGAAAAAAGTCAGAAGATCGTCGAGCGTCGAGGTCGCGGCAACCGTAAACGTGGCCTCGGCCAGATCGCGTCCGCCTTTTTTTCCGCCAAGCGTGAACACGTCGCCGCTGGTGAAGAGCGCTGTGGCCGGCGCGGTGGTGTCGGCGATGTTGGTCAGCAGCGTTGCGCCTGCCGGCGGCGCTGCGCCGCCAACGGTGGTCAGCAACTGGCTGGTCAGGATACTCGCCCCGGCCCCCACATCGCCGCCGGCATTGAGGTTGCCCTCGAATCTCACGTTGGCCGTCGCCGATGCCGTTGTGGCCGCCCCCAGGGGGATCACGATCGACGTCAGCTCGCCGCTGATCACCTTGTAATCCTTGTCAACGCCAAAACCCTGCACGATATCGCCCGAATTGGTGACGAGCTGGTTGAGTGAATTGATCTTGAACGTCCCATCGCGCGTGTAGCGCCGCTCATCGCTCTGCACGATGAAAAATCCCTCGCCATCGATGGCCAGATCGGTGGCTCTTCCCGTCGCCTCGATCGAGCCCGGCTGAAAATTCTTCTCCAGCGCCGCGATTTCAGCGCCCAGGCCGCGCTGCGATGGATTGGTCCCGCCAAACGGGTCCTGCGGCTGGGTTCCACCCGCATCGGTCACGTAAAATTGCGGCTTGAATTGCACCCGCGTGCTCTTGAACGCCACCGTGTTCACGTTGGCGATGTTGTTGGCCACCACGTTGAGCTTGACCTGATTGACATTCAGTCCCGACAGGCCCGCGAAAAGCGTGTTCGAAAGCGCCATGCTGTTTTTCCCTTACGTACTGGCGAAATCCATTCCTCGATCACTTCAACGGCGCTGCGGCCGAAGGCGCACGCGCCGCCGGCGCGGCCGCAATCGCGGTGACGTTGCCCATCGACAGCGTCCTGCCGTTATCCAGCTCCAGGAACACCTCGTTGTTCTCCACGCGCACCGAGTTCACCAGTCCGACGACGTTTTCATTCTGATCGTCCAGCCCCTGCACCAGTTTCCCGATCAGGTTCCCGGCCGATCCCAACTGGCCCTGGAGCGTCAATCCCTTGAGCGTCTCCTGCAATTGCGTCGAAGTCTGGAGCTGTCCGATCTGGCTCATCTGCGCCAGCAGCTCCTGATTTTTCGCCGGCTCCAGCGGATCCTGGTTTTGAAGCTGGGTGAGCATCATCTTGATGAAGTCCTCCGTCTTGAGCTGCCCCTTGCTCGACTTCACCTGATTCTGGGATGGCGCGGAGGCCGGTAGAACAGTCATATCAACTGATTCGGCCGCCGCTTTCCGGCAGGTTCAAAAAGTGAACGTGGTAACCTGGAGAGACGCTGAAGCTGCGCGAGGAAACGCGTAAATTGCGCGAATCAGACCACTCCTGTAGGTCCGGCTGTGCCGGACGTGTGTGCGCGTTATCTCTCGACAGAAATGTCCGGCGGAGCCGGACCTATCGGGATCAGGCAACCAGATCCAGCATGTCGCGCCCCACCGCCAGCCGCCGCCACATCCGCTGGAGCATCTCGCGCCGCTGTTGATCATCATGGGCCGAGCGTTCGTATGCCTGTTGCCCCGGCCCGCGCTCGGCATCGCGCGAATTGGAATTGAAATGCTCGCGCGGCGCCTGCTGAACCTGCAATTTCTCCACGCTCACTCCCGCCGATTCCAATGTCGTCCGCAGTTGCCCCAGGCTATGACTCAACAGCCGCGTCGCCTCATCGTTGGAGGTCTGGAACGATGCCGTGACAATCCCGTCCCGCACGACAATCTGCACGGCCAGCGCCCCCAATTCAGGCGGATCCATCCGAATGTGCACCGAACCCCCATCGGGCAGCAATTCGCCATGAATCGCCATCGCAATCTTCGGATGATTCGCCTCAACAAACGCCTGCTCCGCCGCAACTGGCGGTGACATCTCCGGCCTGTCAATCTCCTTCTGCGCGACATGGGGCTGCGGCAGCGAAAATTCCACCTTCTGCGGCTCCGCTTTATGCCGCTCTGCCGTCGTTGCCTCTTCTTTCACCGCAACCGGCATCTCCTCCAGTGACTGCCCCACAACCTCCACCGGTTCCGTTTCGGTCTCGGCCTTTTGCGGTGGAATCTGTTTGAGCGAAACCTCTTCGTCCGTTTCCTTGGCCTTGGGCAAATTCAACGTCCCCGCCTGCGCCGGCCGCCGGTTGCCATTGCTTTCCGCAACCGCCGGCGGCGAATCCTCAACCTCCTCAGCCGCCACCTCGGGGCGCGCCTCGGTCATCACCATTTGCGCTGGAGTCGGCGCCGGCAGGATCGCCTCATCACACTTCGCCTCAACTCGTTTTTCGGCCTTTTCCTCGTGCTCCGGCTTAGGTTCCTCAACCGGTTCACCACTCTCCGGCTCAGTTTCCAAAATTACCAGTGATGCAGTCGCGGCCTGAGGCGTGGGCGCTTGGGCCGGCAACTTCTCGGCATCCACCCCATCCTCAACTGGTTCGATTCCCACCAACTCGGCCGGTTCCTTCACCGGCAACTCCTCCGCAACCACCGCATCCTGATTAAGATCAAATCCCACCAACGCCGGCAACTCCCCCACCGGCAATTCCTCAGTCAGTTCTCCATTTGCGACCGGCGGCACATCACACAACTCCGGCAATTTCAGCGCATCTGTTGTCTGAACTTCCCCAGCCGCCTGTCCAGCCACCGCCTGGTTCAATTTCTCAAAAATCCCCTGAAAAACCGATACTGCGCCCTTCCCCCCATCTGCGCAAATCACCGCCCCATCTGCGGCCGACTTCGCATCAACCTGCGCAACATTCGCGCCCGAGACTGCAACATTCGCCTGAACCGAATCAATCATAATCACTTCACGGCCGCCTGTGGCTGGCGCATCTTCTCGAGTATCCGCTTCAGGCGTTCCGACTCCTCGGTGGTCTTGAATTCCCTGGTGATCTTCGCCGCCGTGCGGCTTTCCATGGCCTGGAGGTATTGAATCACCGTGGCATCCTCCAGACCCATGAATATCGTCTTAACCTGCTTCGCGGGTAAAGTCTGATAGAGCCCTAAACTGTCCTGAAATCCCTGATCGCTCGCCAGCCGCTGCGTCTGCTGTTCCCGCTCGGCCAGTTTTTTCGCCTGCTCATCGAGCACCTTGCGCTCTTCATTCAATTTTCCCCGCGCCTGCTCCACCTGTTGATTCAGATCGAGCAATTCCCGATGCGCCCGATCCAGTTGCGCCATCTGCGAATCAAAGGATTTGCGGATGTAATCCAGTTGCTCCGCCGCCGGCCGCCCCGCGGTCCTGGCCAGCAATTCCTCCAGTTTCATCGTTGGCTGCGCCAGTGCATCCAGGGCGGGCTGCGAGGCCGGCACTTCCACCGGAGGCGGCGGAAAAAGGATCTCCTTGATGGCCGCAATTCGCGGGCGATCCAGCCGCCCCTCCCGGCGCAACCACCCCACCCCGACCAGCACGACCAGAAAATTGATCGCCAGTGTCAGAACCAGCACGTTGAAAACTTTTTTCATACCTGGCCTCCCGCCGCGGCCGCCTGCGATTCGCCAAGCTGCCTGAACGCCAGTTGCATCCCGATGTCATCCAATTCTTCGTTCTCCTGCCGGTTCCGCTGCATCTTCCACCGTTCCAACTGCCGCTCGCGCAGCTTCTCGATGATCTTTCGCTGCTTGGCTGCTTCCGAGAGCGTTGATCGAGCCTCATCAATTTGCCGCTGCACCAGCGCCATCTTCTGCGCCAGCGCGATCGCTTTTCTTTGCACCGATCCCGTAAACCTGCGGTGCGCGGCCAAAAAAGACATATCCAGCCGCCCCACCAGCCGGTTCTCCCGCAAATCCGCCGTCGCCCCCCGCGCCACCCGATCCAGCTCCGCCAGCTCATTTTTCAGCCGCTGCATCTCCGCCAAAACCTCCGCCAGCGCGCGCTGTTTCTCATTTTCGATGTTCCGCCGGTGCTCCAGCACTCCTTCTAATTTAAATTCAAATCCTTTCATGATGTTCATCTCATGTAGGGGCGGCTTCAGCCGCCGTTATGGTGCTCCACCGGCGGCTAAAGCCGCCCCTACGTTGCTACACCAGCGCCTTCACCGGCGTCTTGCTCGGCTGCGCTTTGATGGTCTTCTCCATCTGCTCAATCCACACCCCCAGCTCGATCAACTGTTTCCGCGCCTGCTCCAGGTTCGAAGCGGCCTTCGAATCCTGCTGGAGGTATTGCAATATCTTCGGCCGGGCCGCCACCGCCGCATCAAACTCGCCGTTTACCCCTGGCACATAAGCCCCGATGTTGACCAAATCCTCAATGTCCTGATAAGTCGCCAGCAGCGCCAGAACTCGCTTCGCCGCCCGCAATTGCTCGGCCGGAATGACATCATTTCTCACGCGGCTGATCGATTGCAGCGGATCGATGGCCGGAAAATGCCCGCGATTGGCCAGCGACCGGCTCAGCCACAAATGTCCATCGGTAATCCCCTTCACCGCATCGGCAATCGGCTCATTAAAATCATCCCCCTCCACCAAAACCGTGTAAAAACCGGTCACCGACCCACCCTCACACCTTCCCGCCCTCTCCAAAAGCTCCGGCAACAGAGAGAAGACACTCGGCGGAAATCCCTTGGTCGCCGGCGGCTCCTGCGCTGCCAGGCCGATTTGCCGCTGCGCATGACAAAGCCGCGTCAGCGAATCCATCAGCAGCAGAACATCCTTCCCCTCATCGCGAAAATACTCCGCCACCGTCGCCGCCACCTTGGCCGCCCTCACCCGCAAAAGCGGCGGATCGTCGCTCGTGCTCACCACCACGACGCACCGCGCCAACCCATCCTCTCCGAGCGTCTTGGTCACGAATTCCTGAAGCTCGCGGCCGCGCTCGCCGATCAGCGCCACCACCGACACATCCGCGCTGGTATTTTTCGCGATCGTCGCCACCAGCGTGCTTTTGCCCACGCCGGGCCCGCTGAATATCCCCATCCGCTGCCCCCGCCCGCACGTGTGCAATCCATCCACGCTGCGAATGCTCGTCCCAATCGCCTGATCGATATTGATCCGCTTCAGCGGCGGCAGCCCGCGCCCATCAATCCGCCGCGACTGGCACATGTGCAGGGCCCCGCGCCTATCAATCGGCTGGCCATATCCATTGATGATCCGCCCCAGCAGTTCCTGTGAACAACCCACCCTCGGCGCTGATGCGATGTTTTCAATCTTGTCCCCGCTTGACACTCCCGCAAGCTGCGACAACGGCATCAACAGCGTCCGCCCATGTTTGAAACCGATCACCTCCGCAATCGATGATTGCGCCCCAAAGCTGCTGATCCGGCACAACGATCCCACCGGCAACGGCAAGTCGGCCGCCTCTATTGTCAATCCGCTGATCCCCTGCACCTGCCCCACCACTCGAAACGGCATCGCCGTCCGCACCACATCGATCTGTGCATCAAACCGGCTCAACTGACAACCTCCGCCCGCTCCGGCATCAGGTCCGCCACCACCCGATTGATCTGCCCATCCAGATCCCCATCCACCTCTCCCTGCGCCGTGTAAATTCGGCACCCGCCCGGCGCCAGCATCGCATCCTCAACCAGTTCCACGTGCTCCAGGGCCGGCCACTGCACTTTCAGCCGCGGCATCACCTCCTTGAGGGCATTTTTGTTCTTCGGGTGAATCGCGATCCGCACATCGGATGAATGCAGCACCAGTTTCAGCGCCTCCATCACATTATTCACCGCCACGGCCGGATCGAGCACACCCTGCCGCTTGGTCACGCGTTCGGCAATCGACACCGCCAGGTTCAAAACATCCTTCGAGGCGGCCGACTCCAGCTCGATCCGCGATTGATTTATCCGTTCCGCCGCCGCCTTCAGCGCCTGGATCGTCGAAGCCAGGTCCGCCCGATGCTCCCCCAGCGCCTGCTCCCGTCCGGCCTTGGTCCCCTCGCCAAGCCCTTTGTTCCATCCTTCGGTCCACCCACCCCGCAATCCCGCCGCATGCGCATCCTTCATGATCTTCTTGGCCTGCGCCTGCGCCGCCGCCTCCATCCGGTCCGCGTGCTGCTGGGCGCGCGCCAGAATCTCCTTCGCCTGGTTCTCGATATCCGCCATCGAAAACGGCTGCATCCTCGCCGGCGCGCTGTCCGCTTTAATCAAGCCCATAAAAAAGGGGATAAGTCCAATTAAAAAGGGGATAAGTCCAATTTATCGGTCCTCACGTTTCACGTCTTCACGCCTCACACCACCATCTCCTTCTCTCCACCGCGCCCGGCAATGATGATGTCTCCCGAATCCTCCAGCCGCCGCACCACATCCACAATCTTCTGCTGCGCGGCCTCCACATCGCTCACCCGCACCGGGCCCATGTACTGCATGTCCTCCTGAATGAGCTGCGCCGCCCGCTCCGACATGTTCTTGAATATCTTCTGCTTCAATTCCTCGCTGGCCGTCTTGAGGGCCAGCGACAGCTCATCATTGTCGATCTCCTTCAGCACCGACTGAATTCCCTTGTCGTTGACCAGCAAAATATCCTCGAACACAAACATCAGCCGCCGAATCTGCTCCACCAGGTCCGGATCCTCCGCCTCCAGCCCCTCCATGATCCCCTTCTCCGTCGAGCGGTCCGCCAGATTCAGAATCTCCGCCACCGTGTCGATCCCGCCCGCCTTCTCGAAGGTCTGCGAAACGATATCGGACAACCGATGCTCCAACCCGCGCTCCACTTCCTTGATCACCTCCGGATTCGTCTGCTCCATGTTGGCCACGCGCTTCACCACCTCGATCTGCTTTTGCGAAGGCAATCCCACCAGAATCTCCGAAGCCTTCTGCGGCGGCAGATGGGCCAATATCAGCGCAATCGTCTGCGGATGCTCATCCTGAATGAACGTCAGCAGGTTCTCGCTCTCCGCCTTCTGCAAAAATGAAAACGGCGTCGTCTGCACCTGCTGCGTCACCTGGTGAATCACCCGCTTGGCATCATCCTCAGACAATGATTTCTGCAAAAGAGCCTTGGCGTATTCCAATCCCCCCTCGCTCACATAAGAATTCGCCAGCGCCAGCGAATAAAACTCGTTAAACACTTCCCGCCGTGCCGCCGTGGCAATTTCTCCCAGCGACGCGATCTCCCGGCTCACTTCCTCCACCGCCTCCGGCGGCAACCGCTTGAGAATCTCCGCCGCCCGGTCCTGATCGAGCGACACCAGCAGCACCGCCGCCTTCTTCACACCTGGTAAATCCGTCGCCATAGCTTCAGGGTTCAGGGTTCAGGGTTCAGGGTTCAGTGCGTTTTCCTGAACCCTGAACCCCGAACCCTGAACCCTCCTTTTAAGACCGATTCATCCACCTCTTCACCAGGTTCGCCGCCGCTTCCGGATTCTCTTCCACCATCGCTGACACCTGGTTCAACATCTGCTGTGCCTTGGCCGATTCCTCATCCAGTTCCATTCCATCCAGCAACGGATCACCTTCCATCGCCTCTCCCACCGCCTCTTCGCGTCCCTGGAGCGGCGAAGGCCCTCTCGGCGCCGCTCCATGCGCCATCGCCATGGCCGGCGAGGGCCTCGGACCCGAGGATTTCTTCACCATGTTCGAGACCATGAACAGGCTCACCAGGGCCAGCGCGCCCAGGGCGATCTCCTTGGCATGATCGGTGAACATCAGCGACATCGGCGCCGCCGCCGCCACCGTCGCCACACCGCCCGCCGGCAGCGCATCCACATAATCCGCCACCGACACCGCCTCATCCGGCAGAACACCCACGCAGGTCTTCACCACCGCCCGCATCGAGCGGATCTGCTCATCGACGAACGCCTGCAACACCGTCGCATCCGGCTCCTTGTCGCTGTTGGTCCGGCGCTTGTACATCTGGATGAATTGGCTCCGCGGGAAGAGCACCGACACCCCCGTCAGTATCGGATCACCGCCGTTGTTGATCGTCTTCACATTGGTCTTGGGCACAAACACCAGGAATTCCGTCGAGGTCTTCTCACTGGTGCCGCTGTTCTTCTCGCCGCTGTTGGTCGGGTCCACGGCCAGCCCCGTGTTCGCGCCCACGCCGGGCTCGCCGCCGTCCTTGCGATTGGAATTGTTCTCCTCGGTGGAATTGGTATCGCGCACCGCCTTCTGCACGACATTCTTCAGATCCGCCGTCTCCACCGTCTTTTCCGACCGCTCGTTGTTCACCTTGCAGTTGACGGTGACAAACACGCCCTCGATGAACCCGAATTGGTCCCGCAGCTTCTCCGCGTAGTGCTTCTCGTAACTCTGCACCTGCGCCAGCAATTCCTCCGCCGAAGCGGCCGGCGACTGCTCATCCTTGTCGCGCAGCGTGAAGCCCCTGTCGTTGATGTGCACCTTCACCCGGCTGCGGTGCAGGCTCGACAGCGCGCCCGATATGAACTCGCCGATGTTGTTGGCCAGCCTCTGGTCCCCCACCGCCCCGCCCTTGAGCATCACGCTCACCGACGCCGACGGCTCCGCGCCGCCCGGCCCGCGCTCGCGCGTCGCGTCGATCACCACCACCGCGTGCCTCACCTGCGGCCAGTTTCGCAGCGCCTGGGCCAGCACCATCTCCTTGGCATGGAGGAACATCCGATCCTCCAGCGAATGCGACATCCATGGATTGATTTTCCCCACCAGCTCATCAATCGCATTCTTGGTGTCCGACGGCAGCAGCAACGCCGACCCCAGCACGGCCAGCGCCTCGATCTTCTTGTCCGCCGCCACGTGCAGCCGATCGCCCACCGCCTGAGCGTTGATGCCGCTGGCGCGAAGCGTGGTCAGCGCCTGCTGCATCGGCTCCGCCGCCATCGGCTGATCGAACAGCACCTCCATCTCCGCGCGGCCGGCGAAGGTCGTCCAGTAATAGAGGCTCATCACCGTGATGATGACCAGGGCCCCCGCCAGCATTTTCTGGCTGGGCGTGAGCTGGCTGATTTGTTCCTGAACGCGGGAAAACTGGTTCTTGAGGAATTCCATGGCTTCGCCTTCCTTGGCGTAGGTCGGGCACTCCTGCCCGACAATAACACCGGCATCCTGCCTGGTGGGTCGGGCATTTCTGCCCGACATCCTTTAATTTCTCATATCTGGATCGACTTAATCTCCTCATACGCCTCCATCAGCTTGGCGCGAATCGCCAAAAGCGTTTTGAAGGCCAGATCCGATTTCTCCACCGCCGTCATGACGCCGCTGACGTTGTCGCTCTTCCCCGTCATCACATCTTCCACCGCCCGGCTCGCATCCTCCTGCAATTTCGACACCTCATCGATGCTTTTGCGCAGCGCATCCGAAAAACTCGCTCCCCCACTCTCTCCCGGCGATGCCGCGCCCTTCCCCGCCACCTCTGCCATGCGGCCGGCGCCGATGCTCCCGAGATTTCCAACTCCGTTGATCATGACTGACGTAGGGTCCGCTTCAGCGGACGCTCCTTATGCCAGCAATCGCAGCGATGCATTCAGCATCGCCTTGCTCACTTCCATCGCCGTCACATTCGCCTCATACGCCCGCGACGCCTCCAGCGCATTCACATATTCCACCGCCAGATCGATGTTCGGATACGAAACATACCCATCCTTGTCCCGATCCGGATGGTTGGGCTGGTACTCTTTCCTGAACGGCCCGCGATCCACCTCAATTTTCCTGACCTGCACCCCCGCCCTGCCCTCCGCATCCGGCCGGCCGCTGGAAAACACCGCAAACCGCCTGCGATACGGCACCGCCTCCCCCCGCGAATTCCGCGTCGTGTTCATATTGGCAATATTGCCGGCGATCGTATCCATCCTCGTCCGCTGCGCCAGCAACGCGCTCGCACTGATGTCTAATGAATCAAACATAGCTTGGCCTCTGCTTCGTCATTCGAAATTCGTCATTCCTTCGGCATTCGTCATTGGTCATTCGTCATTCGGAATTGCCGCTCCTAGACCACTCGCTCTTTGAGCGCCATCTCCATCTGCTGAAACTGCTTCCGGAGCAATTCGATCGCCAGATTGTGCATCATGGCGTTTTTCGCCATGTCCGTCGCAAGCTGCTCCATCGACCGGTTGTTCCGATCGTGAAACAGAATCCCGCGAACCGGGTTCTCCACGTCGCTCCTCATATCCTCAAAACTGGCCATTCCCGTTCTTCTTCTCTGATCCACACGCTCGCGCAGCATCGAGTTAAACCGCTCAACCGACAAATCCTTCTGCTGGTAATCCGGCGTGTCCACGTTGGCGATGTTCTCGAGAATCAGCTTGTGCCGCTGTGACGCAAAGTTCACCACCTGCTCCAGCAGCGCTCCGTTCCCGCGATTCATGAGCCCTTCAATCAACATGCCGCATCCAATCACTTCATCCGATTCTGTGCCACTGGCAGCTTGCCAGTGCTCTTATTCAAACCGCGTGCCGCGGATTTCGTCCAATATTCCCATCAACTCATCACGACCCGCACATCTCCTTCATACTGCGCAATCGCACTCACCAGCCGATTTCGCGCCAGCAGCGCATTTCCTGCGCTACACCCGCGCCTCCACCAGCTCCCCTTCCTCCCGCCATTTCTTCAGCTTCATTCCCAGCGTCCTCACCCCGATTTGCAGCGAGTGTGCTGTCTTGATCCGATGCCCCTTGAACTTTTCCAGCGTCGAGAGAATCACCTGCTTCTCGATCTCCGCCAGCGGTGTCCCCGCCAGGGAGCCCGCGACGGCCGCCGGCGCGTTGGAATTCCGCAGCCACGGCTCGAGCGTCGCCGCCCGGATCACTCCCGGCTCGCTCTCCAGCACACACGCCCGCTCAATAATGTTCTGCAACTCCCGCACATTCCCCGGCCATTCATACCTCTGCAAAAGCCGGATCGCCTCCGACTCCAGATGCCGAAACGCCGATTTTTCCCGCTTGGCGATCAAGTGCAGGAAATGTCTGCACAATTCCGGCACATCCTCCAGGCGTTTCCTCAGCGGCGGCAATTCAATCGGCACCACGTTCAATCGGTAATACAAATCCTGCCTGAATTTCCCTTCGCCAACCGCCGCCTCCAGATTCCGGTTCGTCGTCGCCACCACTCTCACATCCACCTGCTGCGTCAGGCTGCTGCCCACTCTCTCAAACTGGCTCTCCTGCAACACCCGCAGCAATTTCGCCTGCAACGACCCCGCAATCTCGCTGATCTCATCCAGCAAAAGCGTTCCCCCGTCAGCCAGTTCAAACCTCCCCCGCCGCATCCGATCCGCACCCGTAAATGATCCCTTCTCATGCCCAAAAAGCTCCGACTCCAGCAGGCTCTCCGACAACGCTGCGCAATTCACCGCCAGCATCGGCCGCTCTCTTCGCTCCGACGCCTGGTGAATCGCCCGCGCCACAATTTCCTTGCCCGTCCCGCTCTCGCCGCAAATCAGCGATGTCACATTGCTCTTGGCCACCCGCTCGATCGTCGCCCGAACGTCGTTCATCACCTCGCTGCTCCCCACCAGCGGCCGCGGCAAATTCAGCTCCGCCATCGTCCGCAGCGCCTGGTTTTCCAGCCGCAATCGACCGTGCTCCAGCGTCCGCTCCACCAGCATCTTGATCTCCTCCCCGTCAAACGGCTTCTGAATGTAGTCATACGCCCCCAGTTTCATCGCCTCCACGGCCGTGCTCACCGTCGCGAACGCCGTCATCAAAACCACCGGCATGTCCGGCCGAATCTTCCGCGCCTCGGCCAGCAATTCCGTGCCGCTCATCTTCGGCATCTTCAAATCGCTGATCATCAACTCAAACCGCGACCCGGTCAGCCTGTTCAACGCCCCCGGCCCATCCGTGGCCGCCACCACCTCATGTCCCTGCCTCGCCAACGTCGCCGCCAGCGAATCCCGAATCATGTCCTGATCGTCAACAATTAGTATTCGTGCCATAAACGCACTCCATTGCTATTTAAATTTTCCGCGGTCCTCATTCCCAAATCGCAAATCAGATTCGTATCTCAAATCTCGCTCCCCCACCATCCCGATTACTCGCCGAAATCACTCCTTCATGCGCCTCGACTACCCGATGCACAATCGCCAGTCCCAGCCCCGTCCCCTCATCCTTCGTCGTGAAAAAGGGATCAAAAATCTTGTCCATGATCTCCGGCCGAATCCCCGGCCCGCCATCCTCCACCGCCAGCCGAAACTGCCTCCCCTCGCTCGTCTCCACCCCATACTCAACCACCACCGTCCCCCCCTTCCCACTCGCCTGCACCGCATTCAAAATCAAATTCAGCAATGCCTGCCCGAGCATCAGCGGATCCGCCGACACCATCATCGATCTCGGCCCCTTCGTCGAGAAATGAATCGATTTCTCCACAATCGCCCCCCCCGCCAGCGACAGTGAGTCATCCACCACCTCGGCCAGATCGCATTCCACAATCTGCACGTTCATCTCCCGTGCAAAGTGCAGCACGCGGCTGACCAATCCCTCCAGCCGCCTCACACACCCGCCAATCTTCTGCGCCAATTCGAACGACTGCGGCCGATCCGTCACATCCCCGGCCAGCATCGACGCGTAAAGCTGAATCCCGCCCAGCGGATTTCGAATTTCATGTGCCATGCCCGCCGCCATCTCCCCCAAAGCCGCCAACCTGTTTTTCCTTTCCAACATCCGATTCTTCTCGCCCAATTCCTCCCGCAACGCCGCCACCGTCTGCTCCAACCTCTCATGCGACTGCTGCAACTTCTCCGTCACCTCGCTGTACGCGAGAATGATCCTCCCCAGCTCCTCAATGCGCTGGGCCGGACCGGCCGAACTGATTTCCGCCACACTCATCGCTGCAAATCCATTGATGGTTGCCTGGCGCCGTACGCCGCGGTTGCATAGTTGCGGTTCACCGCCCTGGCCACCGCTGCCGCTTTAATCTGGCGGCCCAGATTCAACTTTCGCTGCTGCAACACGATTGCATCATCGCGATCCGCCTCGGTTATTCGCTTCAACAAATCCCGGCTTTCTGTCAGCAGTTCTCCAAGCCTTCCGGACTCAAATCCGTTTTTCCTCCATTGCCGTTTGGCCGGACCAAGCTCCTTTTCCAGCTCCATGATCCGGCCCACTACGGTCTGCCGCTGCTCCAGCACCTCGATCAGACCCTCTATATCGCCCTGCTGCACCTGCTCATGCTGCCGCTGCGCCAGCTTTTCCAGCCGGCGATAACACTCCACTTGTTCCTCAAGCGCGACGATCATTTCCACATCCCAATATCCCCCGCCCATTTCAACCATCCCTCCCAGGAAGCCTTCGGCAGCGCATAACCGTTCGGATCCGAAAACACATCCCCCGGCATCCGCCGCAGCATCCACTTGGCCCGCTCATTGGCCGCCTTCGCCTCCTGCATATTTCCCATCGCCACGTTCGCATTGATGATCTGCACATAAGCGGCCACGGCCGACGGATCATCCTTGTACGCAAACGCCGCCTCACCGTAGAGTTTGATCGCATCGGGATATTTCCCCAGGTCATAAACACAATCCGCCCGATAGAAATACGCCAGCTTCAAATACAACTTGTCCAAATCCTTCACCGGCCCCCGCCGATAGAACTCGATCGCCCGGTCATACAGCTCCCTGGCCTTCTCCAGCCGCTCCGTCCGTGCTGCCGCCGCCTCCGGCAGATCCACCGCCACCACCGGCTGCGTTGTCGGCTGCGTCGTCGGTGATCTGGCCGCAGCGACCTTCGTCTCCAGCAAAACCGCGCTCTTCCGATAGCTGTCCCCCATCAGGAAAAACATCTGCCCCATCCGCTCATCCCCCGGATACCGCTGCGTCATCTCCTCCAACCGCGAAATCGCCTTCTCGTATTGCGCTGTGCGGTAATACAGCGACGCCAGCTCCATCAAAGACTCGCGAAACTCCACCGCATCCGGCGTCACCTGCTTGTTGTCCTCAACCACCGACCGCAACACCGATTCGGCCTTCCCATACTCATCCGGCCCTTTGGCAATGTGCGCCCGCGCCATCGGCACCAGGCTCTTCGACGCCGCCAGACTCTTTGGATATCGAAATTGATTGTGCCGATACGCCGCGATCGCCTTATCAAACAATCCCGCCGCCTGATACGACTGCCCCAGCCGCAGCAGCGCATCCGGCGTCATCTCATCATCCGGCCGCTCATTGACAAACGTCTCCAGCGCATTGATCGCCCGCGGCAAATCCCCCGCCACGTCATACAGCTCAATCCCCTTCCACAGCGCCTGCCCATACCCCTTGTCATCTTTCATCGTCAGCGCCCGCGAGTATGCGATATAAGCATCCCCCGCCTTCGCCCGGCTTTCCCGAACCCGCGCCTCCATCTTCGCCCGATCCGCCGGCTTGGCCTCGGCAACGGCCGCGTCCAGCTTGTCCGCGTGCCTCTCAAACAATTTCGCCAGCCGCCCAAAAAACTCCGCCCCCACCTTCGTCTGCACCTCCTGCTCATACGCCATCAGCTCGACCGCCCCATCCAGGTTCCCGTTCGACGCCAGCAGGTTCGATGCCTGCATCAACCCCGCCGCCAATTCCTCCTTGATCCTCGGCGGCGTATTGTCCTTCTCGCGCACCATCTTCACCACATCCTGCAAATCGCTCAGCCCCGCCTCATCGTTCCCCAGCGCAATCCGGCAAACCCCCCGCCCAATCTTCGACAACGGCGCAACCCGCGAATCCGAATGCGTCTGCATCACCCCCGCAAAAAACGAATTCGCCACCGACCACTCGCGCCGGTCCAGATTGATCCTCCCCAGCAGCCATGCCGCGTCCGCATCCAGCGGATGCTGAACCTTCAACTCATCCCGCGCCACCCGCAGATACTTTTCAGCACTTGTTGCATCCCCCAGTTTCCAGGCCGAATATCCCTGCCAGTAATAAAACTGCCCCCGATCCGGCGAATCCCCCGCCAATTCCAGCGCATCCCCCAGCAACTGCCTGGCCTCCCGAAACTGCCCCTTCTCCACCATCACGTGCGCCATCTCCCCCTTGGCCCACGCCTGCTCTGACTTGGCCAATTCCGGTTGCTTGAGATAGTCCTCCAGCGTCGCCGCCGCCCCTTCCAGATCATCGTGCGTCAACTGCAAATCGATGACGTGCCGCTGCCATGCCAGCGCCGCTTTGGGGTCCAGCATCATCGCCTGCTTGTAATGAATGATCGCCTCGCCGCTGCGCCCCAGCGCCTCATAACTCTCGGCCAGCCGCCGATGAATCTGCACATCCGGCTCAATCCCCAGCCCCAACCCGATCTTCGTGTTCTCAATAATCCGATGATGGTTGGCCGCGATGCTGATCTTCTTCTGCTTCTGGTACTGCTCGATCGCCTCCGCCATTAGCACCCGCACCGCTCCCTCCTGAAGCGGCTGAAGCTTCTGCCCCAGCAGGGCGCCAAGCGGCTCAATCGCCGCCTGCGGCCGCTGCTGTTTCAAAAATCCGCGCGCCCCTTCAATCTTCTGCGCCACCGACGGCCCCGGCTTGGGATCGATGAACAGATAGGCCGCATATCCAAACAGGAAGACCGAGAACAGCAGCAGTGGCAACTGCCAGAGTTGCGATAGTTGACGTGATGAGTGCCCAGACCCCATGGCGTCCGTGCCTTCTTTTTCGCCCCGACCAGCCGCACCAGTCCGAGGCAATCCATCGCCTTCAGCCGACCGTGCTTATCTATGTTAACCCACCGATAATCAAACGCAAGTGGTTTAGCGAATGGCAAACGAGGAGGAAGAAATGCAACTGCCGAGAGCGTGGAGGCCGCAGAGACGTTCCTGGTCTTCACTGGCAACTAACAACTGGCAACTGGCAACTAATTCATCGACCTTCGGGCGGTTTTACCCGGATTGTTCTCCCCCCCGGAGGACACCGGTGTAGGGGGGGTCATCCAGTTTCCTCTGTTTGGGTTTTGACGGGCAATCCTTTTTTCTTGACGCTAAGCTGCGTCCCGGGTCAATTCAATCACTGGTTGTGCAGGGGGACCGCGGCGGCAATATGCGACGTCCTTTCCACGGGTTCGTGATCACTTTTTCCATTGGGATCATTGTTTTCTCGGCCGCGCTTTGGATTCGCAGCTATTGGGTCTCCGAGCGATTGCACTGGAACAGCCGGGACTTCAAGGCGATGCACGAGATCGGCGTATCCCGGGGCACATTCTGTCTCGACTTTGATCGCGCTGGTCCTAACGGCGGCTTCTACATGTCATCGCATGGCTTTTCACGCATCCCCTGGGCTCCCGAAGACCTCATGTCTGCGCGGTATCAGGCAGGCGCTCCGACGCTCGACTGCAAGTTGGCCGGATTCAGAATCCTGGCTTATCACGAAGCCTGGGGCTCAAAACGCGACGTGTTTTTCGTCCCCTGTTGGTTCGTTTGCCTTGTCGCGATGGCAATACTGCTCCGTTCCGCCGCCATACGTCGTCGCCTCGCAAGGAAGCACCTCAACGGGGCTCGTTGCCACCAGTGCGGGCACGATTTGCGCGCGACACCAGATCGCTGCCCAGAATGCGGCGCCAGCGCAAAGAGTCTCAAATTGAACCCATCGAAACTGGATAAATCACCGGTGTAACTCAACCCGCCCGAACCACCCATCCATTCGTCATTCGGATTTGATTCGGATTTCGGGTTTCAGGATTCGGGTTTCTTTTCGCATCCCGCCCTCTTCTGAATTCTGACTTCTGAATTCTGAATTCTTCCTCTTACGGCAACTCCGCATACCTCGACGCCAGAGCAACATACCTCATCCGCGCCTCATACAGCGCCGCATCCAGCAGCCGCTTCTCCTCCTCCGTCAAATTCCCCCTCGTCTTCTCCTCCAGCACCGACAATGTATCTATATTGTGCTTGGCCATGTCCAGGTTGATCATCGGCTCCGCTCCGCGCGTACTCAGATCACCCAGATAGAACAACACTTGCGTCAAAAGCGATTGCACCAGCGTCGCAAAGCTCGCCGGCGGCAACTCCCTCTGCCCCGCCGCTCCCCTACCTCCAGCCTGCCTGCCCGCCCCCCCTGCCCCGCCGCCGGACGCTCCGCCCGCAGCAGCCGCCCCCGCCGATGCCGACCCCCCCATCACCCCCGCCGGCGCCCCCCCTAACGCGGCCGTCTTCCGCTTCTCCTCCTGCTCCGCCAGCTTCCGCTTCTCCTCCTGAGCCTGCTTCTTCCAATCCGTATCAACGTGTAAACCCAGTTTTTCTTCGGCCATAAAAAACCCTTGTCAGAACACTCTTTGTAAGACTTTTGTAGGGTGGGGCTTGCCCCACCAATTCACTGTCCAATGTGCCGTTTGCCAATCTTTTCACCCCCCGTTACGATACCCCATCTCGCGATGGTGGGATAGGCCCCCATCGCCGCTTTGTTTCATACGTACCACCTGCTCTCTCCGAGGAAGTCATGGCCGAGAACGAAACCACCGAAAAAGGCTCCGACAGCTCCACCGCCGTCGCCGAAATACCCTCCGGGTATAACATCCGCGTCGAGGATGCCGGCCCGGCCACCAAGAAAGTCTTTGTTGAGGTACCCAAGGAAAAAGTCGCCGAAAAAATCGCCGAGCAGTTCAAAGAGCTCCGCCAGGGGGCCCACATCCCCGGCTTCCGCAAAGGCAAGGCGCCGCCCAAGCTCATCGAGAAAAAATTCTCCGCCGACGTCAAGGAACAGGTCCGCCGCACCCTCATCAGCGAATCCTACGAGGCCGCCATCGAGCAGCACTCCCTCCAGGTTCTCGGCGAGCCCGAATTCGACAACCCCGACGCCGTCAAAATCGAGGAAGATGCCCCGCTCAACTATTCCTTCACCGTCGAAATCCAGCCCGACATCACCCTCCCCGAGCTCAAGGGCTTCAAGGTCAAAAAGCCCATGATCCCCATCACCGAAGAGCACGTCGATCAGGCCATGACCAACCTCCGCGAGCAGCAGGGCACGCTCACCCCTGTCGAGGACCGCGGTGTTGAGGATCGCGACCAGGTCATCGGCGACGTTCACGTCAAGGTTGACGACAAGGTCGTCAGCCACCAGCACGATGCCACCATCAACGTCCGCCCCGGCCGGCTCGCCGGCCTCCAGATCGACGACCTCCCCGCCCAGCTCGCCGGCGCAAAATCCGGCGAATCCCGCGAAGTCAAAGTCAAAGTCCCCGACAACTACCCGGCCGAAAACCTCCGCGGCAAGGATGTCGTCATTGAAATCGCCGTCAAGGACATCAAGAAGCTCGAGCCCATCGAGATCAACGATGAATTCCTCCAGTCCCTCGGCTTCACCAGGGAGCAGGAGCTCCGCGACGCCCTGCGCGACCAGATGGTCGAGCGCATCGATTTCGACATCAAACAGGCCATGCGCCGGCAGATCACCGACCAGCTTCTCACCCAGGTGGAGGTGAAACTCCCCACCAAGCTCTCCGACCGCCAGACCGACCGCGTCGTCAACCGCCGCGCTGTCGATCTCCTCATGAAGGGCATCCCCCGCGAGCGCATCGAGCAGAACCTCGAGCAACTCCGCACCGGCGCGGCCGACGAAGCCGTCCGCGAGCTAAAAACCTTCTTCATCCTCCAGCAGGTCGCCAAGCAATTGGAAATCGAAGTGAGCGAAGGCGAGCTCAACAGCCGCATCGCCACCCTGGCCTATCAGCAGGGCCGCCGCCCCGAACGTCTCAAGCAGGAGATGTCCAAGGATGGCAACACCCTGACCAACCTCTACGTCCAGATGCGCGAGGAAAAGGCCATCGACAAAATCCTCCAAACCGCCGACATCGAAGAAATCGCCGCCACCCCCGAACAATCCAAGGCCGCCCACGCCCATCCCGACAAAGATTCCGAGTCCACGTAACCGATTCAGACGCAGATGACGCAGATCGCGCAGATTCACGCAGATCAGAATAAACTCCTATCTGATCTGCGCAAATCTGCGTCATCTGCGCTATCTGCGTCTGCTCTTTTCTCTGTGTTCTCTGTGGCGGAGAAATTCTCCGCGTCTCTGCGTCTCTGCGGTTGAATAGAATCCGAGTCATGTCCAAAATCCCCGCCCCCAAGGGCTTTGAAGACATCCTCCCCGCCGATTCCTGGAAATGGCACGCCATCGAGGCCATCGCCCGCGAACTGGGCGATCTCTATCACTTCCAGGAAATCCGCACCCCCATCCTCGAGCACTCCGACCTCTTCCACCGCGGCGTTGGTGAGACCACCGACATCGTCCACAAGGAAACCTTCACCTTCAAGGACCGCGGCGGCGATTCCATGACGCTCCGCCCCGAAGGCACCGCCGGCGTGGTCCGCGCCATGATCGAGCACAACCTCCTCGCCCAGGAAGGCTCTCGCGCCAAGGTCTACTACCTCGCCCCCAATTTCCGCTACGAGCGCCCCCAAAAAGGCCGCCTCCGCCAGCACCACCAGTTCGGCGCTGAAGCCTTCGGCATCTCCGACCCCGCCCAGGATGTCGAGTGCATCCTCCTTCAGATGGATTTCTACCGCCGCTGCGGCATCAAAGACCTCTCCCTCCAGATCAACAGCCTCGGCGACGCCGAATCCAAACAACGTTACCGCGACGCCCTCGTCGCCTTCCTCAAACCCAAAGTTTCTCAATTAAGCGAAGACTCCCAGCGCCGCCTCGAAACCAATCCCCTCCGCATCCTCGACTCCAAAGACCTCCACGATCAGGAAGCCTCCAAAGGTGCTCCCTCCCCCTACAACTCGCTCTCCGAAAAAAGCCGCGCCCACTTCGACAAAGTGCAACAACTCCTAACCCGCACTACAAACAACAAACAACAAACAACAAACTTCGTAGTCAATCCAAATCTAGTAAGAGGCTTCGACTACTACACCGAAACCCTCTGGGAAGTCACCGCCTCCGGCCTCGGCTCCCAAAACGCCCTCGGCGGCGGCGGCCGCTACGACAACCTCGTCGAAAACCTCGGCGGCCGCCCCACCCCCGGCGTCGGCTTCGGCTCCGGCCTCGAACGCCTCCTCATCGCCCTCGAAGCCCAGGGCGCACAACTCCCCCGCCCCGCCCAACCCCTCTTCTACCTGACCTATAACGGCGAAGCCGCCCGCGACGCCCAATGGAAATTGCTATACGAACTCCGCGCTGCCAACCTCCCCGCCGACATGGACCTCTCCAACCGCTCCATGAAAGCCCAATTCAAACTCGCCGACCGCGAGTCCGCTACCCACTCCCTCATCCTCGGCGACACCGAACTCGCCAATGAAACGATCACGCTCAAAGACCTGAAAACCGGCGAGCAGTCCACCATACCCCGCGCTCATCTCCTCGAACGCCTCAAATCACTTCTCCCCCGCTGATGATGCGCCTGTTTTTTGCTCCGCCGCGCCAGCAGATTGATCGCGACCATGACCCCGACGAAGACGGTCGAAGGCTCGGGCACCGCCAGGACTCCAAACGACTGCGTGCGAGCCACATACTCCTCCGTCGTCAGTTGCCACTGATCGCCGGGGGAGAAAGGAAGTGTTGGCGACCACCGTCCCGTCACCACTACCTTTCCATCATCCTGAATTATTCCATCATCAACTTCCGCCCAATGCCCCGGCGTGAGCGGCGCGCTTTGCGATTCGCTCAGCAAATTCCCAAACTGATCGAACAAGGTGACCTTCACTGGATCGGCAAAAGTCACAACAGCCACATTTCCGTTTGCCAGTGGCCTGATCTCCTGTCGCTGGCCGCCGGGGATGTCGCGAACTCCGAATATCGGATCGATCTCGCCCTGCGGCGTGAACTTGGCAAGTATGTTGTAGGCGCTGGAAACAAAGAAGCTGCCGTCGCCGAGCACCTTGACATCGCCGACTTGTCCGACGGGGCCTGGCCCGACCGGGCCAGTGACGCCGTGAACGCCGTAGGATTCGTCGCGCTGGCCATTGGCGAGGTGACGAACGGTTACGAAACTGCTCGAACTGCCATTCCAACCCAGACCAGCAGCCAGATAACCTCCATCGGCACGCGGGACGATGGCAAAGCCCCCTGCGACGTTGCCGACTGCTGATGAGTCCAAGTCCTCGAAAAACCGCCCGCCTCCTTTATAGCTTGGATCAAAGGAGCCGTTTGGCTGAAGCGCGGCGAACAGGAATGCCGACCCGCCATCGGCCTCGCCCGTTGCGATGATGCGGCCGCTATTCTGAACCTTCACATCGTAGAACGTGTCCTTGGAACTGACGGTGAACACCTGCGTCCACTGATGCACGCCCGCGCCGCTGGTGGATGAGAGGGTTCCAGTGATCTGGAATCCGTTATGGCCGGTTCCACCGGAAATAATCTCGCCGGTGGAAGCGATCGTCACGGCATAGGGATCCTGCACGTCCGGCAGCTCGGAACTCCCTCCGGTTCCAAAGGACGGATCAAAGGCGCCATTGGGCAGCAGGCGCGTGAGGTTCGCGTGACGCGAGGCGGGGACCTGGTTCCATCCTCCGACGACGATCTTCGCGTCGGGTTGCAGAGTGATGCTTCGGCCCAGATCGATCTGGTTCGGTACACCCCAGATCACCATCCCGCCGGTGCCAAAGGTGGAGTCCAAGGGCAAACCGGCCAGCAACACCCTCGGCTCGAGCATCTCCACGAATTGACGCCGAATTTTCAGTCCACGCCGCTCCTGTTTCCCTTGCATCATGCCACACCCGCCCTCTGAGTTGGCCCGCCCTTCCACTGTTCTCACTTCAACAATACCGTGCCGGCATTACTTATCAAGCTTTGTCGATTCCAACCATCACCCCATCGCCTCCATCGTCGGCGCCACCGCCTGCATCACCCCCACATCACCTTCACCCGCCGTCGGCGTCGGCCCCAATCTCGCAATCATCTTCACCGAAAATCCCGCCCACACCATCATCGCACCCAGCACCGCGAACGGAATGTAATACCCCTCCGGCCGCAGCGCCTTCGCCCCCAGCGAATCCGTCCACCACCCCATCACCCAAGGCGAGAGCGAAGCGAAGGTCCCCGCGAACGTCAAAAACAATCCAATGATCCGCCCCCGCACCTCCGGATGCACCCGCTCCAGCATCGCCGCCTCCCCAATCGCATAACTCCCCAGGTGAAAAATCTGAAATACCGCCAGCATCGCCAGCACCCACGCCACCGAAATCCTCGGCACCAAAACCAGCAGCACGCCGCCGATCAGCAGATTGATCATCAACGCCGGCAGCCGCCGATGTCCCGGGCTCAGCCAAACCGCAACCGGATTGGCGATCATGCTCGACAGCATCATCGCTCCCACCACCCATCCCGTGTGCCGCGCATCAAACCCGTGCGCCTTCTGCAAATAAATACTCACCAGCGACGACGTCGCGATCCCCGCAAAATCCCGGCACCCCAGAATCGCCGCGATCGCCAGAACCTTTCTTCTCATCCCCTTCCCCAGCGGATGCGATGTCTCCTTAATCACCTCTCGCGCCCCCTGCGCCTCCTTCGCCAGAATCAAAAACAAAATCCCCACCACAATCCCCACAATCCCCAACTCGATACACGGCCGCTGCCACCCCATCCCCCCTACCCCCTCCGCCCTCCACCCCGCGTATCTCGGCCCGACAAAAAACCCCAACCCCGACCCAATCCCCATGATCCCAATCGGCATCCCCGGATTCTTCGGAAAGTGCGCCGGCACCAGCGCATTGGCCGCCGGAT
>DASYUA010000022.1:0-5749 GCA_036001665.1 Tepidisphaeraceae bacterium
CCCACCCCGCCGTTCACTGTCGCGCTCACCACATTCTCCCCCCAGCTCTGAATCCCATCCGACCATCCCCACTTCCACCCCTTAAGTACATTATTCACTCTCACCTCGCTCCCCCGCTGCGCCCCGCGCCCAATCACCACCATCTGCTTCCCGATCTCCCACGGCTGCGTATACAGCGGCGCGTAACTCGGAAAAGCACCATTTACTTTATAGATGCGCAAATCACTGTTCGGATCATCCCACATCCCCACCGTCGTGTACGGTTTCCAATTGAAAGTAAACGTCTGCCCCACCCCCCCACCGACATGCCCCGCCGTAATAAAATAATTCGGCGCAATCGGTGTCCCAATGAACGACCCCCACTTCCCCTCCCACTGCCACCCACTGTTGTACAGCGTCCCCGAAGGCGCAGAAGTATTCCGCGTCGGCGTGCGATAAAGCACCACCGCCTCCACCTCCGCCGTGATCACCAATAAAACGATCGCTGCAAGCAGCCCAAACGAGCGCCGATGCATGTGCCCTCCACAATAGCCACCGCCACTATAGGAAATGCACGGCCGCGCCCACCAACAGTATCTCTACGGAATCAAAAAAGAATTCCCGCCGCCCGTCCGGCGCTTCGGTTCAGTACGTCCGCCCCAAATACCCCACAATCGCCTTCTTCAACTCCATCGCATCAAACTCCCCCGTCTGCCGGTAAATCACTTTTCCACCCGGCGCCACCAAAATCGTGTGCGGCACCGGCCCCGGCCACTTCGCATCCAGCGCCTCCACCAGCGCATCCCGCTTGTCCGAACTAAAAATGTAGTTCGTCGCCGACACGTGCAGCTTGTTCAGCATCTCCAGCGCCTGCTCCTGCTTCTTCGGATCATCCATGCTGATCGTAATCAGCTCAAACGGCCGCTTGCGATACATCCGGTTCATCGTCACCAATTCCGGCAACTCATTCACGCACGGCCCGCACCACGTCGCCCATACATTGATCAACAACAGCTTCTTCGAATCATTCTTCGCCAGCGCCCTCACTCCCTCCGCATCGATCGCGGAAATCTTCACCGCCTCCGCCTCCCACTTCGCCAGCGACTTCTTCGCGCTATCGCTCTTGTCCGCCCACTTTGTCGAGCACCCAAAAACCTTCGTCACCTCCACCGGCGCTGCCTTCCCCGCCAGCATCGCCTCAATCGCATTCCG
The DNA here is from genome assembly GCA_036001665.1 of Tepidisphaeraceae bacterium. Classification (GTDB taxonomy): domain Bacteria; phylum Planctomycetota; class Phycisphaerae; order Tepidisphaerales; family Tepidisphaeraceae; genus JBGPEF01. The sequence continues at coordinate 1,192 of DASYUA010000022.1, forward strand.
CGCATCCTGCGACGTCACCGTCTTCACCTCCGAATCATCAATCCTCCCCACATACTTCAGCACCCGCTCCTGATCGAAAATATAAACGTGCGGCGTCGCCACCACCCCGTACGCCTTCGCCGCCGCCTGCGTCTCCCCATCATATAAATACGGGAATTTAAGCCCCCTCTCCTTCGCCCGAACCTTCATCTCCTCAAACGAATCGCCAAATTCCGTATACCCCAGCTCATCCAGCCGCACCGCCGCCGGATCATTCGGCGAAATCGCCACCAGCGCCACTCCTTTATCCCTGTAATCCTCGTGCAGCTTGATGATCCGCTGTTCGTAAGCCTGCGCCGTCGGACAATGATTGCAGGTAAAAATAATCACCAGGATTTTCCCATCGGCAAAATCCTTCAGGCTGTAAGTCCTCCCATCCACCCCCGGCAGACTGAAATCCGGCGCTTTCTCCCCAATCTTCAACATCGGCGGATTCGCCGCCGCCGCCATCAGGTTCAATCCCAGCACAATCAACGCCGCCAGCAATTTGGTTTTCATGGCACTTCCACAATATCCTTCCGCGCTGATTCGATCACCTTAAATAACTCCTTCTGTTCCTTCTCCCCCACCTTCAACATCTTCATCGCCTCCTTCAAATCCTTCTTCATCGCATCAAACTCCCCCCCGCTGATCCGCATCCCCTGGTGCACCGATTTCATGCCCCTCCCCTCATACTTCTGCGGCCCGCCGCTCGCCGCGCAGATAAACCGCACCAATACCCCCTTCAGCTTCGCGATGTTCGAATCCGCCGGCACCCACTGCATCTCCGTCCCCCTCCGCGTCAGATTCACCCGCGAATCATTCACACTCCGCGCCACCCACTCATCCACCACCTTCACAACGCCCCTCTCTCCCCCCAGCCTCTCATAAAGTGATTTCTCCGGCTCCTTCACCTGCGCAATCGGCCTGCCCCCATCCCCATCATCAAACCAGCACCCCGCCAGCGCCAGGCAAACCACCACGAGCAACCTCGCCATCATCTCTCCTTGCACCCCCTCCCCACCCTTTTACAATGCCAATTTACCCCGGAAACGCAAATGACCAGCATCGCCCGCATGTTCATCGACGACCAGCGATCCCGCTTCGCCGACTCCCGCCAGCGCCTCGACGGCATCATCAATCAGCTCTCCGATGAGGACCTCAACTGGCGTCCCAACCCGCAGAGCAACAGCATCACCAACCTCATCCTCCACATCTGCGGCAGCCTCACCGAACGCTACGCCCACAACATCGCTGGCCAACCCAACACCCGCAACCGCACCAGCGAATTCGACACCACAGCACAGCGGGCCAAATCCGACCTCCTGCAAATGATCGACGACGCCTTCCACATCGTCGATGCCGTCCTCACCCAAATGCCCCACACCACCCTCTTCGACACCACCCAAATCCGCGGCCGCGACCGCTCCATCCTCGACCTCATCGCCACCACCTCCGCCCACACCGCCGAACACCTCGGCCAGATCATCTACATCGCCAAAATCCGCCTCGGCCCCAAATATCAATACCTCCTCAAGGTCTGAAACGATGTGACCTCCAGGCTCGAATGGCATGGGCAGGCCTATTCGCATGCCCGCGCCTCAAGATCTGGAATCGTGAACTCCAGACTTGCGTGGCATGGGCAGGCGTACTCGCATGCCCGTGGTTCGGCCGCGACCAATCTTGAATCCCCCGTTTCCCCGGCTATCGTAATCACAGAATGAACTGTCTTTACCATTGTCCCTCAACCGGTAAACGAATGTCTAAATCACGAATCGGCCGCATCACAATCGTCATCCTTCTCCTCGCCTCCATGCTCGGCTTCGCCCTGCGCAGCGGCATCACCGCCCTCGCTGCCGACAAAACCGAAAAAGCCGACAAGCGAACCGCCGACCAGGTCATCGCCGACCTCCGCACCACCGGCCAGCAGCTCAGCGAAGTCCTCGAGTCCCCTCAGGTCCTCCTCGACCCCCAAAAACGCCAGGAAATCGCCCCCAAGGCCATTCCCCCCATGAAAAAACTCGTCGCTCTCTTCGATGAGCTCGCCACCGTCGAGGAACGCGCCAAGTCCCAGGCCATGTCCGCCCAGCGCCAGCTCCTCGCCATGCTCGCCGTCATGGGCGATGCCGACTCCGCCGCCGTTCTCGAAAAACGCGCCAAGGGCAAGGACAGCGCCCAGTGGAAAGCCACCCAGCTCCTCGTTCGCTGGTGGCAGACCAACAAAGATGCCGCCGAACAATCCAAAGTGCTCGATGATGTGGAAACGCTCGCCAAAGCCAACAGCAAGGATGAACAGCTCGCCCCCATCGTCGCCATGTTCATCGAGCAGGCCGCGGCCAACGACGAGCTCCGCGATCGCGTTGAAAAAATCTTCCTCAACGACCTCAAAAGCGCCACCGCCCTCGAAATGGCCTCCGGAATTCAGGCCGCCGCCAAGCTCCGCGGCCTCGCCGGCAAACCCCTCACCATCGAAGGCGCCGCCCTCGATGGCTCCAAATTCTCCTCCTCCCAGTGGAAGGGCAAAGTCATCCTCGTCGATTTCTGGGCCACCTGGTGCGGCCCCTGTCGCGAAGAACTGCCGCGCGTGAAAAAAGTCTACGCCGACTTCCACAAAGACGGCCTCGAAATCCTCGGCGTCTCCTCCGACCGCAGCGAAGCGGCCCTCAAAACCTTCATGACCGAGAACCCCGACATGCCCTGGCCCCAGCTCTTCGATGCCGCCGCCGCCGCCAAGCGTCAGTGGCATCCCCTGGCCGAGTCCTACGGCATCACCGGCATCCCCACCATGTTCCTCATCGACAAAAAGGGCGTCCTCCGCACCGTCTCCGCCCGCGAAAATTTCGAAGAACTCATCCCCAAAATGCTCAAGGAAGATCTCTAAACCTGTACGATGTATCTCTCCCCTCGCCCCGGTACTCCGGGGAGAGGGTTAGGGTGAGGGGCTCCTCCCCAATCGCAAATCAAAAATCGCAAATCGCAAATTCCCCCCCTCATCCCATGTGATAGAAAAACTCCGCCTGCACGACCTTCCCATCCTTCACCGTGTACAACCCCGCCTCGTCCACCATCATCCTTTTCCCCTTCATCGGGCCGCCCTTCCCCGTCACGTCATACTTGAACCTGACGATAAACCGATCCCCGTGCGGCCACGGCCCCTCCACTTGCGCGCTATGGATCTCATGATTTTTCTCCCACCACTCCCCGTGCTTGCGCACCGCCCCGATCCCCTCGATCCGCGCCGGCATCTCCGGCGAACCCATCGGCTCAATGCTCACGATCTTTGCGCTGTACAGCGTATTCACCGCCTCCTCATTCTTCCCCGCTTTGCACAGCTCCACCAGCTTCTTTCCAACTTCAAATGTCTTGTCCATGAGAATCAGCTCCTTTCCATTTTCCAGCGACAACCCCCCCCGATAAGGGGGACATTCCTACTTATCTAACACACAAAGCCTCATGCCCTCCCCTTCATCCCATATGATAGAAAAACTCCTCCTGCACGATCTTTCCATCCTTCACCGTATACAACGCCGTCTCATCCAGCTTCATCCGCTTCCCCGCCATCGGCCCCGTCTTCGCCGTCACATCGTATTTGAATCTCACGATAAACCGGTCCCCGTGCGGCCACGGCCCCTCCACATCCCCACCATGCACCTCATGGTTCTTCTCCCACCACTCCCCCTTCTCCCGCACCGCATTGATCCCCTCCATCCGCGCTGGCATCTGCGGCGAGCTCATCGCCTCGATGCTCACGATCTTCGGACCATATAGCGTATTCACCGCCTCCATGTGCTTCCCCGCCTTGCACAACTCCACCAGCTTCTTTCCAACCTCGAACGTTTTTTCTTTTTCCACGAGAATCAACTCCTTTCCGTTTTCCAACGACCACGTGCGCTGCGGAATCTTTCTCTCCAGACGCCAAAAGTCAAAACGGATTGGTTCAACATCCGTAAAACCCATCCTTTCAACTTCCATCTCCTCTGTTGTGCCCGACCGTTGCGCATGTCCCGCTTATAAAAAATTTTTTCCGCGCTTTCCCTTAGTAATTCACATTCCTGGTTGCGCGAACCTGCAAAAACGCGCATCCGCTCGCGCAACAAAGGGGGATATATAGAGGGAGGTGTTTTGTGCAATGTAGCTCCGGCTCCGCCGGACACCAGCTTCGCCGCAACTCACCGGGCTCCCCGCCTCTTCGTGGCTTGGGCGTCCCGCCCAAGGTCTGCGCTCGCCCATGGTCTTTCCCGTGCTACAAAACGAAGCCATTTCCGCTTCCCACCCCTTCCCGCTTCGATGTTCAATGTTCGATGTTCGGTCATTGCAAAACGAACCCATTTCCTCCCTCCCGCGCCAAATCAATCATCCAGCGCTCTTCTCATCCCCCCGGACACGATTTCCCATCCGAAAGGACCTATTTGGGACACATTCGGGACCTATTCGGGACCTCTTTTGGACCCGGTTTTTGTCGCTCCAGGAATCACAATTCCCGCTCCCTCATGCGCTTACCAATTCACCCCCTCGCGCAACTTTTTTTCTCCTCCGCCCC
>DASYUA010000023.1:0-16729 GCA_036001665.1 Tepidisphaeraceae bacterium
GCGCCCTCGAGCGCCTCTTCCACCTCCGCGCACCTCAACCCCCAGCAATCACCCCCGCCACCTCCCCCACCACTCAACCTCGGTAGGGTGGGCACGGCCCACCTCTTCAACTCTTCAGTCCCGTAGGGACGCAAGACGATAGCCCATTGGCGTCAGCCAGGGGTTAACATGCGTGAAGAACCCAGTCCCGTAGGGACGTAAGAATTGACCCCCACATCCGAAAGGCGTCCTCCCCATTCGCACCGAATACCGACAATAAATCTCCCTCATTGAAGTATAAGGAGTAATGCCCCGATCAACCGCAATCATCAACTACACCTTCATCCTCCTCGCCGCGCTCTGCCTGCCCTCAATCGCCGCCAAACCACCCAAACCCCTGCCGCTGCAGCCCCCCATACCCTTCTTCAAAACCACCGGCGAGCCCTTCGAGCTCGAAAAACCCTTCCCCGGCATCACCGCCGCCCTCATGCTCACCGATCAGCAGAAAACCGCCCTGAGCCAGGCCCATCAACAAACGGTTCGAAACCCCGATCTCCGCAACAAGATCTCCGCCCTCGAACTCAAGGCCGACTCCACCCAGGCTCAGCGCGAAACCGTCCGCAGGGAAATGAAAGAAGCTCGCGCCCAGTTGCGGCAGCGCGTCGCCGCGATCCTGACCCCCGAGCAAAGCACACTGGCGAGCAAAATCCAGGACGCCGCCATCGCCGCCGAGCACGAAGCCAACGACATCTTCCGCGCCGACTTTGAAGCCGCCAAAGCCGACCCGCGCAAATCATCCGAAGTTCGCGAAAAGTCCCGCGTCGAAGCCGAGGATCTCCTCGTTCAAAAGCTCGAAAAGTTCCTCACCCCCGCCCAAATGCAGGCCATCCAGCAATCCGCCACCGACCTCCGCGCCGCCGAAGGCCCAGCCCGCAAACCCAAAGCCCCAAACTAAACCCCAGCCCCGGAGAAAAAACGGGGACGCAGCCCATTTTTATCGAATAGTAATATCTGATTTTCCCGAACGAAAAAACGGGGACGCAGCTAGTTTTTCCATCGCGCAAGCAGCGGATCGTGCCGCCCCTTTTTCCTCTATCAGAACCGCCCCCGCCACTATTAACATCGCAAATCATGGCTCGCCCCGCCGCCTATCGCCTCGACCGTGTCCTCTGGATCCTTACCACAGTTTTCCTTCTCCTCGGCATCCAAAGCTGCACCAGCTCCGCCGGCTGGGAATGGGACCGCACAGAGTACACCTCCACCACCTTCACCAGTGAGGGCGGACGCATCGACTCCGGCGCTGGAGGCATCTCCATCCGCCGCTTCCACGAAAATACGCCGCTGGCACAGCTTCCCAAAGCGCTCCATCGCCCCCCTTTGATGGAATCAACCCACAATTGGTTCCTCCACCGCTCCCACGATCTTCTAAACTACGGCGACAGCGATTTCTATGACACTCCCGGCATCGCACTCTTAGGGTTCTACTTTCAAAACTCACCCGAAAATCAGACCTATCAAGCCATCCAGATCCTGTGGATCTCCTACTTCCACCTCGCCCTCCTCTCCTCGATCCTCCCCCTCTACCATTTCCTCCGCACCCGCCGCCAAAACGCCCAACCCTTCCCCTGGCAATTCCACAAAGGCCGCCAGTGGCTCAACCGATCAAAAGGCCTCTGCCCCCAATGCGCCTACGATCTGCGAGCCACCCCTCAACAATGCCCCGAATGTGGCGCCCCAACCCACGTGGGACAGCCTGTTAACTTTTTCCGGGACGTGAAACAGGGGACGTGAAACGGGGGACGTAGCTGGTTTCGCCACTCCCATTGATTGATCTGCCTCCAGCCAGTCACCGCAGGTGACGTTATCTCACCGGCTTTCCGGGGGTGCGGGGGTGTCCCCCGCGTCCGTGAATTCAAATGAAGCAAGCCACGCAACCTCTGGCGGCTCAGAATTCGAACCAACCATTCCCCCACTCAATTTCTAAAACCCTCCCCTCGAAAACCGTCCAAATCCACATTACCGGTAAACATTTATCCACGCACAACGTCCTTGGTAAATTGGCAAAATTGGCAAAATCCAAATTTTTCCCGAACATTCTCATCCCAAAAATGTACTACGGGTATAGGTTGGGCACTCCTGCCCGACATCCTTAAGGAAAGGGGGATCGCTTGCCTTGCTCACACCCACCCAGCCGTACCCCCGCCCCCTCCGCGCGCCGATCCCGCCTACCCTCAGCACTCAGTCCTCAGCACTCAGCACTTTTTGCCCCTTCGGACCCAAATCCCCTCCCCCGGGACCCCTTCGGGACACAAAAAGGACCTAAAAAGGACCTAAACGGGACCTCTTTTCTTGGTCACTTCTTGCCCCTCCCCCTCCACAACCCCCGCACCGCAATGTGTTTGCCAAAAACCGCTCCCCAAACACCCCCCCGCACTCTTTTTCTGCCCCTTTTCCCTCCCCCGCAACTGACACCCGACCACGGACAACTGACCACTGACCAGTCCAATACAAACCCAATCAAACCCACCAAACCAACCCAAATCCCCCTCCACCTCCCCAAAAACGCCACTTTTGGCTTCTCCCCCGCCAACTTTTTTGACCGAACAAACCCACCACATTCCTTCCTCATTCGTCGTTGGTCATTCTTTGGTCATTGGGCATTCGTCATTGGTCATTCCCTTCCCGGTCGCTGGTCATTGCCCATCGGTCATTCCCTGCCCCCACCTCTCTCCCTCCTCAAAATCCCCTACAATACCCCCATGTCCAACGGCCTCATCGAGCTCGTCGAGCACCTCCCCCAAAGCCGCATCCTCCTCCTGGGCGACCTCATGCTCGACCGCTACATCTTCGGCAACGCCGACCGCCTCAGCCCCGAAGCCCCCGTCCCCGTCCTCCATTTCCAGCACGAGGAATACCGCCTCGGCGGCGCTGGCTCCGTCCTGGCCGACCTCTCCGCCCTCGGCGCGCAAGTCTCCATCGTCGCCGTCCTCGGCCGCGATGAGGCCTCCAAAGAAGTCCGCAAACACCTCGCCACCGCCGGCGCCGACACAAGCGGCCTGCTCGAAGTCGATGGCCGCCCCACCGTCACCAAGCTCCGCCTCGTCGGCTCCGCCCAGCACCGCCATCCCCAGCAGATGATCCGCCTCGACATCGAAGACACCGGCCCCATCGACGCCGCCATCGGCCAGAAGGTCCTCGATCACATAAAGGAAGCCCTCGACTCCGCTCACATCCTCTGCATCGAAGACTACAACAAGGGCCTGATCACCCCCCAGGTCTGCAAACAGGCCATCGAATTGGCCCGCGCCCGCAAAATTCCCGTCATCGTCGATCCCGCCAACATCCCCGACTACAGCAAATACGCCGGCGCAACCGCGCTCAAGCTCAATCGATCCGAAGCCGAGCGCGCCACCGCCCTGCCCATCCGCCAAATCGAGCACTACGCCCCCGCCGCAGAATTCCTCCTCAAAAAGCTCAACCTCGAAGCCGTCGTCATCACCCTCGACAAGCACGGCGCATTCCTCGCCACCAGTTCCGGCGAGCGCCGCCATCTCAAGACCCGCGAACGCCAGGTCTTTGATGTCACCGGCGCTGGCGACATGGTTCTGGCCATGCTCACCGTCGCCCGCGCTGCCGGCGCAACCTGGACCGACGCCGTCGCACTGGGCAACATCGCTGGCGGCCTGGAAGTCGAGAAATTCGGCTGCGTCCCCATCACCCCCCAGGAAATCATCCACGACCTGCTCTCGGAAATCCGCGAATCGGCCGGCAAACAGCGCACCGCCGACAAGCTCGTGCCCGAACTCAATCGCCACCGCACCCTGGGCCGCAAGATCGTCTTCACCAACGGCGTCTTCGACATCGTCCACCTCGGCCACGTCGAGTACTTCCGCTTCGCCAAGCGCCAGGGCGACATCCTCGTCGTCGCCGTCAACACCGACTCCAGCGTCCGCCGCCTCAAGGGCCCCAAGCGTCCGGTGATCCCCGAGGCCGACCGCCTCCAGTTGCTCGAGGAGCTCCAGAGCATCGACTACATCGTCAGCTTCGACGAAGACACCCCCCTTAAGCTCATCGAGCAGATCAAGCCCGACGTGCTGGTCAAAGGCGCGGATTACACCAAGGAAAAAGTCGTCGGCTGGGATGTGGTCGAAGCCTGCGGCGGCCGAATCGCCCTCGCCCCCCTCGTCGATGGGCGCAGCACCTCTTCAGTGATTCAGAAAATCCTGGAGGCGTACAAATGAACACCCGCCTGTGCAACCGCGATCACTGCGGCATATCCGGCGTCACCCGGGTGGCATACGACCCATCCTTGCACTTGATCGTGGTGATCCGCGCCGCCGCCGGATTGCTGTCCGGCAGCCAGTTTTTGTCCAGCGGCCGTTTCACCAGGCGCCCGTTCTCCTCCTGCTCGATCTGCCCCGGCATGATCCGGCCCTTGTTGGATGGGTTGGCATAGAACTCATCCAGCTTCTGTTTCACCTTCGGATCCAGCTTCTCCAGATAGCCGACGAACGGCGCGCCGCCGGAACACTGGAACAGGTGCGCCCGCACCGTCTCCTTGCCATCCTTGTCATACGGCACGATCTTGTCGGCCGAATCCTCGAACCAGCTCTTCCCATCATCATTCGTGTAATAGGCCTTGCTCATCAGCCGCGGCGGCTTCTCCGGCATCATCTGCCAGACGATGACTCCAATGGCCACCAGAATGATGAAGATGGTGGCGCCGGTCGTAAGGGTCTGATTCTTATTGAGGGTTTCGCGGATTCCCACGAGTCACTCCTTATTGCGCAAAGGCGAGCTTCCGATATGACAGCGCTGGCCCCTCTGAACAACTAAAGGAGGCACGGGACCAATTCTATTGCCTCTCGCCCAATTCCACAACAAATCTCCCTCTCCATCCGCACCGCAAATACTCATACTCGTCCCGCCCCTTTCTGAAAATAGACCCCTGGAAGTCTGGGGAATTTCTCATTTTTCGCGCTCCCCCTGCCGCGCTTGCAGGACTATAAGGAACGGCGGTAATAGAACGGCAGTTGTTTTTCGAAAAGGAGACGGCATGTCACGTCTGGATAATCCTTCAAATCAGGGCGGGTCTCAGGCCGGCGCGATTGGTCAAATCAAGGACAAGGCCCAGGAAGCCAAGGAGAAGCTCCGTGAGATGGGCTCGGCCGCCTCGGAGCAGGTCAACCAGCTCAAGGAATCGGCCAATGAGTACTACCAGCAAGGGCGAGAGAAGGCCCAGGAGTATTATGAACAAGGCCGCCAGAAGGCGATGGAAATGGAGCAGAACCTGGAAGCGTATGTCCGCGAGCAGCCGCTGAAGGCCGTCATGATCGCGGCCGGCGTTGGCCTGCTGCTGGGCATTCTGTGGCGCCGCAGCTAAACTCAAGTGCAGGGTTCACTTTAGCGCACCGCTTTTGGCCAGCCCGCAGTTGGAGTTTGATGAGCCATGGAAGCCGACGTACGCAAACCGTATTGCCCTCCGGACGCCCAGAGCGACCCCGCCCCCAGCGCCTCCGCCGAGGAGCCATCCTCCGCGCCGCGCGAATCGGACAAAGGTCCGGGGCCGCCCCACTTTGAGGGCTTCCAACGCGTGAGCCAGTTGATCGGCGAGTACAAGGAGTATGCCTCTTACTACCTGGCCACCAAGCTCGACGGGATGAAGGCCTCGTTGCGGAGCGCCGGCATCTATGCGGGCCTGGGCATTGTCGGCATAATCGTCTTCTCGGCGCTGATCAGCACGGCGGTGGCGCTCTTCCTCGTCGGCGCGGCCATGGGATTGGCACATATCTTCGATCCGCCCAAATACTGGCTGGGCGCGCTGATTGTCGGCCTGGGCGTGCTGGTGTTGATCGGCATCGGCGCGGCGGTGGGACTTTCCAGGGCCAATGCCGGATTCCGCAAAGCAACGGTGGAGAAATATGAGCAGCGAAAACGCTGGCAGCGCGGCCAGTTCGGGCGCGACGTCGAACAGGCCGCCACAGCAGAAGAAAAAGCAAAGTGAGCTGAGCGAGGCCGATTTCCTGGCCAATCAACAGGCCAAAGCCAGGGCGGCGATGGATACCGCCATTGGCGACATGAAGCGTGCGCTGAGCGGCGCGTTCAAGGACAATGCACACCTGACGGAATGGATGGGGGCGTATCCGTGGGTGTCGCTGGGACTGGGCGCGGCCGCCGGTTTTCTGGCCGGCAGCGCGTTGACACCCTCGCGCGAGGAGACGTTCAAGGAACGGCTGCGAAGCTTGATGGAAGAGGTAAAGCCGAAGGAAGAGAAGGAGAAGGCCAGGGAAAAAGGCGCCGAGAAGGCCGCGCGGGCGGCGGTTGAGGCGCAGAAGCCATCGTTCATGGGACAACTGGGGCAGGGGCTGTTTGATGTGGTGAAAACGGCGCTGATCACGACGCTCAGCGCCGCGGTGACGGCCAAGGCGGTCGAGGATAATGAGCCGAAAGCGGGAAATGGACAGGGGACGGAGTAGAATTTTCGATTCTCAATTTTCGATTTTCGATTCTCGATTTTCGATTTGAAGAGGATGAGGGGGTCATCTGTTGGGGCTGAGTTGGAAGAGGCGAATTGGGCGGGGGCGCGTGATCACCGGCTGCTCAGAGAGTTCGAGTTTCCACGGTTTTTGTCGAATCCATTCCAAAAATAGATCGCCGGTCTGTCGGCCGGGCTCGCCGAGCAATACGGAGCCGCCGGGGGCGAGATGGTTACGCCAGAAAGGCTCCAGGAATGGCCATTGGATTTTTTCGTAGAGAATGTCAGCGCCGAGGATCAAATCAAAGCGCTCGTCGAGGCGGTCCTTTTGCCAGTTCAGTCGCCGGGTGCGGACATTTGCCCGCCAGGGAAGGCTGTTGAGCGCCGCGAAGAGCAGCGAGTCGGCCTCCAAATCGGCAAAGAGAACATTTCCGCCCAGCGCGGCCGCCACTGTGCCCGCAAGGCCCATTCCGCAGCCCAGATCGAGCACATTTTTGTCGCGCGCGAGCTGCGGGGAGGCGACGAGCATCTGGCCGATCCCCAGGCCGCTTTCCCACAGCTCGGCCCAGTAGGGCAGATGCAGCTCATCGCCTTCGTGGCGCTGGCCGCTCTGTTTTTCGCGGCGATCTTCCTCGGCCGCCACCTGATCGAGCACGACATCGGGATTGGTGATGCGGGTGAAGGGAATCCGCAATTCGCCGATGAGCAGGGTCTGGGTTGTGGTTTGAAAGCGGCGGTGAATTCGCGCGAGCAATCGTGCTGCGAACGTGGCGCTCATATCAGCGCCTGCCGCGGATGAGAGGCGGTTCTTTGGTGACGGCGTGCGGCGGGAGTTGGGCGGCCACAAACCACACGCCGGCAAACATCCCCACCATCGCGAAGACGGAAACCAAGGCGCCGATCATGGCCCCCTTCATGCTGACCTTCAGGCGCGAGACGCCGCCGACGATCAGGGCGATGAGGATCCATGTCACTGCCAGGGGCGGGCCGATGTAGGGGACCGGGGCCACCAGGCTGGGGCCAAGGCAATAGCCAAAAATGTTTACGACCAGAATCGGCGGCGCTTTGCTGGTCATTTCCGTGGCCACCATCGCGTAATAAATCTTCGCTCCCAGCTTCTGAAAAAAGAGCGCTCCAATCACCGCCAGCACCGCGGCAACTGCGCACAGGATGAAAAAGAGCTGGCCGCTGACGAACCACTGATCGACTTTCGTCGAGCCCTGAGTCGTCTGCTCCAGGTGCAGCACTTTGCGGTAGTAGAGATATCCGTGAACGATGGCGCTGAGCCCCCACATCAGGCCGCAGCCGATGGCGAATGAAAACGCATCGCCGCCGGTTTCGGGGCGGCGGATGGAGTCGAGCAACTGGACGGGCTTGAACATGCTTTGGAACGCGGTTTTGAAAAATGCGCCGATGACACCGATGCTTCCGCGGTCCTCCCAGGGCGTGCCGGGGCCGGGAGCCATGAGGTTAAACATCGACTGCTTGCGCGCATCGAGCGAGGCAATGGCGACGTTCGGAGGAGGAGTTGAGGACTTGGCCATGGGGGAACAGTATAGGCCGGGCGGGTTGAATGTGTAGGGTCCGCTTCAGCGGACGGTCTGGGTTAAAACGTTCGCTAAAGCGGACCCTACTGGGAAGTCAGGATGCGGTCGCCGTTGCAGAGTTGGCTTTACTGGCGGCGTCGGCCCAGCTCCTGGGGAGATTGCGCATGATCTCAATATCCTTGAAGATGCTGCTCTCGCGTGCGCCGTGTTCTTTGACCCAGGCCGCCATGGCGGTGATGCCTTCTTCGAGCGTCGTCTTGCGACGATTGCCGAAGATGCGGTCGCACTTGCTGTGATCGGAGAAGGCCAGCTTGACCTCGTTGCGCGGGTCCAGGTGTTTCACATCGCACGGCAGGCTCATCGCCCTGGCGATGACCTGCGCCAACTCGTTCACAGTGAATGGCACATCGGCCCCGACGTTAAAGATCTCATTTCGGGTTGCATCAATAGTCGCGCACTCGGCGATCAGGGGGGCAACGTCGTTGATGTGCGTGAAGGCCCGCTGTTGCTCGCCGTCGCCGAAGATGGTCATCGGCTCGCTCTTGAGAAGCTGGTTCATGAAGATGCCGACGACGTTGCGATAGCGGTCGGCGATGTTCTGGCGCTCGCCGTAGACGTTGTGCGGGCGGAAGATGGTGTAATCGAGGCCGAACATGTGGTGGGCGCACTTGAGGTCCTGCTCGACGGCCAATTTCGCCACGCCATACGGGTCTTCGGGAATGGGGGCCATGTCTTCGGTCAGCGGGGTCTGGCCAGCGCCATAGACGGCGATGGAGCTGGTGAAGACGAATCGTTTGACGTTGTTGTTCACGGCCGCATCGATGAGGTTCATCGAGCCGATCAAGTTGTTGTTGTAGTTGAACCGCCGGATGAAATGGCTCAATCCCTCGGCCGCGTAGGCCGCCAGGTGATAGACGTAATCAAAGCCGTGTTCGGCGAAGAGGGTGTTGATCAGCTCGTGGTCGAGGATCGAGCCTTTGACGAAGGTTGCGCCGCGGGGGACGTTGTCGGCAAAGCCGCCGGAGAGATCGTCGAGGGCCACGACCCGCTGGCCGAGGCGCAGGCAATGATCGACGACGTGTGAACCGATGAAACCCGCCGCGCCGGTAACTAAAGACACCGCCATCTGAGATACTCCTGTTACAAAGAATTGGTGGGGCAAGCCCCACCCTACATTTCTACGTGGTCGCCATCGACACTCTGGGAGCGGGCATGAGGGGTTCATAGCCGCTCTGTGGTTCCTGGCCGCGCTGGATAAAAGCGATGGGGTCGAGCTGCTTGTTCCAGCGCGTGACCACCCGCAACATTTCCATTCGATTCTTTTGCACGTCGGTTTTTTTGAACCAACCGACGAGCCCGTAGCCGAGTTGCCGCATGCGCAGGTGCAGCATGGCGATTCGGCGATTCCGGATCAGGCCGCTCATGCCGTAGTGCTTGTGGAAATAGCGGTAGCGATTGCGGTATTTTTCCAGCTCGAATCGAATCGGGAACCGGCCCACCGATTGGCCGCCCAGGTGGGTAATGGTCACCTCGGGAGTGTGGAGGACTTTAGAGCCCGCCTTCCAGACGCGATAGCACAGGTCCACTTCCTCATAGTGATAGAAAAATCGTTCATCGAAGCCGCCAAGCTCCTTGAGCAATTCCCCGCGGAGCATGACGCAGCAGCCGCTCTGCCAATCGATCTCGCGCTCGATCTCGCCTTTGAATTTTCCATAGTTGTTCTGCCGAAGTCGCAGCGCGACCAGGAAGTAGTGCCAGTTGGTTGGAAAGGGGCGGGCTGGGTCTTGATAGGAGCCATCCGGATTGAGTACGCGGCAACCAAATGCCCCCGCCTGCGGATGCCGGTCGGCAAACTTGACCCATTTATCCAATGCCCGGTCGTGAATGATCGTGTCGGGGTTGAGGATGAGGATGTAGTCGGCCTCCCCCACGGCCGCGATGCCGGTATTGTTGCCGCGGGCATAGCCCAGATTGGCCTTATTTTCGACGATCCGGACCTGGGGGTAATTCTGGCGGATAAAGTCGAGCGAACCGTCCGTTGATCCGTTGTCGGAAAGGATCACCTCAAATTCAGTATCTGTGGTCTGTTCGTAAATAGATTTCAGACAAGCAGGTATGACTTTCAGGTCGTTCCAGCAAATGATGACGATGGACAACTTCATACAAAAGCCTCCTGAAACCGGCCGCTTTGAGCGCAACAACCGCCCCGGCGGACGGTCACATGCTGGACCGATACAAATCACGCGCCACTTGCCATTGGCCGAATCGGGCGTATAAAAATTGGATAATTCGGCTCTCCTGCCTAGTATCATTGCTCAGGCGGAGACTTGGGAACGGACAAATTGGGACAGGCGCTCGTCCGTCTGGCGGAGCAGGGTAAGACAACGCACATCGCAGGGTGTTTGTGATGATTAAATGGTGCTTCTTAGGGTGCGCAGCACTGTTGATCGGCTGCGAAAGCACGACCGAGACCGGTTATGTACCTCGCAAGCTCGGTGATTCGGAAACGGTGCAGCGCGGCTATTACGCCACGCCTTTCAGCCCCGAATCCAGAGCGGCCGAGGCCGAGCAGAAGCAGCGATTCGAAGGATACGATTCCGGACGCCGGCCGGGTGATTGGCGTCCGTCGCCTTATTAGATTTGCAGAGCTCGAGGGCGCGCAATTTTGCGACGCCCCTTTTTGTTGATGTGTAGGGGATGTGTTGACCAGAAAAGGAAGGCTGTTGCGGAGCGAGGAAATTGTAGTGCAGGCTTTGGGCCTGCGATCCGCAGCCTAAAAGGCTGCACTACTACAATGGAAACCCTTGTCCCGCATCGCCTAAAGTAAACGAGTGTCAGGCTCAACCGCGATAGACCCCTGCCGTTTCGTCGACTCCGTCACGCCCCTTCTGGAGTCCAAGGACCTCGAAGGGCTCCTGTGCCATCTCAAAAAGCATTACACACCTGACCAGATCACCTCGCTGCTTTCCTGTCCCGATTGCGATGCGCGAAAAGTGGCAGCACTGGCTTTGTCACTCGTGGGGCGGTCCTGCTGCATCCCGGCGGTGGCCGAACGGCTGAAAGATCCCGATCCGATGACCAATCAGATGGCCGAACATGCCCTCTGGTCGATCTGGTTTCGCTGTGGATCGGCGGCCGCCAATGAGGAACTGGCGCGGGGGACACAATGTCTCTCGGATCGCAAATTTGATTGTGCTTTCAAGCATTTTGGCCGGGCCATCGAGTTGTCGCCGGATTTTGCGGAAGCATATAACCAGCGGGCGATTGCCAATTACCTCCAGGAAAAATTCGATGAGTCGCTGGTCGATTGCCATCATGCGGTGAGGCTGATGCCTTGTCATTTCGGGGCCTGGGCGGGATTGGGGCATTGTTACGCCCATCTCAGCCAGCCGCGGGAGGCGATAAAGGTGTACGAAAAAGCGCTCGCCCTCAATCCCCACCTCGATTGCATCAAACAGGCCGTCAGCGAATTGCGGAAACAGGTCCTGTAGCACGGGCATCTTGCCCGTGTCCTGAATATCCCGAAACAATCCCGTCGGCCGCGCATCAATTACGGATAGAGCGGCCATTGCATTGGCGCTCGCATATTTCAGTGGCATAATGCTGTTAGATCGCTCTACGCCACGGCGTCGGTAATAGGACCAAAACTCATTCCAAGGAGACCGTCATGAATTGGGGAATTCACGGTTCCGCGTTCGCGGCTTCTCTATTTCTCGCCGGCATTTCGTTCGCCCAGGTCGCCGCACCCGGCGCTGGGCCTGCGCCGGCCCTTCAACCCGCCCCGGCCGCGGATGCGCCGGCCGCCAAGACAGAACCAACTCCGCAGCAACAGAAAATCGCCGGCCTGATTCAGCAGCTTGCCGCCGATGATTTTGCCAAGCGCGACGCGGCCAGCGAGGAGCTTCAGAAGCTGGGAGCGGAAGCCCTGCCCGCTCTGCGCGAGGCGGCAAAGAGCGAGGATCCGAGCATCCGCTCTTACGCCGACTATCTGGTGCCGAAAATCGAGGGCCGGCGCGAGGTCCGCGGGCAACGCCGATTGAACGCATATCAGGCCAACGCGGCGCAGCAGTGGGGTGTGGCGGCCAATCGTGGAATGCCGGCCGATGTCCTAGTGGCCCGCGCCGGCCGGGTCAACATCAACGTCGCCGCGGTAAATGGCCAGCGCACCACCAACATCACCGATGGCAATCGCCAGGTGAATATTCAGGAAGGTCCCGAAGGCATCCGCATGTCGGTCACCGACAACGACAACGGCAAACAGGTCCAGAAGGATTACGAGGCCAAGTCGATCGAAGAGCTGCGCAAGGAGCAGCCGGAGGCGGCGGCGATTTACGACAGATACACCGCCCGCGGCCGGGCCCTGGCGATTAACGGCAACGCCCGCATTCTTCGAATTGCGCCCAACATCGCTGAAAATGGCCTGGACATCGATGTTCGCCAGCAAATCCAGGATGCGCAGAAGCTTCAGGACCGTGCGTTGCAGCAACAGCAGCTTCGCCTGCGCGATTTTCAGGATGCCCAGAAGCTCGATCTCCAGGACCAGCAATTCGAGTTGATGCACAAGCGGCTTCAGGCCGAAACCGAGATGCTCGAGCAGCGTCTGGCGGAGGTCGAGGCCATGCGGGCCCGGCTGCTGGAGCAAACCAAGGCCGCCCAGAAGCGCCTCGCGGAGCTGGAAAAACAGCAGGAGCAACAGGAAAAGCAGGAGCAGCGGAAGTAGGGTCCGCCGTAGGGCATGCTTCAGCATGCCGCGTCTTCCGGCATGCTAAAGCACGCCCTACATCTGGTGGTTCAAGCGGCCGCCGCTGGCGGGATTTGTGGCATGCCCAGGTCCCGCTGAATGCGGGTCAGAATCGTCGAATGCATCTGGCTGACGCGTGACTCGGAGAGATCGAGGGTCGCGCCGATCTCCTTCATCGTCATCCCCTCAAAATAATAGAGCATGATGATCAACTGCTCGGCCCGCGACAGGCCGTGGCTGAGCACTTCCCTCACATCCTCGCGCTCCATGGTGCGCAGGCGCAAATCGATCTGGTGATCCTGGAGGATGAACAGGTCGCGCTCCTCATCGCTCTCGCCGCCGCGCACCTGGCGGGACAGCGACATCACCCGCGTGAGCGTTCCATCGCGGGCGATGCGGTCCACCTCCTCCATCGGCACGCCCAGGCGCTGGGCCAGCTCTTCATTCGTGGGGTCGCGGCCCAGCTCCAGCTTCATTTCGCGGGTTCCATCGACCAGCTTGTGCGCCCGCAGCCGGGCCAGCCGCGGCACCCAGTCCCAGGAGCGCAGTTCGTCCAGAATTGCCCCGCGAATCCTGGTGGCGCAGTAGGTTTCGAATTTGACCGCGCGACCCATGTCATAGGCATCGATGGCAAACATCAGCCCGAATGTCCCGGCCGAGACCAGGTCATCCAGCTCGACCTCGCGCGGCAGCTTGGCGTGAATCCGCTGCGCGGTCCGCTTGACGAGGGGATAATAATGCTCGGTCAGTAAATTTCTCAGGGAATCGGAGCGGTTTTGCGAGAACTCGAGCCACAGGCTTTTCACATCTCGCTTTACGACGTGCGCCATGGCTTCTCCGTTGCCCCCTGTGCCGCTCACACGGCCCCAAAAGTGCAGACGGGGGCCTATTTCGCGTTATCGGAGAATCAGCCGGGTCGCTTAAGTGAGGAGACGATTAGAAAAACACGCCCGATAATCTCATCGACGTGGCTTGGACGCCGCGACCTCAAACCGCGGTTCCTCCTCATGGCTGGGCTGGACGTTTCTGGGATAGCCCGCCAGCAATGCCACCAGGCACCCCAGCGCCACCCACATCGGCACCGAAAACATGATTCGATAGTTCACTACCCCATTTTGCGTTGCCATCTGCCCCACATAGCCGGCGAACAAATTGCCCACGATCGTTCCAAATCCCACCAGCACCACGTTGTACAAGCTCTGGGCGCTGGCCCGCACATCCCTGGTTGTGAACTGATCCACCACCATGAACGCCACAAAAAAGAAGCATCCAAAACATACCCCATGCAGCGCCAGCGCTGGTATCACCGCCGCCGGATGCTGCACATAAGCGAAGATGAAAAACCGCAGCACGTAAGCGAGGAGTCCAATCGCCAGAATCGTCTTGCGCGGCACGCTCTTGATGACAAACGGCATGATCGCCAGCACCACGATCTCCGACATCTGCCCGATGGTCATCAATCCCCCGCCCCCCACGCCGAAAATCCGATTGATCGTCGGCGATTGAATCCTCAGTGAGTTCAAAAACGGCGCTGTCATCACGAAATAAAACTGGTGAATGCACGCCACAAAAAACGAAACAATAAACAGCACCAGCAGCGGCGGCTTTACAACTTCCTTCATCGCCTCCGCGGCCGCAAACGGCTGCTTCCCCGTGCTCGGCGGCGTCCTGGGCAAAAACAGACAGTAAATCCCCATCACCACCCCCAGAATCGCGCTCGCCCGCAGCGCATCGGCCATCCCCGCCACCTGGCTTCGCGTCACCTCCGCCGGCGTCGCCCCCTGCGAATGCTTATAAAGCAGCCACTGCGCCACACCGATCCCCACCACGATCCATCCGATTGTTCCCCACACCCGCACCTTTCCGAAATCCCGATCCCGATCCGGCAGATGATGAAATGCCAGCGAATTGGTCAGCGCCAGCGTCGGCGCATAGATCACCGAATACAGCAGCGAATAAACCACCAGCTCATTCCATGTCGTCACCTTGGCCAATTGCCACACCAATACCGCCCCCAGGATATGGCTGATGG
This sequence comes from Tepidisphaeraceae bacterium, assembly GCA_036001665.1. Taxonomy (GTDB): domain Bacteria; phylum Planctomycetota; class Phycisphaerae; order Tepidisphaerales; family Tepidisphaeraceae; genus JBGPEF01. The sequence continues at coordinate 14,775 of DASYUA010000023.1, forward strand.
CCAGAAACTTCTCCGTGTTGAAATACCGATCCGCGATCTGCCCGGCGATGAACGGCGCCAGCAGCGCGCCGATCGCGCCGATGGAGAAGAGCAGACCCGCCTTGGCCGCCGGAATATCCAGATGGCCGGTCAGATAGGCAAAAAACAGCGGCAGCCATGCGCCCCAGATCCCATACTGGAGAAACATCATGATCGATAACTTGAATTTGATTCCCGGTTCCGCCTGGGGGCGAAGCATTCCGGACGAGACTGGTGCCGATGCGGTGTCTGCACTCATAGCGTTTGGTTCCCGTTAAGAAAGATTTGTTGGTTGGCCGTATGGTAACCGGCGGCATCCGACCCGTCACGCAAAACCGGGCTTTTTGCCCGCGTCCGGTAATCAGAATCCCATCGCGCATCCATCGGCCCGCGGATCACTGCCGGCCCAGAGAACGCCGCTCGCCTCCCGTCGGATGATCTGCCCTCTTCCAAACGTCGCCCGGTTGTAGCCGGTGATGACGCCTTTGATGGGGTGGCCTATCTCACGCAGTTTCTCCACCACCTGTTCAGGAATTCCCTCCTCCAAACTGACCACTCCCGCGGCCGACGCGGGCTCGATGCAGAATCGCAGGCGATTGAGCGCCTCCTGCGGCTCCAGTTGATCATCCAGCATGGCCACGGCCACCTGCATGTGCCCCTGCGGCTGCATATAACCGCCCATCACGCCAAATGGCGCATACAGCGAGCCATCCTGGCGCGTAATCATTCCGGGAATGATCGTGTGATACGGCCGCTTGCGGGGGGCGAGGGCGTTGGGATGATTCGGATCGATCGAAAAACAATTCCCGCGGTTCTGAAGCGCAAATCCCCAACCTGCTGGCACGATGCCCGTTCCAAACGAAAGGTAATTGCTGTTGATGAACGAGCAGGCGTTGCCCTGGCCATCGACGACGCAGAAATAAACCGTGCCGCTGCTGGCGACGGGCGTTCCTTTCTGGGTGTCCAGTGTCGCCTTCTCGAGATTGATCAACTTCCGCCGCTGCGCTGCATAGTCCTTCGACAATAATTCCGCGACCGGCACTTTCGAGAATTTCGGATCGGCGACGTACCACGATGTATCCGCAAACGCCACCCGCATCGCCTCGATCAGCAGATGCCAGCGCTGTGCACTTTCCGGCGGGATCGACGCCACATCAAATCCCTCCAGCACATTGAGCGCCAGCAGCGCGGCGATTCCATGGCCATTGGGCGGACATTCCCAAACCTTCATGCCGCGATAGTCGATGCCGATCGGCTCATGCCAGGTCGTCTCGTGCGCGGCCAGATCTTCAACGGTCATCACGCCGCCGGCCTTCTGCACGGTCTGGGCGATCGAGCGGGCAATCTCGCCTTTGTAATAAGCGTCGGGCCCACCGCCGGCGATCTCCTTCAGCGTGCGCGCCAATCCCGGGTTCCTGAAAATCTCCCCGGCCCTGGGCCCACTGCCGTCAATTAGCAACTCTGTGCCACCGAGCGTCGTCGCCAGCCGCCGCGCCACCAATCCGCCCCAGAAATGCGCCGTCAGCGGCGCAACTGGATATCCATTCTCCGCCAGCTCAATTGCCGGCGCGAAAATCTCAGCAAGTTTCATGGTCCCGTGCCGGGCCGCCATCGCGCACCACCCGCCGCAGGCGCCGGGCACGGTTATATTGTGGGCATGATATTCATCCGCGATCACCGACTTACGCGGACTGATCAGGTGCTGCTGTTTCAACAATTCGATAGATAATCCCGCCGGCGCGCGGCCCGAGCCGTTGAGGGCAGTGATGTTTTTGGTTTTGGCGTCGAAAAAGAGGGCAAAGCAATCGCCGCCCAAACCAGTCGAGGCCGGCTCGGTGACGTTGAGCGCCGCCGCCATTGCCACGGCCGCGTCGGCCGCGTTTCCGCCCTTCATCAAGATGGAAAGCCCCGCCTGCGTCGCCAGCGGCTGGCTGGAA
>DASYUA010000024.1:0-15051 GCA_036001665.1 Tepidisphaeraceae bacterium
CCCTGAAAAATACCGATTCTTGCCCAAACAAATCCCCATCCAAAACGTATACAACCTGCGTAGGGTTCGCTCCGCGAACCTCTGGCCAACGTCGCAACGAAAGGGGGAAAGAAATGCTCTCGTCTCACCCACCCAGCCGTACCCCCGTCCCCTCCGCGCGCCCAGCCACCCCTACGCCCACACCTCACTCACTCCAATGGTCCACAATAGTGCACAATGTTCCACTTTTACAAAATCGCCATTCGCAATTCGCCCCGCACCATCAACCCCTGCCCATCCCAAAATCAAACCCAATCAAACCCACCGAACAAACCCCAAACCCCTCCATCACTCCAAAATCGCTACTTTTGGCTTTCCCCAAACCCATTTGTTTTGACGAAACAAACCCACCGCTCCCGTTTCAGGGCCCCATCATGTCCAAACCAAGCCCATTCCTATTTCTGCCGGAACACAATCCGCCCCTTGGTCAGGTCATACGGCGAAAGCTGCACTTTCACCCGGTCCCCCGGCAGGATGCGGATGAAATGCTTGCGCATTTTTCCCGAGACAATCCCCAGAATCTCATGCTCGCTGTTGTCGAGCTTGAGCTTGAACATGGCGTTGGGCAACGCCGTGGTCACTGTTGCTTCCACCTCAATCGGCTCACTTTTGGGCATTCAGCAATTCTCCAAACCATCCATGCTATTCCACAACCGCTCCCCACACAAGCCGATCCAACCTCAGCCATCCCCCAGCGTCTCCACAATCCGCTCATAACTCTCCACCCGCCACGGCGGCGCAGTCCCATTGACCACATCCGGAAAATAAACCGAAAGATTGTCCCGCGTCACCCCCCAAAGCCCAAAGAGCTTCACCCCCGGCGTGTCGATCACATATCCTCCGTCCGAAAGGCGGTAGCGCTTGGCCGACGTGGTCGTGTGCCGCCCCTTGCCGGTGTATCCGCTGATCGCCCCGATGCGCAAATCCAAACCCGGCTCGATCGACTGGATCAGGCTGCTTTTGCCCACGCCGCTCTGCCCGGTCAACACCGTCGGCCCGCCGGCCAGTATTTGCCGCAGCTCCTCGAGCCCCACTTTCTCAGTCACACTGGTTTCCAGCGTCCTGACCTTCAGCGTCTGGTAGTGCCGCATCGCACTTCTGGCAAACTCCATCTCCTTGCTGTTCACCAGATCCATCTTGTTCATGCACAAAATGGGCAACAACCCACCTCCCTGGGCGGCCACGATCATGCGGTCGATGATCCCCCACTTGATCCTCGGCTCCTTGAGGCTGGTGACGATCAGCATCTGGTTGGCGTTGGCCACAATCGGCTGCTGCACGATGGCCTTGAAGCTGTCGGAGCGCGTCAAAACGGTTTCCCGGGGCAGGATCTGCTCGATCACCGCCTCCGGCCGCCCTTTTTCATCTTTCATATCCGTGTCCCGAAACCGCACCCGGTCCCCCACAATCGGCGGCTCACCCAGCTTGGTCATGGTCTTCCTGACCACGCACAGCCAGCTTGTCCCCTCAAATTCCACATCCACAAACAGCGAATAGACCTGGGCCACGTCCCCAATCGGCAGCGCATCCACATCCGGCGCCGCCGACTCCTCGGCCAGCCGCAGCAGGGCGGTTTTTTCCATCTTTTTCTGCCGCGCGCTGGCATCCCGCCCCGAATAGCGCTCGCTGGAGCGCAGCTCATCCTCATCCATCGCCCCCGAGAGGTATTGCGAGGTGAGGTCCTTGTCGCGAGGATTTTTTTTCTTACCGCGTTGTGGGCCCACGCCGCCACTGTAGCCCAGCGCCGCCTTCAAAGTAAAACCAGCCGAGATCGGCGAAATGCGATTGCCAAGGCTGCATGAGGCATTTTATCGCGCATTTTATCGCACCCAAGATGCCTAATCGATTTCTCATTTTTGCCGCTGACGCAAGCAATTGCTATCTGTATAACTCTGACACTTCAGTTAAGGTCCGAGCCATCATGAGACGCACCTGGGACAGGGACAAAATCCTCCAGACCCTTCGCACCCTGCACCGGCAGGGCAAAGACCTCTCTTACAACCGCCTCGCCAAAAAGCTCCAGTCGCTGGTTTCGGCCGCCGCCTATCACTTTGGCTCCTACAAAAGAGCCGTCGAGCGCGCCGGCATCGACTACGCCGAAATCTCCCGCCGCCCCCGCTGGAGCAAGCCGTTGATCATCAAGCTGATCAAAAACGCCAAGCGCAAGGAGCAGGACCTTCACTGGTCCGCCGTCAGCCGCCGCGGCGACGAGCTGGGGCGGGCCGCTTTTGCTTCGCTTCAGCCCAGATTATTTGGAAGCTGGGACCGGGCCCTGCACGCCGCCGGGCTGGATGCCGACCAGGTCAGCCGCTATCGCAAATGGGACCGCAACACCATCGTGGCCGAATTGAAGGAGCGTTTTTCCGATGAGGAATCGCTCAACAGCGGGGCATTGCAGCGGGAAGACCCCGGCGCTCACGCCGCCGCCATCCGCCACTTTGGCTCCTACGACGATGCCCTGCGGGCGGCCGGATTCAAACCGGAACGCATGCGGCAGCGCCGCCGCTGGACACGAATTGATGTGGTGCGTGAGCTTCGCAAATTCTGCCAGCGCCACGGTGGCCTGCGCGACGCCGACCTGCGCTTTGGCAATCCCGCCCTCTACGGCGCGGCCCTGCGGGTCTTCAAAACCCTGTCCACAGCGCGAAAAGCCATCGCCACAACCTGAACGCAAATCCAGCGAAACATGATGCGATTCATAGTGAGTTGTAGGGACGGCTTCAGCCGCCGATCCGCGTCCCGCGACGGCGGTCCAACCCGCCCCTTTTCAGTTCAAAAAAAAAGAGTGGCATGAAACGTCTCATGCCACCCATCGATCTTCAACCCTGTTTTTCAGTTCAGTGCTCTTCCGGCGGCTCTATTTCTTTCTTCTTTCCAAACAGCATCGCATCGACGGAAATCCTCCCTGGCCCACCCAGCAAAAACGCCACCGCCACCGCGGCATAGACGGCAGCCGGCTCCATGGCCTGATACCCCTGCCCCCAGTGCACCTTGAACACGGCCGTGGCCATGGTGCACATGATGAAAAACGCCGCGACGCGGCTGAGCAATCCCACGGCCAGCAGAATTCCACCGACCAGTTCGGCCGCGGTTGCTGCCCAGGCAAAGAACGTGGGTGCCTTTTCGAAGGGCATCCCCATGTGCTTCACGCCTTCAAAAAACTGAGAATGCATTTCCGGGTCGTGAAACTTGCCCCAGCCGTGCATCGCCAGCGACAACCCGACCACGACTCGCAAAACCAGCAGCCCCAGCGACGCACTTATCGGGCACCGAGTGTCACAACATGAGTCTTTCATCGCATCACCTTGCAGTTAAAACCAGTCCCGGCGCAACGCCATCACCACGCCGGGCACACATCACATCTACATCGGCAAATTCCCCGCCGCCTGCTTATCAAATCCTGCCCCTGCCGCCAGCGGAACGTCAATTTTCATCCCGGACGCCTCTTTTGTAAGATGCCCAGCTCCAAATGGCGGATACCAGCCTGACTCAACCTCTCCCCGCCCCGCCGGCCGCGGCCTCGCTCTCGCCGGCCATGCGGCAATACCAGCAATTCAAGGCCCAATACCCCGATTACGTCCTCTTTTTCCGCATGGGCGACTTTTATGAGATGTTCTGGGATGACGCTCAATTGGCCGCCCGCGTGCTCGGCGTCGCCCTCACCTCCCGCAGCAAAGGCGGCCTCGATGGCGCCGACTCCATCCCCATGGCCGGCGTCCCCTATCACGCCGTCGAAGCCTATCTGCGCAAGATGATCATCGCCGGCCACCGCGTGGCCATCTGCGAACAAGTTGAAACCGCCGCCGAGGCCAAAGGCGTCATCAAGCGCGACATCGTGCGGCTGCTCACCCCCGGCACGCTCACCGACGATCCGCTCCTCGACGGCCGATCCGACAATTATCTGGCCGCCGTGGCCTTCCATCTCACCGCCGCCGACGGCTATCGCGCCGCCCTTGCCTGGGTCGAGCTTTCCACCGGCACCGCCACCGCCATGTCCGGCTCGCAGGGACAGGTGCTCGACGAAATCGCCCGCCTCCGCCCCGCCGAGATTCTCATCCCCGAACTGCCTTCCGGCCAGCCGCACGAAATTCACGAGCAGCTCAAAGCTTTCAGCCAGATCGCCCTCACCAACCGGCCATCCTGGCAATTTTCCCCCCATCACGCCAAAGAGCAGATCCATCGGCAGTGGGGCGCAATCACCTCCGCCGGCTTTGGCTTTGCCGAGGATGACCCGGCCATTCTCGCCACCGCGGCCGTTCTCTCTTACTTGCAGGAAACCCAAAAGTCCGGCCTGGCCCACCTGCGCCCCTTGCGCCGCCACATTCTCGACGAGCACCTGGCCATCGATCCCGCTTCCTGGCGGAGTCTGGAAATCGATCGCACCACCCGCTGGGGCAACATCGAAGGCTCGCTCCTGCACGCCATCGACCGCACCCGCACCTCCATGGGCGGCCGGCTGCTGCGGCAATGGCTCCGCGCCCCCCTGCGCGACATCGAGCACATCACCGCCCGCCAAAGCGCCATCAGCGCCCTGCTCGAATCCGCGCCAGCGCTCAAGGCGGTCATGCAACACCTCGATCAGGTCTGCGACATCGAGCGCATCGTCGCCCGCATCGCCGTCAACCGCGCCTCTCCGCGCGATCTGGCCGCCCTGGCCCGCTGTCTCCAGTCGCTTCCCGGCGTCCTCGATCAATTGCAGAAACTTCAGCGCGCTGAAGATGTCACCCCCGAACTCCTCGCCCTCCGCGGCTTCTGCACCGAGCAGGCCAAATATCTCTCCTCGGCCATCCGCTCCGATCCACCGCCTCATCTCCGCGACGGCGGCGTGATTGCCGATCTTTTCGACCCCGAGCTCGACCGCCTCCGTCAGATCGGCGACTCCAGCCAGCAGTGGCTCGCCCAATATCAAGCCAAGCTTATCGCCGACTCCAACATCCCCTCCCTCAAAGTCGGTTACAACAAAATCTTCGGCTACTATATCGAAGTCACCGACACCCACCGCGCCAAAGTTCCCACAGGCTGGACCCGCAAACAAACCATCAAAAACGCCGAGCGCTATATCACCGAGGAACTCAAATCCTTCGAAGAAGAAGCCCTCAGCGCCCACGACAAATCGATCGCCCTGGAGCAGCGTCTTTTCGAGCAAATCCGCCAGGCACTTTTGCCTCATCTTCCGAAATTACAGGAATTGGCCGAAGGAATCGCCCGTCTCGACTGCCTCGCCGGCCTCGCCCTGTTGGCCCAGGAGCGCCGCTACTGCCGCCCCACCATTTCCGACGAGCGCGTGCTGGAAATCGTCGACGGCCGCCATCCCGTCCTCGAACAACAATTGGGCTCCGAGTTCGTCTCCAACGACGTCAAACTTGGCATCGACGATTCACTCTTATTGATCACCGGCCCGAACATGGCCGGCAAATCCACTTACATTCGCCAAGTGGCGCTGATCACCCTTCTCGCCCAGATCGGCTCTTACGTCCCGGCCACTTCCGCCACTCTCGGCATAGCCGACCGTCTCTTCGCCCGCATCGGCGCATCCGATGAGATTCACGGCGGCCAATCCACCTTCATGGTCGAGATGAGCGAGACCGCCAACATCCTCAACAACGCCTCCGACCGCAGCCTGGTGATCCTCGACGAAATCGGCCGCGGAACCAGCACCCTCGACGGCCTGGCCCTGGCCTTCGCCATCTCCGAGCACATCGCCGCCTCTGTCCACTGCCGCACCCTCTTCGCCACGCATTATCACGAGCTGACCGACCTGGCCCGCCAGTACAAAGGTGTGCGGAATCTGAACGTCGCCGTCCGCGAATGGCAGGACCAGGTGATCTTCCTGCACCGCATCGTCGAAGGCGGCACCGACCGCAGCTACGGCATCCACGTGGCCCGCCTGGCCGGCGTCCCCAAATCCGTCCTCGCCCGCGCCAAGGAACTCCTCGGCCAACTGGCCGTTCACCACGTCGGCCAATCCCCCTCCCGCCGCCGCGCTGATGACAACCAGATGGATCTCTTCGCCGAGCCCTCAAAGGAACTGCTTGACCATCTCCGCACCCTCAACCTCGACAATCTCTCCCCCCGCCAGGCGCTGGACCTGCTCCAGCAGTGGAAGGACAAGCTCAAGTGATGTCGCTGGCGGAAGACTAAACACCAAGACGACTTTCTGGTAAAATCAACGCCATCGCTGCGGCCTGGGTAACATCTACTACAGCGGCAAATTCACGGCGTCTTTTGAAACCAGCGGAGCCATCATGAATAAACTAATCGCACTCCTCTTCATCACTCTCTCGACGACCGTCTTTGCTGAAGTCGCACTAACCCCCCCTCAACAGGAGGCCGCCACCAAACTCACCGCCAAAGGCGGCCTGGTCATGCCCCTGGCCGCCGACGCCGACTCCCTGGTCGTCTCCCTCAACATGGCCGGCAAGCAAGCCACCGACGATGACCTCGCCCAGCTCAAAAACCTGCCCAAGATCTCTCAATTAAATCTAGCCAACACCGCCGTCACCGACGCCGGCCTCGCCCACATCTCCGGCCTCACCAACCTCACTCACCTCCACCTCGAAAAAACTGCCATCACCGACTCCGGCCTGGCCAACCTCAAAAACCTCTCCAGTCTCATCTACCTCAACCTCTACTCCACCAACATCACCGACGCCGGCCTGGCCAATCTCTCCGGCCTGAAAAACCTCCAGCGCCTCTATCTCTGGCAAACCAAGGTCACCGCCGCCGGCGCTGATAACCTCAAAAAATCCCTCCCCACTCTGGTCATCAACCGCGGCGAAGAGTTGGCCATCATCGTCCCCAAACCCCCCGAGGCCGCCCCCGCGGCCGCCGCCTCCGCCAAACCCATCAACACCGTCTGCCCAGTCAGCGGCAAACCCGTCGTCCTCCCCAACACCCTGGCCTTCGAAGGCAAAACCGTCGGCTTCTGCTGCGACAAATGCCCCAAGGAATTCGAAAAAGACCCCAAGAAATTCGCCGCCAACATCAAGGCCGACGCCGCCCTCGACAAGAAGCCCGACGATAAAAAACCCGACGAGAAGAAAGCCGACGCCAAGGCCGCGGAGAAGAAGCCCGAAGTCAAACCCGTCGACGCCGCCAAGCCCGCCGACAAAAAACCCGACGCGAACGTAAAACCCGCCGACGCCAAACCAGATGCAACCAAGGCCGATGCCAAACCCGCCGACAAACCCAAGCTCCTCGCCATCAACACCAAATGCCCCGTCTCCGGCGAAGACATCGACATCAAAATCCTGACGGCTTTTGAAACCAAACAGGTCGGCTTCTGCTGCGAAGACTGTCAGGCCAAATTTGTCAAAGACCCCGCCAAATTCAAAGACAAAATCGTCGCCGACGCCAAGAAGTGATTTCCTTCCAATCCCGCACACCCGGAGCCCCGGATCTACATCCGGGGCTTCTTTCAATTTGCTTCCCTCCCCAAAACATTCCTACCTCACCCCCACCTCGCGTTTGCTCAGCTTCCCCACAAACCAATCCCTCGCCATCTTCGCCACCATCTCCAGCGCCCCCGGCTCCTCAAACAAATGACTCGCCCCCGGCACGATCTCCAATCTCACCTCGCCTCCCATCTGTGCCATCGCCTCCCGATTCAAATCAATCACTTCATCATCGTCTCCTCCAACGATCAGTAATGTCGGCGCACGCACTCTTGCCAGCGCCTTTCCCGCCAAATCCGGCCTCCCACCCCTGGACACCACCGCCCGTACGCGCTGCGGCCGATCCGCCGCCGCCATCAGCGCTGCCCCTCCTCCCGTGCTCGCTCCAAACAATCCCACCACCAGCTCCCGCGTCTCCGGTTCCTGCTCCAGCCAGTCGATCGCATTCACCAGCCGGCCCGCCAGCATCGGCACATCAAACCGAAACTGCGCCGTCCGCTGATCCAGTTGCTCTTCCTCGCGCGTCAGCAGGTCAATTAATAATGTCCCCAGCCCGCCCCGATTCAGCTCCTGCGCCACGTACCGATTCCGCCTGCTAAACCGGCTGCTCCCGCTCCCATGCGCAAACAACACCACCCCGCTCGCCCCCTGCGGGATGATCAAGTTACCTTCCAGCACAGCCCCCCCCGCCGTGATCTGCACAGTTCGCTCTGGCTCACGATAATCATCATCGTAATCTGACATGGTTCACTCCTTATTCCTGACATTGCTCTTCCCCCTCGCCCCGTACTCTCTCTTATCCCCTCGCCCCCGTACTCGGGGGAGAGGGTTAGGGTGAGGGGGCTTCCTTCCGGTGGGGCGGGCATTCCTGTCCGCCACGCATCCCGGACATGTCCGGCTCATACAGTCCATCCAAAATCGCCCCCTCCGGAATCGTCTGCTCCGCCGGTCCCACCGACACCCGCGTCCTGCTCCCATCCTCCGACTCAATTTCCAGCACCGCCGACACCCCATCATTCCATTCCGCCGCCCACACCCGCGCCGGCCGCTCCACCGCATGCCCCACATGCGCCCCGCCCGCCTCTCCGGCCACAATTTCAATCCGCTCTCCCTCCGCGCTCACCCCCAGTAGTGGCAACCCCCGCGCATGCGGCCACGCCATGTTGTCAACCGACGCGCTCTCAATCCCCGCCGCCTGCCCATGATGCAGCCGGCTGAATTGATCCAGAAACTCCCGCCACTGCGATCTTGAAATCTCTCGCATTTGCATGTTCAAATCCCCGTCGGATACGTCTCCTCTTCTTCCACCGGCGCAGGAATCGCCACCCGCTCCAGCGGCCGCACCGCGCTCGTCTCATCCAGGTGGATCACCGCATCAAATTGCTCCCCGATCCGCGCCCCAAAATAATGGCTGATCCTCTCCGTTTCCGGCCGATAGATCACCCCAATCGCCCGTTCCAGCCGCTCCTCTAAAAACATCTCCCTCCCCTCCTTCATCTCTCTCAACATCATCAGAAAATCCCCGCCCACGTCATGAAACGCCCTCTCCCAGCTCCCCTCCAGCGACGGCCGCACCCGCTTTGTCTCCGCCGGCCCATCCCAATCCGTCGCCGCTGTCACCGTCCCCTTATGTGTCGAAAACCCCACCAGTCTCGTTTCATCCATCCCCCACTTCTCCCTCACCAGTTGCCCGACATTGAGCTGTCCTCTCTCTCCCACATCCGTCGCCCGCGCATCTCCCAGGTGCGAGTTATGCGCCCACACCACCACCTTCGTCTTCCCCACGTGCCCATCCAGATAATCCACCAGCGCCCCCAGCGTCTCCACCATGTGCCGATCGCGCACATTCCACGATTCCGTCCCCCCCTCAAACATCGCGCGATAATATCTCTCCGCATTCGCGATCAACCGCGCATTCTGCTCCGCATAAAAATACTCATCCTCCGCCACCCGCCCATCGCGCTTGGCATACTCCGCCGCCCCCCGCCGCAGCTCCACCAGTTGCGCCACCACCTCATCCTCGCAGCTCCGGCTCAATTCAAAGCTGGCCGCATACCCATACGCCTGCGCATCCTCCCCAGAATGTCCCAGGCACGAATACCGCCACCGCGCCCGCCGCGCCGCCGCCAGATCCACCTTGTTCAAATACTTCAACACCTCCTCGACCGACGTATACAGGCTGTACAAATCCATCCCATAAAACCCCACCTTCTCCCTCCCCCTCGGCCGCGCATCATTGAATCTCCTCATCCACTCCACAAACTCCAGCACATCCTCATTCCTCCACATCCACTGTGGAAACCGCTTGAATCCCCCCAGCGCCCCCTCCGCATCTTCATCATCATTGAATCCCCTCACCCACCGATTCACCCTCCACGCATCCGGCCAATCCGCCTCCACCACCACCGCATTGAACCCCTTCTCCTCAATCAGCCTTTCCGTAATCCGCGCCCGCGTTTCATAAAACTCGTGCGTCCCATGCGACGCCTCCCCAATCAACACCAATCCCGCTCTACCCATTTCGTCGACTAATCTCTGATAATCCCCAATCTCCCTCCCCTCCCTCCGTATTACCTCCCCGAATCTATTTCCAAACCGTGCCATAACAATCTCCTCACCGCCCGCCCGCAATGACTCAATGACTCAATGCCTGCATCTCCTCTCTCGCCTTCCCCAGCAACTCCCTCACCTCCTCATCACTCGTCTGCTCAAAATTCTCATACCAGATCCCCACCGCATGAAACGGCTCCGGCGTGATCGCACACACCGTCTCATCCACCTCCTGCTCAAACATCTCGCACGTCTCCCGCGCTGCCACCGGCACCGCCACCACGATCCGCTCCGCCCCCAGCAGCCCCACCGCCCGCACCGCCGCCAGCATCGTCGATCCCGTCGCCAAGCCATCATCCACCAGGATCACCGTCTTCCCCTTCAAATTCGGCCGCGCCCTCTCCCCGCGATATTCCCGCTCTCTTCGCCGCACCTCCTCCATCTCCTTTCGCGCCACCGCATGCACCACCTCGTTCGGAATCCGTAGCGTCTCGATGACATCCTGATTCAGCACCGTCGCCCCGCCACTGGCAATCGCTCCCATCGCCAGCTCCTCATGCCCCGGCACCCCCAGCTTTCTCACAATGAACAGATCCAGTGGCGCATGCAGCTCTCGCGCCACCTCATACCCCACCGGCGCCCCACCCCTCGGCAGCGCCAACACAATCACATCTCCCCGATCTCCATATCCCCTCTTGCGCATCTCCTCCGCCAAAATCCTCCCCGCCTCCACCCGATCCGCAAATCGTCTTTGCTGATTCATCGCATACCTCACTTAATCACGCCCGCTTCCCCGCTCGTGCGCACGGCCACCCCAAAGGCTGCAAATCCAACGCCCCCACCCCCATTTCAACGACATCAAATCAACAAATTTCTCAATCATTCGCCCCCGCCTTCTTCCGCCCTCCCCCCGCCCGCTTCTGACTCCTGAATTCCGACTTTCTGAATTCTTTCTTTCTCTATAGACAACTCTTCCCCGTTCACCTAGACTCCTGCGAGGTAAGTTAGACGACTCGGTCTCAGTTTCGGGGTTTAGTATCTCCATCTGCTGCCTGTTTTCGCCCCTCCTACCTTCCTGGGCCGGATTTTGGCCCCTTTTCAGCACTGACCGGAAAAGTAAACCCACAGGTCAGGTGCCCAATTTCACTCGTTAAAGGAGAATTTCTATGGGCAGCAAGTTGTATGTTGGCAATCTGAGCTATGAAGTAACCGGCTCTGATCTCCAGTCGTTGTTTCAGTCACATGGCACCGTCGAGTCCGCCGAAGTCATCGCCGACCGCGATACCGGCCGCTCCAAAGGCTTTGGATTCGTCCAAATGGCCTCTGAAGCCGAGGCTCAGGCGGCCATCGCCGCTCTGCACGGCCAGGATCATCAGGGCCGCGCCCTGACCGTCAATGTCGCCAAACCCCGCGAAGATCGTCCCCGCTCCGGCGGCGGCGGTGGCGGTGGCTACGGCGGCGGTCGTGGCGGTGGTGGTGGTGGCGGCGGCCGAGGTGGCTACGGCGGCGGCGGCGGAGGTGGCGGCCGCGGCAGTCGCTACTAAGCGCTAAAATCGCTTTAAAATCGGAGAGGCGGCACCAAAAATGCCGCCTTTCTCTTTTTTCTAGCCTCCATCCTCTTCTGAATCCTGAATTCTGACTTCTTCCCCCCCACCCCTTGCCGCATCGCCCGTTTGGGATACCATACCCGCTGTTCTGGGGAAAACCCGGCACGGAGGTCCATGCAGCGTAAAGCCAACCTTGCCGAAAAACCCTACCGCCGCCCCCCCAGCGCGCTTATTGTCGACCTCGCTTCCCCTTCCCCAAACGCCCAAATGCCACAACAGCAATCTCCCCAACCTCAGACCCCCACCACCCCAGCCCCCACACCTCCACACCCCCATACGCCCACACAAGAATCTCCCGCCCCCAAAGCTCCTTACGTGGCCACAAGTTCCAAAGCCACAATTTCCGCCCCATCCACTCCCCCCATTCCCCGCACCTCCGATCATCCCCCTCTCTTCCCCAACCCGGCCGTCCTCGACGAAGTCCTCTACGACTATCTCCGCCGCGCTGACAAGATGGGCTGGTCCCCCTACGACCTGGTCGACGAGGAAAACGTCAAAAATCTCGCCCGCCCCGACCGCCTCTCCGAAACTCAGCTCTCGGCCGTCCAGACCGTCCTCTACGTCGAGGATCATCTCCCCGGCTACCTCTCCGAATATCTCCAGGGCCTCACCCACCCCGATGTCCCCGATGATCAATACATCGTCAACCGCAAAGCCCTTCACTACGTCTTCCGCTGGGTCGGCGAGGAAGACCGCCATGCCCACGTCCTCGAGATGTACCTCAAGAAAACCGGCCTCGTCCCTCCCGCCCAGCTCGAAGCCGACATGCTCCGCGAACGCAAAACCGCCTACATCTTCCCCTACCAATATCAGGTCCTCGACGGCTTCGTCTATCTCGCCCTCCAGGAAAAAGCCACACACCTGTATTACCGCGCCCTCGCCAAAGACCTCGACGAGCCGCTCTTAAAAACAATTCTCACCAAGATGGGCGCTGACGAAGCCAGCCACGGCGCATTCTTCTACGACCTCCTCATCAAATGCCACAAAGGCGACCTCGACGCCCTCGCCCGCAAAGTCTCGGCCGTCTCCAACGATTTCAAAATGCCCGTCCAATCCAATCTGACCAATTACCGCCGCCAGCTCCTCTCCCTCATGCGCTCCGCCCCCAGCTACAAACACGGCGATGTCTTCACCGACATGATGAACGCCATCGACAAAGCCGCACAAAAATATTCCCGCGAATCTCTCACCCTCATCTCCCCCGATCTCGGCCCGTTCGACAAATAGTATCTCTCCCTATATATCCCCATCGCATGCGGATTCCCTCCGATGCGATCATCGCCCCCGAAAAGCTCCGCGATTACTTCCTTACCTACCAGCCCAAGGACGACAAAAGCAAGTTCCTCCTCGCCACGGGCTTCACGCGCGACCGCTGGCATGAGCTTGAATCGGCCATTCGCGGCCTCGCCGCATCCGTCGATGCCAAGCCCGGCTCCACCCACGCCTTACGGAACTAAATGGATAATCGATGGTATAATCACCGGTCCCAACGGCCGCCCGCGCCCGGTGAAATTGATTTGGCTCGAGGAGCCCGATGGTGTCATCCGTTTGGTGACATTGGTGCCGAAGCTGAGAGGTAGTTGATGAAGCCAGAGCTCTACACCACCGTGAGAATCACACACGACGATCCCGCCCAGCGCATTCACGCCGGCGATGAGGGCGCATTGCTCGATTGGCTCGACGCCCCTCCCAATGGTGTACCGGGCGCCATCGTCGAACTCCACGGCCGGCCCAAAGATCCCGTCGTCACCGTCCCCGCCTCCTGGATCGAAGCCGTCGAAATCCCCAAAGCCGCCGCTAAAGATCCACACTCCGGGCGAACCAAACGCGCAGGATGACTTCCTCCAACCCCCCAATTCCCCCTTTACAACTCCCCGCCCCTTCCCCTGTACACCCTTCTAAGGAGATCTCCCATGAACCCCATCAAACTCATCTTCCTCACCCTCCTCATCCCCCTCGCCACATTCGCGGCCGACGAACCCAAACCCGTCAACAAACCCAAGCCCGAAGACACCGAGCAATGGCAACCCGTCCCCAAAGTCATCACCCCCGGCCCGCCCGCCAGCCCCGCCGCTCCCTCCGATGCCATCATCCTCTTTGACGGCCAGAATCTCGACCAGTGGCTCACCGTCAAGGACAAATTCCCGGCCAGATGGACCGTCCACGACGGCGTCTTCACCGTCCTCAAGACCTCCGGCAACATCGAAACCAAAAAGTCCTTCACCAACTACCAGCTTCACCTCGAATACCTCATCCCCGAAAACATCACCGGCAAATCCCAGGGCCGCGGCAACTCCGGCCTCTTCCTCGCCTCCACCGGCCCCGGCGACGCCGGCTACGAGCTCCAGATCATGGACTCCTTCAACAACCCCACCTACGTCAACGGCCAGGCCGCCAGCATCTACAAACAATCCCCACCCCTGGTCAACGCCTGCCGCAAACCCGGCCAGTGGCAATCCCTCGACGTCCTCTGGACCGCCCCCACCTTCAACGAAGACGGCACAATTAAATCCCCCGCGAGAGTCACCGTCCTCCACAATGATGTGCTGGTGCAGAACGACTATCACCTCACCGGCGAGACCGCGTATATCGGCAAACCGCAGTACAAGAAGCATGGGCCGGCGCCGATCAAGCTCCAGGCGCATGGGGATCCGAGCCCGGCGATTAGCTTCCGCAACATCTGGATACGGGAACTCCCCTAACGGCACCGGAGGATCAGGGGTTCACCCTGCTCTCGACCCGTCCGATTGCTGATTTCGCCCGCTTCATCGGCCTCTCGGAGGCCTGTTGCCAGAGTCGAGCATCCTTCCGTTCGGTAGATGTTCCCTGCTATGATCGTTCGGAACGACTGGTGAATATGAGTCTAGCAACGTGCGGAAAACAACTTCGACAACGGACGCTTGTCCGTCGGGCACCCCTTTGCGCGGCTGAATTTTTCGCAGGGATTGGTCTAGTGCGGCTCGCGATCGAGGCGCACGGTTGGCAGGTCGCTTTTGCTAATGACATCGACCCAGACAAGCTGGAGATGTACGACGCTAATTTCGGCGTCGATCATTTTGTACTCGGCGATATTCATCACCTTGACCCAGCGGTCATACCGCGCTGCGATCTCTTCACCGCCTCGTTTCCGTGTAATGACCTATCGATTGCCGGTGCTTGGGCAGGTCTGGATGGTAAGGAGTCTTCTGCCTTCTGGGGCTTTGTGCGATTGCTCAAACTTCTTGGCGAGCGCCGCCCGCCGATCGTCATGTTGGAAAATGTTGTGGGGTTTTTGCAATCACACGGGGGACGAGATTTCGAAACGGCACTCTTAGCCCTAAATGAACTCGGTTACTCTGTCGACAGCTTTATACTCAACGCCGTGCATTGGGTGCCACAGTCTCGCGCGAGGCTTTTTGTGGTGGCGACGCTTGCGTTAGGCAACGAGAAGAATCAGATCGCAATGGAAAGCGATAGCCGAC
>DASYUA010000025.1:0-27363 GCA_036001665.1 Tepidisphaeraceae bacterium
GGGGATGAAGAAGGTGGCAGCGCAGATCGTGGCGATGGGGAAGGGGAGTTTTCGGGCGGTGATGCTGGAGGGGGGATTGCCGGGGGAGGGGTGGGATATGAAATCAAGATTGGAGTTGGATGGGAAGATGGAGGGGGAGGAGGCGACGATCGGGCAGGAGGGGTCGCTGTATCAGGGGAAGGTGGCGGCGGGGATTTTTGCGGGGGAGACGAAGGCGGGGGAACGATTTTCGTTGATGAAAACGGAGAGGAAGAGTCCGACGATGGGGGCCAAAGCGCCGGAGGGGGCGATTGTTTTGTTTGATGGGGAGAATACGGATCAGTTGACCGATGCGAAGGTGGGGGGGCACAAGATGTTGTTTGCGGGGGCGAAGACCAAGCGGGCGTTTGGGGATTTTAAGTTGCACGCGGAGTTTCTGGTGCCGTTCATGCCCACGGGGAAGATGGAGAGCCGGGGGAACAGCGGGATTTATATTCAGGAGAGGTACGAGATTCAGATATTGGATTCATTTGGGCAGCGGATGGCGGCCAATGAGTGCGGGGGGGTTTATCGGCAGATTGCGCCGAAGGTGAACATGAGTTTTCCGCCGCTGGTGTGGCAGACGTTTGATATTGATTTTCAGTCGGCCAAGTGGGAGGGGGAGAAGAAGATGAAGAATGCGGTGGTGAGCGTGAGGCACAATGGGGTTTTGGTTCACGATCGGGTGGAGATCAAGAACAAGACAGGGCAGGGGAAGGCGGAGGGGCCGGAGCCGCTGCCGATTTATTTTCAGTTTCATGGGGATCCGATTTACTTCAGGAATCTTTGGCTGGTGGAGATGAGATGAGTTTATCGCGGCGCGATTTGCTGTGGTTGTTTGGGGCGTCGGCGGTGGGGGCGCTGGGGGCGGCAGCGCTGGGGCAGGTGGGGGGCAAGCGGCCGCCGAATATTGTGTTTATTCTGGCGGATGATTTGGGGTATGGAGAAGTGGGATGTTATGGGCAGGAGAAGATCAAGACGCCGAATATTGATGGGCTGGCGAAGGAGGGGATGAGGTTCACACAGTGTTATGCGGGGACGACGGTGTGTGCGCCGTCGCGGTGTTGTTTGCTGACGGGATTGCACACGGGACATGCGTGGGTGAGGGGGAATAAGGATATTGCGCTGCGGGCGGAGGATCGGACGATTGCGGAGGTCTTGAAGGGGGCGGGGTATGCGACGGGATTGATTGGGAAATGGGGATTGGGGGAGCCGGGGACGAGCGGGACGCCGAACAAGAAGGGGTTTGATGAGTTTTTTGGGTATTTGAATCAGACGCACGCGCATGATTACTGGACGGATTATCTGTTTCGCAATGAGGAGAAGATCACCATCAAGGAAAACCTGGATAAGAAGCAGGGGGTGTATTCGGAGGATTTGTTTGCGACGGAGGCGCTGAGTTTCATCGAGCGGCACAAGGATCATCCGTTTTTTTTGTATCTGGCGCTGACGATTCCGCACGCGAAATTGCATCCGCCGTCGATGGAGCCGTATGAGAAGGAGGATTGGCCGGAGGATGAAAAGAAGCTGGCGGCGATGGTGACGCGGATGGATCGGGACATCGGGAGGGTGCTGGCGAAGATGAAGGAGCTGGGGTTGGAGGAGAACACGGTTGTTTTCTTTGCGAGCGACAATGGGCCGCACAAGGAGGGGGGAAGGAAGCCGGAGTTTTTCAAGAGTTCCGGGCCGCTGCGGGGGATCAAGCGGGATATGTATGAGGGGGGGATTCGGGTGCCGATGATTGTTCGTTGGCCGGGGAGGATTAAGGCGGGGAGCGTGAGCGAGCAGGTTTGGGCGTTTTGGGATTTTCCGTTTACGGCGGCGGAGATTGCGGGGACGTCGTTTTCGGTGAAGGGAGATGGGATTTCGATGGCGCCGGGGATGGCGGGGAGAGAGCAGAAGCAGCATGAGTATCTGTATTGGGAATTTCATGAGAAGGGATTTTTCCAGGCGGTGAGAAAGGGGGATTGGAAGGGAGTGAAGAAGGGGACGAAAATTCCCGTGGAGGTTTATGATTTGAAGAATGATCTAGGAGAGAGGAAGGATTTGGCGAAGGAGCGGCCGGAGATTGCGGCGGAGATGGAAAGGATCATGAGGGAGGCGCGGACGGATTCGGTGAAGTTTCCGATAACGGAGGCGAAGGTGGGGGCGACGAAACCGGAGGCGAAACCCGCGGCGGGGGCGGGGGGGAGGAAGAATTAAACACGAAGGGCACGAAGGCGCGCTTGGTTGGGGATGCGATATGGAGGAGGCAGTGTCGTTTATATTAGGCGAGGCGGGCACTCCAGCGCTTCGGATCGCGGCTGGTGTGAAACACTCCATGGACTGCAATCAGGTCTGCGTATTCGACAAAAAGGATCAAGTACGGGAAGCGATGAATCAGCATTCGGCGCGCGTTCTTGAGAACCGCGGGAAACGAGCGAGGGCGTTCTCGAATCGTTTGCAGACCCGCTTCAAGGCACAGGGCGAAGTCGTCGCCGAGCCCCTCGCGTTGCCGCTCATACCACTCGTAAGCGTTGGCGATGTCGCGCTCCGCCTCGGGTTCGATGATGAGAGGCTAATTCATGACCGACGCTGACGGAGGCGCTTTTTGACCTGGGTCCACGATGATCCAAGTGGTCCGGTGCGCTTGAAACGGTCGAGGCGGCGCTCCAATTCCTTCTTCTGGGCGTCCGTGAGTTCAGGCGCATCCTGTTCGCGAGCCAGGCTGTCCCAGATCTGTTCAACAAGCAAAATGCGCTCGGATTTGCTGAGCTTGAGAGCTGATTTCAGAAGCGATGGGGGCATTTGCTCATTATACCATTTTCAGGGTTTCGCGGCGGGGCGAGTGGTGGCTTGGGGTTTGGGGAGAATTTGCCAGATGGTGGCGGGGAAGCGGGTTTGGGCGGGGCCGAGGGCGGCGTAGTTGGGGAGGATTTGGGTGGGGAGGATTTCGGGGGAGGCGTTGATGAGCCAGATGTGCTGGAAGTTTTGGAATTGGGCCGTGACTTGCGGCGGGAGCGTGTCGGTCATGAGGAGGATCGGGGAGCGGTGCAGGGGATTGGAGTAGTGGGAGTAGCCCAGAAACAATTCGGCGGGGGCGGTTTGGCGCTTGGCGGGGGCGGCGAAGATGAGCAGGTCGTTGGGGCCGGCCTGATCGAGGAGTTTGGCCAGGTCCTGGAAGTCGGGGCGGTTTCTTTCATAGACATGGGGAAGAGCAATGGCGCAGACCAGGGCGATGGCGGCGGGAATGAGGTGTGGGGTGAGTTTTCCCCAGCGCGCGGGGACGGCGGCGATGAGGGCGTAGAGGGCGGGGCCGGCCAGCAGCGTGTAGCGCGTGAAGGGGAGTTGCTGGGTGTTGCGGAGGAGGTCGAGGGCGGCGAGCGAGCCGATGACTCCGGCCAGCCAGAGCCACCAGAGCAGAAGGTCGGTTCGGCGGCCGAGGGGAGAGAGGATGAGGATGAAGATCAATGCGCCGATCGCGGTCCAGACGGGGGAGTTGGAGGGGAGGTTTATCAGGAGCATCATGGGGAGAGTGGCGAGGGTTTTGAGGGTGCGAAGGATGTGGCCGGGGTGGGGGTCGTAAAGGAATTCGGTGGTGCGCTCGGGAACGGAGAAGGTATGGAGGTGGGCGCGGAGGTGGGGGAGCCAGAGGATGAGAAAAAATAATCCGGCGGCGAAGAAAGTGGCGAGGGTTTTCCAGCGGGCGGGGCCGCGGAAGCGAAGAGCGGCATAGGCGAAGAGGGCGAGGAGCGCGCCGATGGAGAAGTAGTGGGTGAGAGCGGTGGCGAGGAGGGCGGCGGTGAGCCAGAGGAGATAAATGATGCGGGGGCCGTTTATTTCGATGCGCGTGAGGGCGCTGCACGCGGCCAGGGAGGTCATGAGGAGGAAGGCGTAGTTGCGGGTGGCCTGGGCGTATTCGATTTGCGGCGAGGCGATTGCCATGATGATGGCGGCCCAGATGGCGGCGGTGTGGCCGTGGAGGCGGGTGGTGGTGTCATATAAAAAGGCGATGGCGGCCAGGGAGCAGAGGACGGAAAGGAGGCGGGAGGCGAGGTCGGATTCGCCGGTGAGATTGCGCCAGAGACGGAGGGCGAGGAAGTAAAGGGGAGGATGGGTGGCATCCTGCATGGTGGACCAGACTTTCCAGGAGGGTGGAGCGTTGAGGAGCCGGGTGGTGGCGGGCGGGGGATTGATGATGGTGTTGTCGGGCAAGGTCAGATGCACCGAGCCGCGGCCGGTGGAGAGCTCGGCGGTCCAGAATTCATCGAGCCAGTAGTCGTGGTCGGCGATTTGATAGAGGCGCAGGGCGGCCGCGAGGAGGAGGATGAGGAAGAGCGGGAGCCAGGCGCGGTAGGTACGCAGTGTGGGTTATTGACTATCGGAGGGGGGAGAGTACGTCAATGCGGATGGCTCACTCGCAGGGGGATTGCAGGTGGGCTCAGAACAGGGCGTCGATGGCGCAGGGCACGGCGGCTGAAGCCGCCCCTACGAAAGATGGCGGACAAGAATGTCCGCCCCACCATCAGATGGACAGGAATGTCCGCCCCCATCATTTATGAGTCAGATCCGATTGCTCTGGTGTTATTCGTGCTTGCCGCTGCCTACAGGGATGGGTTGGAAGGCGGCGCGGCGGGAATCGATGCCGGACATCACCCGGGCTGCGCCGGCGGCGATGATGATGATGGCGGACAAGAGCATTCCGACGATCAGGCCGCCCTGGATCATGCTGTTGATGGCGATGGTCCAGTCGGGCGTGGGCTTGGCGAATTGGGTGCGGAGGGTGGTTACGTGGCCGGTGATCATTTCGATGCCGGCGGTGCTGGTGGTGGTTAAAACCACGGCCATGGGGATGAGGGTGACCCAGACGTAGCGGGTGCGGCCTTCGTTGATGAGAAATGCGGAGACGATGGCGAGGGCGATGACGGCGAGGGTCTGATTGGCGATTCCGAACATCCCCCAGATCACCGCGAAGCTGTCGGCGTTCATGAACCACGCCCAGCCGAGAACAATTAATGCTGTCGAGACAATTGCCCCCGGCCACCAGCTTGTCTGCGCCAATTTGGGATGGACCAGCTTTCCGGCCGCTTCCTGTAGCAAAAATCTACCGATCCGCGTTCCGGTGTCGATGGTGGTGAGAATGAAAAGCGCCTCGAACATGATGGCAAAGTGGTACCAGTACTTCCAAAGCCCCTCGAGCAGCGCCTGGTTGGATGACATGAATCGCGCGGCGGCCTGATCAAAAATGTGCGCCATCCCCACGGCCAGCGTGACCGCTCCCCCAGTGCGGCCGCGCAGTGATTCCTGCGTCCGCCGTTCATAGACGGGCAGGTTGTCCGCGACATTCGCATCCTGAGGACCGTGAGCGCCGCCCACCTGAAGGATTTTGTCGTGCCACCTGGGCACGGCCGCGAGATCGACGTTCATGCCGTAATAGTCGTTGGTTGGGAGCGCGGCCGCGGCGATCATGGCCACGCACCCTACCAGCCCCTCGATGAGCATTGCCCCATAGCCAATGGTTCGCGCATGAGTCTCCTTTTTGATCATCTTGGGGGTCGTTCCGCTGGAGACCAGCGCGTGAAAACCCGAGATGGCTCCGCACATGATGGTGATGAAGAGAAATGGGAATATTCGTCCGCTGCCGACGGCCACGGTTGGCCCGCCGGATGCGAAGATGGCGTTGTAGGCCGGTGCTTCCATTCTGGGGTTTGCCACAATCACTCCGAAGACCAGCGCGGCGATGGTGCCGATTTTCAGGAAGCTGGAGAGATAGTCGCGGGGGCAGAGGAGGATCCAGACGGGGAGGACCGAGGCGACGAAGCCGTAGATGGCCATGGCCCAGGTGACTTGCATTTGGGTGAGGTTGAAGGTGTTCGCCAGGCCGCCGCCGTGGGGAATCATTCCGCCGAGGAATGTCGCGCCGAGTGTCAAAACAGCGCCGATGATCGATGCCTCGACGACGTGACCGGGGCGGATTTTGTACATCCACAGGCCGACCAGCAGGGCGATGGGGATTGTGCAGGCGATGGTGAAGGTGCCCCAATAGGAGCCGGGGACGATGCGGGTTGAGCCGGGCGGAATCGGAGCGCTGAAATAGCTGCCGGCTTTGTCCTGGGTCCAGGTGATGGTGAGCGGCTTGGAAGTTTGAAGCGGAAAACCGTCGTTGAATTCCATTTCGTTGTTGCCGCCCCAATGCAGGAAGGCGCCGGCGGGGATTTGATAGATGAAGGTGTCTTTGGGGCCTGGTTTGAGCGCCAATTCGGCTTTGCTGAGAATCAGGCGGCTGTCGGCCGGATATTTGACGCTCTCGCCGCCCAGCGCCTTGACGACGACTTTTCCCAGGCCGGCGAGCGCGATGACGATGATGAACAGAATGGCGATCGTCGCCGTTGTCCCCGCGACTTTACCGATGTCGGTGTAGGCGATTTGGGCGAGAGATTTTCCATCGCGCCGCGTCGAAGCGACCAGCACAAGAAAATCCTGCACGGCTCCGCCGAGGCAGACGCCGATGACGATCCAGAGCAATCCGGGGAGATATCCGAATTGGGCGGCCAGGACGGGGCCGATGAGGGGCCCAGCGCCGGAAATGGCCGCGAAATGATGGCCGAAGAGGACCCATTTGTTGGTGGGATGATAGTTCTGGCCGTCGTTGAGGCGCTCGGCGGGAGTTTGCGCTGAATCGTTGAGGGCCACGACGCGAGCGGCGATGAAGGCGCTGTAGTAGCGATAGGCAATGGCCATCAGGCAGAGGATTGCGATCATGAGGGGCATTGCGTGCATCGAAGGGTTCTCCCGAATCTTGCTTTTTCCCGGCCCGAAGCGAGTTGGCTCAATAATACGGCGGCGCAGCGATGCAAACGAGTGTTTTCCATCCCGCGGGGCGGCGAAAGCACGGACAACTTTTAGCCGGCCGCAACCTACCCACCTGGGCGGTCGATAATCGAGTTGATGTCGGCCATTTCACCATCGGTGGTTCAACTGAGCGCGCAGCAACTGCGCGAACTGGCCGATGCGCGGGTGGCCGGTAAATACGTGCGCCGGGCGGTTGCGGTGGCCACTTTTGACGGGTGGGCGCTGGCGGTGTTCGCCATAGCCAATTGCGCCTGCGGATTGGCCGACCTGTCGAGCATGATCATCGGGTTGGCGCTGGGCGCGATGGCTTATGTTGAGGTACGCGGGGCATCGCAACTTCGGCGGCTGGATGAAACAGCGCCGCGGCGATTGGGGATCAACCAGATTCTGCTGGGGACCTTGCTGGCGGTTTACGCGATCTGGCACATCTATAAAGAGCTTCACGGGCCAAGCCCGTATGCGGTGCTGAGTCAGACCGATGCGAAGGTGGGAAAGCGATTTGAGGACATGTTTCGATCGCTGAACGTGGCGGTCTATGGCTGCCTGATCATGTTCGCGATTTTGGCGCAGGGGGGCGCAGCGCTATACTACTTCACGCGAGAGAAATACATGAAAGCCTACCGCAAGCGCACACCAGCGTGGATTTTGCAGATGCAGAGGACGGGCGTGGGGGTTTGAATGGTGGCGGCCTGTTTTTGTGATCCTTTCGTGCTGCTACAATGAGCGTCGTGGTTATCCGCGCCACATCATCGCGCCGCCTGGTTCCCGGCACCACCGGTTGGACGGTTCGTGATCTGGATAATCCGGAGATCGAGCGGCAGTGGGATTCATCTCATTACGAGATCATCGAAGGGGTGCTGACGAAGATGGCGCCGGCTTATTATGACGGGGGGGTGGCGCTTTCGAATGTTATCGATTTAGTTAAATCCCATCTCAAGAAAACGAAGGCAGGGGGCCACTTCCTCTAAGAAGCCGATCTCATCTTGGCGGATAAGCGCCTTGTGAAAGTCGATGCCGTTTATCTCACGCGTGAGGACGAACTCCGTCAAAAAAAAGCCAACGCCCAACTGCCCAGGCCGCGGTTGATCTATTGCAGGCTGATGTTCCCTCCCACGCTCGTCATCGAATCGGTCAGCATCGGCCACGAGGCTCATGATTACGAAACCAAGCGCGCCTGGTATGCGGAATTTGGAATCCCCAATTACTGGCTGATCAACGCGCACCCGCGAACGCTGGATTGGTTGGTCCTGGATGGTCAAACCTATCGCGTGGACCAGGCGGGGCAGCAAAAGGATGAGCTGCGGCCCAGTTTGTTCTCGGGGCTGGTCATCAAGCTAGGGGAGCTTTGGCTGGATTGAGTTCAGGAATGTTTTTGTGCGAATCACGCCTTCGCGATCGATGGTGATGGTAATCGCCCCGCATCGGTTGGTTCGATAGAGCGGGCGGTCGCCGACGATTTTTTCGAATGCCCGCTGCTTTTGGGTCAGGGTGTTGTCGTTGGAGGAGAGGATCAACGTCGGTCCGGCCGCACTTAAAAATTCGGCCGTGGCGGGCTCGCTGCTGCCATGATGGGGTGCGACCAGGACATCGCATTTCAGCTTCTGGGGTTGGGCCAGGAGGGCGCGCATGGCGGCATCTTGAATGTCCCCGGTGAATAGAATCGATTTTCCGCGCGAGGTGATTTTCAGGACCAGCGAGGCGTTGTTGTCCCACAAATCTCCCGCAATCGGCGGCCAGAGCACCTCCAGCATGGTCTGGCCGTCAAGCTCGATTCTTCTTCCGGCCGCGACCAGCAGGGGCGGATGGGGTAATGATTCGAGCAGATGCTGGCCGGCGATGTGTTGTCGGGCCTCGGGTTCGAACATGGGGCCGATCAGGATGTGCTTTGCTTCCGCGACTCGTGCCGCATCGGCGGCGGCGCTGAAATGATCGTAGTTGGCATGGCTGAGATAAATCGAATCGATGCGGCTTTGGCCCTGGCTCTTGAGGAATGGCGCCACGCAACGCCGCCACAGATCGGGAGTTTGCGAGCCGGTGTCGATGAGGATTATTTTGCCGGAGGGAAGCTGCATCACAGCGCATTGGCCAGCGCCGACCGAGAGCAATGTGAGCCGTGTCTCGCTGGTCTGCAAATGCGGCGCGGGGGCGAGGAGCAGCGGCAGAGAAATCAGCATGGCCATGGCGACGGCGACACTGCCTTTCACATATCGCTTTACCCGTTTCTTCTCGACCGGGATTAGGAAGGCGAGCAACAGGATGTAATACGCCAGCACCAGCCAGATCGATGGCGAGGGGAGGGGCAGATCGTTGCCCGGCCAGCGGGCCATCCAATCGACGCACCAGCGCATCGACATGACGGGCCAGGCGGCAAGCACCGCCATCGGCGGGGCGAGCGGGGGGATGAGGATGCTGACGACGATTTTCAATAATCCGGCGAGCAGCGATAAGAACACCGGGATGATCAGCAGAATCGTGGCCGGGATGCCCCAGAGGTTGAACTGATTGAAATGGAATGCGGTGAGCGGAGCGGCGACCAGTGCCGCGACGAATGCCGTCCCGAAAATTTCTCCTCCTTTGATTGAAATATGCCTCCGCAGGGCCTGCCAGCCGCGGGGTTTTTGAATTTTGAATGCGATTTCCATGTCGCGATCACGCAGCGACGTCAAAAACAGCATCAGCGACGGTGTGAAGAGCATCAGACCCAATGTCGTCCCGAACGAGAGCTGAAAGCCTGCGTTGTATAGATCGAGCGGGTGATAGATCAGCATGCCGAAGGCGCTCATCGCTACCAGGTGAACTCCATCCAGGCTTCGCCGCGAGACCAATCCGATTCCAAAAACCAGGCAGAACAAAACGGATCGCACGACGGGCGCGCTGGGCAGCGCCACTGCGCCATACAGCACCACGAAGGTCATTCCTGTCCACGCGGCCGCTCTGGGGGAGATGGCCAGCAGACGGCAAAGGAAATAGACCAAAGCGCCCAGGACGGCGACGTGCATTCCGGAAATGGCCAGATGATGGCTGGTGCCGGTGCGGATGAATTCATCCTGGACGTCGCGGAGCATCGGGTCGGAATCGCCGAGAACGAGCGCTTGGAGCAGGGCATGGTCCAGGCGATGCTCCTTTGAAAAACCATCCTCCAGGGCGAGGCGCGCCCGGGCGCGAATGCGGTCGAGGATGTTGGCGCCCGGCGTCGCCAGAATGGTCACGTTGGCCGCGTGTGGAACATCAATCCCGGCCAGAATGCGCTGCTCGCGGTAATAGTTGGCCCAGTCAAATTGTCCGGGATTCATGGCCGGCGCGGGGCGCTCGATCATGCCGAGGACTTCCAGTTTCTGGCGGATTTCCAGGTCATTTCGCGGCTGGTGGACTTGAATGAGAATGGTCCCAGATCCCTCTTTCCATCCTTCGGTGGTGAGGATTCGCAGCACCCTGCCCTGGGCCACCTGCCTTGGCGGCAGCGGCCGATTTGCATCGCCCGCGCCAAGGACTCGCGGCGCGGTTGTCAGCTCGATTTCCAGGCGCGCCAATCTCGGCTGTTCTGTGGTGAATTGCGCAATGTGTTGGCGGGGGAAATAAAAAGCTTCCATTTGCGCAACCGCGATGCCGCAGCCGAACAAGGCCGTCGCCAGCAGTAAATCGGCAATCGCCGCAAATCGGCGCACGATGAATGAGATTAGTACCGACCCCGCTGATACCCCAACGACGATCACGGGCATCGCCGGAATGAACTGATGGGCCGCGATGCCGAGAATCAGAAACACCACTGCGCTGAGCAGTGGCCGCCTTACCAGCACATCTCTGATCTTTGCCCGCTCCATCCAATCCCAATGATTAAATGATCAGATCATTAAATCATTAAATCCCCCCTCACTCAATTTCCGGCGCGAAATAAGCTTTGGCGCCGGGATATTTCGGAAGCACAAACTTCATCTCCACCGGCCCCAGTACGCACGCGGCCGCCGAGAGGCCGTCGGAGGTGATCCCATCTTTTGCTACGATGGTCACGTAATTCCGATTGGTCAGCCCAATCCCGGTTTTGGGATCGACGATGTGGGAATAGCGGCGCCCGTCAATTTCCACATGCTGCTCGGTATCGCCCGATGTCGAAACCCCCGCGTTCTTGACAAAGATTTTCTTTGGCCTGGAGCTTGGTCGATCATTCACCACTTCGATCATCCATCCATAACTGTTGGGCGGTGGATCGCTCACCACGATATTTCCGCCAGCTTCAAATAGCGCACTGTTGATTCCATAAGTCCGCAGCACCGCCAGCGCACAATCGCCCGCATATCCTTTGGCAATCGCACCCAGGTCCAGCTTCATCCCCGGCACCGTCAATCGCACTGTTTGCGCGGCCGGATCGAGGATGATTTTCTCATATCCCACCAGTTCCCGCGCCTTTTCGAGTTCTTCGCGGGCGGGCATTTTCCCGGTCTTGCGCGCCTCGCGCCAAAGGGCGACATAGGGGCCGACCGTGATATCGAATGCGCCGCCGGTGTTGCGGGACTTTTCCACCGCCTTCTGCAAAATATAAAACAACTCATCGCTCACCCGCACGGGCGGCCCGCCCGCCTTGGCGCAAAGCAGCATCAGCTCGCTGCTCTTGCGATAGTCGGTGCAGATCTGCTCGATCTCGGCGATTCTTCTATAAGCCGCCGAACATCC
Organism: Tepidisphaeraceae bacterium; assembly: GCA_036001665.1. GTDB lineage: Bacteria > Planctomycetota > Phycisphaerae > Tepidisphaerales > Tepidisphaeraceae > JBGPEF01. The sequence continues at coordinate 11,518 of DASYUA010000025.1, forward strand.
TTCGACCGACGCCTCTTCATCTTTGGCAAGAACCACCAGGCGCACCCGCGTCCCCATGTGAACCTGCACATACTCGAAGCGCTCAAGCCCGCCTGCCGGCCGAGTCGTGGGCTTTTTTTTCGCGGATGGATCGTTTGCACAGCCGGCGGAAAGTGCGATGCCGCACAAAAATACAACAGCCCACGTTCGCGGCAGTAAACACATTGGTTATCCTTATGCAGCGCTTGGATCGTCTTTCAAGTGGGCACTGCCCGGCAAATTCATTCAGGAGGCTTTTTCAGTGATGCGATGTAATCGATGCACTTTCGTTTTGCTGGCCATGTTTTTAATGGTATGCACCCGCGCGGTGGCCGTGGACAAGCCGGGGCCGCTGCCGGTCCAGACCGAGTCTATCAAGACGCTTTACAGCGTGCCCGTCAAGTTCGACATGGTGAAGATCCCGGCCGGAAAATTCATGTATTCGCCGGACAGCAAGACTCCCCCCAAAGAAACCGAAATCAAATCCTTCTGGATCGGCAAATCCGAGTGCCTGTGGGATCACTATGACGTGTATGAGTCGCGCCTGGACCTGACCGAAGACCAGAAAATCGAGATGAAGAAAACCGGCGTCGATGCCAAGACCCGCCCCAGCAAGCCCTATCTGGCCCCCGACCGCGGCTATGGGCATACCGGGTTCCCGGTCATCTCCGTCTCCTACAAATCGGCCACCATGTATTGCGTGTGGCTCTCGGAAAAGACCGGCAAGAAATATCGCCTGCCAACCGAAGCGGAATGGGAATACGCCTGCCGGGCGGGGGCCAAGGACCCCGTGCAGTTGGCAAAAAACCAGGTGCTCGACATGGCCTGGACCAAGGAAAACGCCGACGACAAGACCCAGCCGGCCATGACGAAGAAGCCCAACGCCTGGGGGCTTTATGACATGCTCGGCAACGCCGGCGAATGGTGTTCGCAACTCCAGGGCGATCTGCCGGTGTTAAAAGGCGCGACGTTCCTCGAGCCCGCGACCAAAATCAATCCCGGCTGGCGCGCTCCCTTTGATAAGGCGTGGCAGGAGACGGACCCGAATATTCCCAAGGCGACGTGGTGGCTTTCCGACGGCACCTTTACCGGCTTCCGCATCGCGCGAGATGACTGATGCGAAAGTGCATTCAATTCTTTGTGGTGCTTCTCGCGATAGCGCTCCCAGCAGTTGTACTTTCTGATGAAAATGTGGCTCCCCCAAAGATGGAGCCCTATATCGAGCGAATTAAGGGAACTCTCACCAGATTCGACATGCTCCCCATCCCCGGCGGGAAGTTCGTCTTCTCGGCCGATGGTAAGGAGACTCCAAAGGAAGTGGAGATCAAACCGTTTTTCATGGCCAAAACCGAGATCACCTGGGACCAGTACGACACGTTTCTCCTTCAAAGAGATCTCCCCGAAAAAGATCGCAAGCTCCTGAAGGATCGTGATGCGGAGGCCCGGCCCAGCCCTCCGCATGGCACTCCCGACCATAGCTGGGGCCACGAGCAACATCCCCTCCTCCACTCCAGCTACAACGCCGGCGTGAAATACTGCGAATGGCTCTCTCAAAAAACCGGCAGGAAATATCGCCTGCCCACCGAGGCCGAATGGGAATATGCCGCCCGGGCCGGCGCGGCGGAGCAGAAGCCGGAGAAAAAAACCGTCCTGGAAATTGCCTGGTCCAAGGACAATTCCAAGAGCGAGGACTTTGACAATGATGAGACCTCGCACGAGGTGGCCACCAAAAAGCCCAACGCCTTCGGGCTCCATGACATGCTGGGCAACGTCGGCGAATGGTGTACCCCCCTGGCCGGCAAGGTTCCGGTGATCCGCGGCGGCACTTATCTCGATCCCGCATCCCAAATCGGCTGGGCCACCCGCACGATTTACACCTCCGAATGGCAAATGCGCGATTCCCAGGACCCCAAAAGCAAATGGTGGATGTCCGATGGCCCGTTCTGCGGCTTTCGGGTCATTTGCGAGCCGTAGGCTGCTATTTTTGCACCAACTCCTTACAATCCCGGCCCAACGTGGCGCTGTCTACAAAGTAAGAGTCGTAGGGTCCGCTTAGCCGGACATTGAAGTCATCAATATCGCAGGAGCATTCGAATGAGATCGATTGTTGTTCTGATCTGCACCCTGGCCCTCATGCCGGCCGCCATCGCGTTCGCGGACGATGGTGATGCGCCCCTGGCCAAAACCCCCCAGCCTGACAAGGACTACACCGAAGTCATCAAGGACACGGCCGTCAAAATCGATATGGTCCGCATCCCCGGCGGCAAGATCACCGCGTCTCCTGGCAGCGTCAAGGAGCCCCCTGTCCCAACCGACATCAAACCTTTCTGGATCGCCAGGACCGAAACCACCTGGGAGCAATACGATACGTTTCATCTCCAACTTGACCTCCCCAAGGACCAGCGGAAATTCGTGAAATGGCCGGCCGCCAAAACCCGGCCCAGTCCGCCTTATGACGCGCCGGATCGTGGTTGGGGGCACAATGGCTGGCCGGTGATCCATACTTCGCATTTTGCGGCGAAGATGTATTGCCAGTGGCTCTCTGAGAAGACCGGCAAGAAATATCGCCTGCCCACCGTGGCCGAATGGGAATATGCCTGCCGAGCTGGTGCGGACAAAGCCACCGCCGCCGATGACACCGCCTGGACCGAGGAAAACTCTGAAGAGCAGACCCACCAGGTGAGAAAGAAAAAGGCCAATGCCTGGGGCCTTTATGACATGCTGGGCAATGCCGGCGAATGGTGTACCGGCCTCGATGGCAAGACTGGCTATCTCAGCGGCGGCTATTACCTCAAGCCGGCCAACAAGGTCACCTCGGCCCTTCGCGAACCGTTCATTCCCGACTGGCAGTTGAAAGATCCCAACGATCCCAAGGGCATGTGGTGGCTGTCGGATGGGACCATGTGCGGGTTCCGTGTGGTCTGCGAGGAATAACTCTTTATTTTCGCCGTTGAATCCGCGAGGATAGGACTGAGGTGATCTTGTCGGACTTGGCGTGTTCGACAAAATGCAATTCGCAAAACCTGGTCGCCCTGGCGACTCGCAATTCGCAAATCTAAATGAAAGGAACGTTATGCCGCGGGAACAGCAAAGTGAGGGTACGAATCCCACCAATCCAACTCGTCGAGATGTAATCAAGGCCACGGCCGCCACCAGCGCGGCCGCGATGTTCGCGGCGCTGGGCAGCAATTTCGCCCATGCGCAGGGCACCGACATCATCAAGGTCGGCGTGATCGGCTGCGGCGGCCGCGGCAGCGGTGCGGCCGGCAACTGCGTCGAAGGAGCAGCGCTGGCCGGCGCCAAGGCCGAAATCTATGCCGTCGGCGACGTCTTCAAGGACAACACCAAGCAGGTCCTCAAGTCGCACAAGGTGGACAACGACAAGGTTTTTGCCGGGCTCGATGCCTACGGCGAGGTCCTCAACGCTGGCATCAACCTGGTGATCCTGGCCACGCCCCCTGGATTCCGCCCGCTTCATTTCAAGGCCGCCGTCGAGGCCGGCAAGCACATCTTCTTCGAGAAGCCCGTCGCCGTTGATCCCACCGGCGTCCGCTCCGTCATTGAAATGGCCAAAGTCGCCGAAGAGAAAAAACTGGCCGTGGTCAGCGGCACCCAGCGCCGCCACGAGATCAACTACACCGACACCATCGGCAAGATTCACGATGGTGCAATCGGTGATGTGATTCACATGAGCGTCTACTGGAACGGCGCTGGCATCTGGTCCCGTCCCCGCAAGCCCGGTATGTCGGATGTCGAGTATCAGATCAACAACTGGTATCACTACATCTGGCTCTGCGGCGATCAGATCAACGAGCAGCACATTCACAACCTGGACGTGGCCAACTGGGTGATGAATTCGCACCCGAGCAGCGCCTACGGCATGGGCGGCCGGCAGGTGCGCAAGGACCCAGGCCAGATCTGGGACCATTTCGCCATCGAATACGAATATCCCAACGGCGCACGGGTGATGAGCATGTGCCGCCACTGGCCGCAGAGCGATGATCGCGTGAGCGAATTCGTCATCGGCAGCAAAGGCACGAGCGATCCGGGCGGCTGGATTCAGGTCAAGGGCGAGAAGCGCCAAGCCGCCCCCAAGGGCCCGAGTGGTTATGTGCTCGAGCACCGCGATTTGATCAAGAGCATGCTGGAAGGCAAACCGCTCAACGAAGCCAAGCGCGTCGCCGAGTCGACGCTGACGGCGGTCATGGGCCGGATGTCCGCCTACACCGGCCGGCAGATTTTCTGGGACAAGGAAGCCGCCAAGGCCGCGAGGAAAGACAACGCCCCGACGGCGATGGAATCGAAGCTGGATACGTTCCCCAAGAACCTGGATCTCAAGGGATCGTTGCCGGAGCCGCCGGTGCCGATGCCGGATGTGGAAGAGCCGATTTAAGACGACCACTAATCAAAACCTTCTCGCGCGGACCAGCCCGAAGCTGGTCCGCTTTTTTTCGATTCACAACTAATTTTGTTCTTCGAATTCTCGAAGGAACGCGACGGGATCAAGGATCCGCAGGGACGGAAACCGCCCTTGAAAATCGAGGCCCTCGGGGATGGAATTGTCCATCAGGTCCAGCAGATCTCTGTCACGTGACACAATCAGCTTCGCATCCGCGGCCAAGGCAAGATTGACATAATGGGAATCATCGGGATCACGAGCCTTCAGCGAACCCGTGCAAAACCGTTCCGGTTTTTTCGAGCGCGGAGAAGAACCTGTCAACTCGATCGGTGCGAAGCTTGAGCTTCAGCACCACCTTGGGACGGCTTACTGCTTCTCGTAATTCGCTCAAAACAGTCGGTGAGAGGAACAACTTCACCTTTGAATCAAACGCCAGTTGGACGCAAGTCCCTGCCGGGCCCCGCGGAGAGCCCAGGGCCTGAAGAAGTGTATTACAATCGTAGACAACCCGAGTCTTCTCGCTCATTCTTCCCGCTTTGATCGCCGCTCCGCCCGCATGGCGTGTTTTTCCTCTTCCAGAAACTCCGCTAGTTCATCCTCAGTCATGCCGGACGAGGCAAACGCTTCTCCAATGGGACCGCTGATCTCCTCAAGACTGAGGCGCGGCGAAGCGATGGCTTCTAGCTGGCGTGCGAGGTAGGTCTCCAGATCCACCCCTGCGGCGGCCGCCTTGGCTCTGAGCTTCGTCTCAATCTCGGCTGAAATGGGTAGCCTTAACACCATCCCATAATTGTAACATAACCCTCAGTTATGAACTAAACCGTCCCTGCACCTCGCTTTGGACTCTGTTCTTTCGAAAAAACCTTGCCTCCCGCTCTTAAAACAGGGTAAACTGCCGGGACGGAGCGAACCGTGCGGCCCGGCGGCGGCGTACAATAAGGAGGAAGCCGCCGCTGATGCAAAGCCGCATCCGCTATGGCCTTGAAGTTGGCAGGCCCGCGCTGCCTGCATTCCGTGATACGTTTAAACGTGCTGCCCGTTGAAAACCCGCTGCCGCACGCCCCGAATTGAGAATTTGACCGGCATCTAACACTGGAAGTTGCACCATGGCCAGACATCAAAAGAAGCTCGGAGAAATTCTCGTCGAGTGGGGGATTATCAATGCCAAGGAGCAGCAGAAGGCCGTAGACCATGCCAAGGCCAAGAACATGCGCATGGGGGAGGCCCTCCAGGACCTCAAGCTGGCCAGCGAGAGCAATGTCTATAAGGCCCTGGCCACCCAGCACAACATGGAGTTCATCGACCTCGACAAGAGCGCGGTCGCTCCCAATGCCGTCACGCTCGTGCCCGATGAGCTGATGAAAAAACACCTCATCCTCCCGCTCAGCCAGGAAAACGGCAAACTGAAGATCGCCATCTGCGATCCGCTCGACCTGGAAACCCTCGACATCCTTCGCTTCCGCCTCAACAAGGAAATTCGCACCGTTTTGGCCCCCAAGAGCCGCATCAAGCGCTATCTCGACGACCTCTTCAACACCAGCGCCTCCAACACCATCGACAAAACGATGGACAAGACGCTGGCCTCGCTGGACAAGACCCTCGACAAATCGGTCGATCGCTCCATCGACAAATCCATCGACATCGCCGGCATGGGCGAGGATGCGATGAACGATCCCACCCAGGCGCCGATCATCAAGCTGGTGCAGGCCATGATCGTCGAGGCCTGCCGCAATCGAGCCTCCGATATTCACGTCGAGCCCATGAAAGACCGCGTCCGCGTCCGCTATCGCATCGATGGCGAGTGCGTCGAGCGCGACCGCATCCCCCTGCGCATGAAGAATCCCCTCATCCAGCGCCTGAAGATCATGGCCGGCATCGACATCGCCGAAAAGCGCCTCCCCCAGGACGGCCGAATCAAGCTGCCCGTCGATAAGACCGACATCGACTTCCGCGTCAGCACTCTCCCCAGCTATCACGGCGAATCGGTCGTGCTTCGTATTCTGCGCCCCGACTCGGTCCGCATCGGCATCCAGAACCTGGGCTTTGAGGAGGATGACAACAAGGCCTTCCAGAAAATCATCAAGCGCCCCAACGGCATCTTCCTGGTCACCGGCCCCACCGGCTCCGGCAAAACCACCACGCTCTATGCCGCGCTCAATGAGCTCAATCGTCCCGACAAAAAGATCATCACCGCCGAGGACCCGGTCGAATACAACTTCATCGGCATCAACCAGTGCCAGGTGAAAGAGGCGATTGGCCTGACCTTCGCCAAGATTCTCCGCTCGATGTTGCGTCAGGCCCCCAACATCATTCTCGTCGGCGAAATTCGCGACCTGGAAGTGGCCGAAGTCGCCATTCAGGCCGCCCTCACCGGCCACCTGGTCTTCTCCACGCTGCACACCAACGATGCCCCCGGCGCCATCACCCGTCTGATCGACATGGGCGTCAAACCCTTCCTCGTCGCCAGCTCGATTCAGGCGGTCATGGGCCAGCGCCTTATCCGCGTGCTCTGCCCCAAGTGCAAACAGCACGACAAGGAACCCGACCGCATGTGGCTCAAGCTCTGCGGCATCAGCGAGAACGAGATGAAGGACAAGCAGGTTTTCAAGCCCCGCGGCTGCGACTACTGCACCGGCACCGGCTTCCGCGGCCGAATCGGCATCTTCGAGATGATGGCGATGAACAATCAGCTCCGCGAATTGGCCTTCGACCGCGCCCCGACCAACAAGATTCGCAAGGCCGCCCTCGCCAGCGGCATGAAAAGCCTGCTCCAGGATGGCAAGCTCAAAGTCCTCAACGGCACCACCACCGCCGAGGAAATCGTCAAGGTAGCGCAGGTGGAAGGAATCGTCACGATATGAACCCGGCAGGTCGGGCACACCTGCCCGACAAGCTGTAGGGTGTGCTTCAGCACGCCATGATGAAAGAAAAACAGGCACTCGCCCCGGACGTCGCTCGTTGCGGCGGATTGGGGGCGACGGACCGAAAGGAAGTGAACCGTGGCCGTCATTCAAATCGATCGTCTGCTGGAAACCTGCGTCCGCCGTGGCGCATCCGACCTGCATCTGGCCGTCGGCAAGCCGCCGACCCTCCGCCTCAACACCCACCTCCGTGAACTCCAGACCAAGGTCCTCGAGGCCGAGGACACCATCGGCCTGATGAAGTCGATCACCCCCGAGCGCATCCAGCAGGAATATGAGGAACAGGGGTCCGGCGACTTCGGCTTCGCCTACGGGACTGAGGCGCGCTTCCGCGTCGCTATCTTCAAGCAGAAGGGCTATTGCTCGCTGGTGCTCCGCAAAATTCCCAACAAGATCCTGACGTTCGAGCAGATCGGCCTGCCCGAAATGGCCCGCCAGATCTGCCGCCGCCCGCGTGGAATCTTCCTATGCACCGGCCCCACCGGCTCCGGCAAGACCACCACGCTGGCGACGATGATCGACTACATCAACACCAACTTCGACAAGCACATCATCACGATGGAAGACCCCATCGAGTATTACCACCCGCACAAGAAATCCATCCTGGTTCAGCGCGAAGTCGGCGTGGATGTCCCCAGCTTCCCCGAGGGACTGCGTCGGGCGTTGCGTCAGGATCCCGACGTCATGCTCGTTGGCGAAATGCGCGACCTGGCCACCATCTCCGCCGCCATCACCGCCGCCGAAACCGGCCACCTGGTCTTCGGCACCCTGCACACCTCCGGCGCTGCCTCGACGATCAACCGTATCATCGACGCCTTCCCCACCGACCAGCAGGAGCAGGTCCGCGTCCAGCTCGCCGGTAACCTCATCGCCGTACTCTCCCAGGCCCTCTGTCCGCGTGCCGACACCGACGGCATGATCGCCGCTTATGAGTTCATGTACGTCACGCCCTCGATCCAGAACCTGATCCGCGAAAACAAGAGCTTCCGCATCGACTCCGACATCCAGACCGGCAAGCGCTATGGCATGCAATTGCTCGACGACAACCTGTGGATGAATTTCAACGCCGGCAAGATCAGCAAGGAAGAGGCCATCGACAAGTCCAAGAACCCCGGCCAGATGGTCGCCCGCATGGAACAACAGGGCCTCATCGCCGGCGACGAAGCCCTCCAGGCCGAGGCCGAGGAATACGAAGAAGATGATGAGGACGAGGAAGAAGATGATGATGAGGGCCCCGCGGCCCCCGTAAAAAAAAATGACGGAATGTCCGAAAAGGAGCGACAGCAGCAGGCCGCCGCCAATCGCGCCCGCATGCAGAAGCTGAAGGGTATCTAACCAGAGCCGTCCGGTGCGGGGAAGATTGTGCTCCGGCAGGCAACGAGGAGTCGAATGTCACGAACCGTATCTCATCAACCTGGTACCCCCGGCCCCAGCGATCCCAATCGCAAGCCGGCCAATCCCATTAATCCGGCGAGCACACCCCGTTCCCCCTCCACGCCCGGCCACCCTGCAAAACCCGCCGGCGCAACCCCTGCGCGCCCCGGCGCAACTCCCTCTTCCGCCCGTCCTGCCGGCGGCACCGGGGCCACGCCCCCAACTCCCCCCGCCGCACCGCCCGGCGCAGGTGGTACAAGTGGTGGCGGCGCTGCTCCCTCCGGCGGCACCCCCGGCCTTCCACCCATCGATCAACTCCAGGGCCGTCCCATCGGCCGCGTGCTCACCAAGATGGGCAAGATCAACCGCGATCAACTCGTCGAAGCCCTGACTTTCCAGAAGAGCAAAGGTGGCGCGCTCGGCCGAATTCTCATCGACCTCGGCTACATCAAGGAAGGCGACCTCAACGTCGCCCTCGCCGCCCAGCGCGGCTATGAGCTGGTGAATCTCGACGGCATTAAGATTCCCGAAGAAGCCATCAAGGCCGTCCCGCCCCAGATCGCCACGACCAACAAAGTCCTTCCCCTGCAATACGACGCCGCCAAGAAGACCGTCGTCGTCGCCATGGCATCGCACGAAAACTTCCGCGCCCTCGACGACCTTCGCTCGCTGATGGGTTACACCGTCGTCGCCAAAATCGCCGACATCGAGCAGATCGAAAAGCTCATCGCCAAGCACTACGCCGCCGCCACCGAAGGCATCTCCGAAATCCTTGGTGAAATCAGCAAGGATGACACGCTCAAGGACCTCCAGAACCGCGGCGAATCGATCGACCTGGAGAGCCTGAAGGAAGCCGCCGATTCCAATCCCGTCCGCAAGCTGATCAACCTCGTGCTCCTCCAGGCCATCAAGGACAAGGCCTCGGACATTCACTTCGAGCCCTTCGAAGGTGAATTCAAGATGCGCTACCGCATCGACGGCATCCTCTACGAGATGATGCCGCCTCCCTCTCACATCGCGGCCGCCATCAGCTCGCGCATCAAGGTCATGGCCAACCTCGACATCGCCGAGCGGCGCATGCCCCAGGACGGCCGCATCGAGCTGTCGGTCAACAACCAGCCCATCGATCTTCGCGTCAGCGTCCTGCCGACCATGTTCGGCGAGTCGGTGGTCATGCGCGTGCTCGACCGCAGCAACGTCAGCCTAGACCTCGACAAGCTCGGCCTGCGCGAGGAGGAATTGAACACGTTCCGCCAGCTCATCCACAAGCCCAACGGCATCTGCGTCGTCACCGGGCCGACCGGCTCTGGCAAGACCACGACTCTGTATTCCGCGCTCCGCGAGCTCAACGACATCTCCAGCAAGCTGATCACCGCCGAAGACCCCGTCGAATACGACATCGACGGCATCATTCAGTGCCAGATCAAGCCGGAAATCGAGCTCACCTTCGGCCGCATTCTCCGCAGCATGTTGCGTCAAGACCCCGACATCATCCTCGTCGGCGAAATCCGCGATAAGGAAACCGCCGAAATCGCCGTGCAGGCGTCATTGACCGGCCACCTGGTCTTCTCGACCCTTCACACCAACGACGCTCCCAGCGCCATCGCCCGACTCCTCGACCTCGGACTCGAACCGTTCCTGGTGACCGCCACTTTGGAAGGCATCGTCGCCCAGCGGCTGGTCCGCCGCATCTGCGCCAATTGCAAGGAGGAATACACGCCCACCGAAGAACAGCTCATGGAGCTGGAGCTTCGTCCCGAAAACGTCCAGGGCCGCAAGTTCCACTTCGGCAAGGGCTGCGAGCTTTGCAACAATACCGGCTACAAGGGCCGCCAGGGCATCTACGAGATCATGCTCCTCGACGATGACATGCGCGACCAGATCATCAAGCACGCCAGCACCCAGGTCCTGCGAGCCGAAGCCAAAAAACGCGGCATGCGCACCCTCCGCCAGAGCGGGCTGATCAACATCTACGACGGCATTACCACCATCGAAGAGGTTGTCCGAGAGACGATTATGGAAGAGGGATAGCACCTTCCGCGAATGTAGGTCCGGCTGTGCCGGACATTCCTGCGAGCCCGTCCGGCACCGCCGGACCTACCGGACACTGGACAGCGTGAATAATTCCCCGAAGATTCGACACTGGAGCCCCAACCTATGCCCACCTACGCATTCGAAGCCATGAACTCCTCCGGCCAGGAGGTCAAGGACGAGATCGACGCGACCACTTCTGAGGAAGCCATCGCCAAAATCCGCCAAAAGGGCTTCTTCCCCACCAAGGTCCGCGAAAAGGCCGGCAAAAAAAAGGTCGGCAAGAAGAAAGAAGCGGCCGAGACCTCCGCAACCCGCAAGATGCCCATCTCCATCGGCGGCGTCTCCACCAAACAGCTCACCGCCTTCACCCGCCAGCTCTCCACCCTCCAGGATGCCGGCCTGCCGATCCTTCGCTCGCTGCAAATCCTCGAACAGCAGCAGAAGCCCGGCCTGCTCAAGGCCATTATCGGCGGCGTGGCCGACGATGTCGAAGGCGGCGGCTCCCTCTCTGATGCCATGTCCAAATATCCCAAGGCCTTCGACAAGCTTTACGTGAACATGGTCAATGCCGGCGAGGCCGGCGGCGTGCTCGACCTGATTCTCGCCCGTCTGGCCGATTTCATGGAAAAGGCCCAGAAGCTCAAGAAAAAGGTCATCGGCGCCATGATCTACCCGGTGGTGGTCATCTCCATCGCCATCGGCATCGTGTCGATGATCATGATCTTCGTCATTCCCAAGTTCGAGCAGATCTTCAAGGATTTTAAGGTCAATCTTCCCCCGGTCACCGTGGCCCTTCTGGCCGTCAGCCGCTGGTTCGCCAACGACTACGGCTGGGCCTACGTCATCGCCTTCCCCTTCGTCTTCATCGCCATCCTCAAGCTGGCCCGCATGAGCGAAGGCGGCAAATATGCCGTCGACATGGTCAAGCTCAAGATCCCCATTCTCGGCGGCATCGTCTCCAAGTCGGTCATCGCCCGATTCACGCGCACCCTGGGCACGCTGATCAGCGCTGGCGTGCCCATTCTCGACGCCATCAACATCACCAAGGAAACCTGCGGCAACGAGGTCTACAGCCGCGCTCTGGTGAAAGTACACGATGCCATCCGCGAGGGCGAATCCATGGCCGACCCGCTCCGCGCCACCAAGGTGTGCGATGCCATCGTCGTCAACATGGTGGACGTCGGCGAGGAAACCGGCGACCTCGATAAGATGCTCCTGAAGGTCGCCGACAACTACGACAACGACGTCGACGTCCTGGTCGGCTCGCTGATCAGCATTCTCGAGCCGGTCATGGTCGTCATCCTCGGCCTGATCGTCGGCTTCATCGTCATCGCCCTGTTCATGCCCATGATCACCCTCATCGGCGCTGTGTCCGGCACCAAGAGCAAATAGCCCACGGAGTTCCTATGGCCAAACCTCACTCCAGTCGAATTCTTCCCTCTCCCGGTACTCCGGGAGAGGGTCAGGGTGAGGGTCTTTCTCCAAATCGCAAATCCCGGTGGGGTGGACATTCCTGTCCGCCGCGGACATTCTTGTCCGCCTTCACCCTCGTAGAGCTTCTGGTGGTCATCCTGATCATCGGCATCCTCATCGGCATCCTCATCCCTGTCGTTACCAAGATCAAAACCAGGGGCTACGCGGCCGCCAGCCTCGCCCAGATCAACGGCCTGCGCGGCGCAATCGAAGCCTATCAGGCCACCTACAACGCCTATCCCGGCCCGCTCCCGGACCATCACATGTATCAATTGCCCCCGGGCGCTCCTCCGCTGCCCGCCGGCGTCGGCCCCACCGGCCCCAACAGCCAGATGACCATGAGCGAGAACATGGTGCTGGGCCTCATGGGAGCACTCAAGGACGTCAACGGAACCATCACCTACGACGCCGCCGACCTCGGCTCCGGCCCGCGCAGCCTCAACCCCGGCGCCCCCGGCCAGCACCCGGCCTTCTACAACAATACCAACGAGCTCACCAAAGGCTTCTTCAGCGATAAAGTGGATAACGCCGGCGTCCCCGTCCCTTCCTGCTTCGACTCCAGCGTTCCCGAATTCGTGGATAGATTCAGCGAGCCGCTTCCCATCCTTTATCTCCGCGCCCGCCGCGGGGCCAAGGGCGTCATGAGCGACGGCAAATTTTACAATGCCCAGAACCCCGGCGACCTCTATCAGTACGACGTCCGCCAGTACTATTCCTACATCGCCGACCTGAGCAGCCTCCCCCCCAGCGACGGCATCGTCATCGGCGGCAGGAAGCAAGCCGGCAATGACCCCTCCGCCGGCACCACCGGACTCTGGCAGCTTGCCTCCAGCGATAGCGCTGCGCGTAACCTCACTGATCCCTGGCTGAAAAACCTCCCCAACTTCGCGCTCACCTATATCAAGCACCCCACGCTCAATCCTTCCGGCACCACCAACGAACAGGGCACTCCCCGCAGCAAAAACTCCTTCATCCTCATCAGCGCCGGCCCGGATCGCATTTTTGGCACGGCCGACGATCTAACCACCTTCGGAAGTGTGGTTCCCTGACGACATGCATTACCGCACCCAAAATTCCCGCCAACGTTCACCGGCCTTCACGCTTGTCGAGCTCCTGGCCGTCATTTTCATCATCGCCCTGCTGATCACCCTCATCCTCGGCGCTGTCCACCGCGCCCAGCGCGCCTCGCGTATCGCCAAAACCAGGGCCGACCTGTCCGCCATCTCCACCGCGCTCGAGCAGTATCATTCCGACTTCAAGGTTTATCCCGGCCTGCCCAACCCTCCTCCAGGCACACCATTTGATCACACGATACTCGCCAAGGCCCTGGTCGGTCCCGGCCCCGCCACCGAGGACGGCGCGGACGGCTCCGGCTTCCGCACCGTGATCAATCCCGCCACCGGGACATTCGACCCCAACTCCAAAAAATGGGACGCCTATCTCTCCCCCGAGCATTTGAACATCCAGCGATTCAATCCGCTGCCCGGTAAGCCCGTGGGCTACTGGGCCTTTGTCGATTATTTTGGCAACACCATCCGCTACTACCCCAGGCGACGCAATTTCGCTCTAAACCTCGGCCCACTGGTGGGCAATGCCACCAAGCCGGGCATTTTCGACATCGAAGACGGCGAGGACCCGGATCCCTCCAAAAACGTCGTCCTCGACGCCATTACTCTTGCCTTCATCCTCGGCGACACCAACCGCGGCAACACCATCGACAACGACGAATCGCTCAAAACCGATTCCAACTTCATTCTCGTCACCGCCGGCCCCGACAACATCTTCAACCTCCTCACCGGCGACCCCCAATTGAAGAAATCCGACGACATCTTCAATTTCGACCGCTGATTTCCGTCCGAAATCTCCAACTCCAATCGCAAATTGCCAATCGCCGCTCGCAAATCCTCTTTCACCCTCATCGAAATGCTCACCACCGTCGCCGCGCTGGTGATCATTCTCGGCCTGATGGTTTCCCTCGCCCGCTACGAGCGCCGTCGCTCGGCCGAGGCTTTCACGCGCGATGATGTCCTCGCCCGCCTCGAAGCCCTCCTCGCCCGCCGTGACATCGTCGAAAACAAGGCCCTCCAGGAGGCCCTCGCCTCCGTCCCCCGCCTCGTCCGTCCGTCCGCCCGCGAGCCTGAAGAGCCCGTGCTCCAGTTCAACGCCCGCCAGAACAACGAGGAATTCGTCAAAGTTTTCAAAAAATACGCCAGCCCCAAATCCTTCAACGACATCCCGCTTTCCCTTTACAACCCCACCGCCAACACCCTGGTTGACGCCTGGGGCACCCCCATCGTGTACATGCCGGCCGGCGCTCTCAACGTCGGCATCATCCCCCAGCAGCGCAGCTTTTTCCTCTCGGCCGGCCCCGATCGCAAGTTCTCCAGCGTGGTTGACAACCTCTACAGTTACGAGCGCGGCTGGGAACCCCCTGCTGGACAGCGCGAATAATCCCCCATGCGAGGAAGCGACATGCCCATTCGCCGCAAAGCTTTCACAGCCATCGAGTTACTCCTCGTCGTGGCAGTTCTGGTCATCCTCATCGGCATCGTTGTATGGGGCCTCAAAGCGGCCGGCAGCAGCGCCTCCGCCAACGCCACCCGCACCACCCTGCAAAACCTCACCAATATGAGCGAAGAACTCAACCGCAAAAACAAACTCGCCGGGTTTGAAGGTCCTCCCATTCCGCCTCCGGGCGGGCCCCTCTATCCGATTCCGACCAATGGCGTGGGCGGCGAAATCGCCCCCGCCCTCGTCACCGCCGATTCACCCAACACCGATCGCTTCAGCGACCCAATCCAGCGCACCGCCGAAGTGATGCGACGGCTCACCGCCATTCCCGACAACAAAAAAGTCCTCGAAAAATTTCCCAGCGACCAACTCCTCGCCGTCCCTCCCTCCCCGTCCTATGCCGGCGGCACCGTCGTCCTCGATGGCTGGCGCAACCCAATCGTTTTCGCCCCTCCCAGCGGCCTGCGAAACGTCACCAGCAAAAACTCCGACACCTGGTCCGGCGGCACCAACTATTCCCGTGGCGCTCGCGTCGTCTCCGGCGGCCTCTACTACACCGCCATCGAATCAAACACCGGCTCCGCTCCTCCCGATGCCAAATACTGGTTCCCCGGCATCCGCTCCCCCGACGGCCGCGCCTTCTGGACTTCCGCCGGCGCTGATGGCGTCATGGGCTCTCCAGGCGGAGCCCCCATCCCCGCTGGTACTGGCGACGACAACATCTACTCCTTCGAGCAATAAAAATCTCCCATGCACCATGACCGCCCCCATCCATCCTCTTCTCCCCCAATTGCAAATTGCAAATCGCAAATTGCAAATGCCTTCACCCTCATCGAGCTCATGGTCGTCATCGGCATCATCGTCCTCGTCGTTCTGCTCACCATTCCCGTCCTCAATGTCCTCCAGGGCAACCGCAGCAGCGACGCGGCCCAAAACCAGCTCCAGGCCCTGCTCAATGAATCGCGCATGATGGCCATCGGCCTCCAGCGCGACTGCGGCATCATGTTCTATACCGATTCCGCCACCAAGCGCATCCAAATCGTCCTCGTGCGGGGCACCGACTCGCAGTCCGGCGACAGCCCCCTCGTCGATGTCTATCTCGACCTCGTCCGCGAC
>DASYUA010000026.1:0-5685 GCA_036001665.1 Tepidisphaeraceae bacterium
AAGAGCGGCGGGGAGCCGTTGATGGTGTATTGCGCGGCGGGTTTGAGGGAGCCGATGCAGGCGGTGGCGGATGAGTATGGGAAGGAGTTTGGGGTGGAGGTGAGGACGAGTTTTGGGGCGTCGCAGGCGGAGCTGGTGACGCTGGAACGGGCGGGGAACGGGGATATTTATTTGCCGGCGGATGAGAGTTATGTGGAGATGGCGCGGGGGAAGGGGTTGGTAGACGTGGTGATGCCGGTGGCGGTGATGCGGCCGGTTTTAGGGGTGAAGAGGGGGAATAGTTTTGGAGTAAAGACGCTGGATGAGGTTTTGAATTCGAAGATGAAGTTGGGGCAGGCGAATCCGGAGGCGGCGGCGATTGGGAAAGTGACGAGAGACGCGCTGATGAAGGTGGGTAAGTGGGAGGCGGTTGCGGCGAAGACGGTGGTGTTTACGGGGACGGTGAATGAGGTGGCGAATGCGGTGAAGGTGGGGTCGATCGATGGGGGGTTTATCTGGGATGCGCTGTTGAAGCAGTATGCGGATTTGGAGGGAGTGGAGATTGGGGAGTTGAAGGATGTTTCGAGCAAGGTCGCGGTGGTGGTGTTGAAGACAAGTAAGAATGGTGTGGAGGCGAGAAAGTTTGCACGATACCTGGCGGCGCGGGACCGAGGATTAAGGGAGTTTGCGAGGTTTGGGTTTGCGGTGGTGGAGGGGGATTTGTGGAGTGCGCGGCCGGAGTTGAGGTTGATGAGTGGGGCGATGCTGCGGCCGGCGATTGAGGAGACGATTGCGGATTTCGAGCAGCGCGAGGGGGTGTCGGTGGTGAGGGTTTATAACGGGTGCGGGATTCTGGTGGCGGCGATGAGGGCGGGGGAGAGGCCGGATGCTTATTTTGCGTGTGATGCTTCGTTCATGGAGCAGGTGAGCGATTTGTTTCTGGATGCCGTGGATGTTTCGCAGAATCAATTGGTGATATTGGTACACAAGGGGAATCCGAAGGGGATACATTCGCTGAGAGATTTGGGGCAGAAGGATTTGAAGGTAGGGGTGGGGCATGAGAAGCAGTGTGCGCTGGGGGTGTTGACGAAGGAGACGCTGGTGCAGACGAGGCAGTATGAGCCGGTGATGAAGAACGTGGTGGTGCAGAGTCCGACGGGGGATTTTCTGGTGAATCAGTTGAGGACGGGGTCGCTGGATGCGGTGATCGCGTATGTCAGCAACGCGGCGGCGTCGGGAGACAAGCTGGAGGCAATTAAGATTGATATTCCGTGCGCGATCGCGACGCAGCCGTTTGCGGTGGGGAGGGAATCGCCGCAGAAGGAGCTTGGGAAGAGGTTGCTTTCGGCGATTCGGTCGGCGGAGTCGAAGGAGAGGTTTTTGGAGAATGGATTTTATTGGAAGGGAAGAGGAGACTAAACACGAAGACACGAAGTCACGAAGGCCAACTCGTCGTTGAGGAGTGCGCAGGAGGCGGACGGTTACAAATACGAGCAGAGTGGAACGCAGATAACGCAGATGACGCAGATTTTCGCAGATCAGAGGAAGACGGGGATTTGGGCGCGCAGTGATGCGCCTTTTTTTGTTGCGCTGGGGGTGATTGGGGCGACTTATGTGTTTTTGATTGTGGCGATGTTGGGGGCGGATGTGGCTTATACGTCGGTGGGGGACATGGGCAGGGCGCTGGAGAGTGAGCAGATTCGGTTTGCGATCAAGCTGAGCTTGATTTCGTGTACGGTGACGGCGGTGCTGTCGGTGATTGTGGGGGTGCCGCTGGGGTATTTGCTATCCTCGCGCGGGGCGATTGAGGCGGGGGAACGGGGGGGAGCGCTGGAAAAGGTGCTTTGGTTTTTGAGGGTGGGGGCGGATGCGATTGTGGATATTCCGATTGTGCTGCCGCCGCTGGTGATTGGGTTGAGTTTGCTGATCCTTTTCCAAACCGCGCCGGGGAGATGGGTGCAGCATTATGTGACCGTGTCGTACGCGATACCGGCGGTGATCATTGCGCAGTTTTCGGTGGCGTGCGCGTTTGCGGTGAGGACGATGCGGGTGACGTTTGATCAGATCTCGCCCAGAAGTGAGCAGGTGGCGATGACGCTGGGGTGTACGAGGGGGCAGGCATTTTGGAGGGTGGCGATTCCGGAGGCGTGGCACGGAATCATTACGGCGGGGACGATTGCGTGGGCGCGGGCGATGGGGGAGTTTGGGCCGATTCTGGTGTTCGCGGGGGCAACGCGAATGAGGACGGAGGTTTTGCCGACGACGGTTTTTCTGGAGCTGAGCGTGGGGAAGCTGGAATCGGCGGTGGCGGTTTCGCTGATCATGGTGGTGGCGGCGATGGTGGTTCTTTTGATTGTGAGATTGGCGGGAGGTGATCCGCTGGGGAGAGTGGCGCGGGCGTAGGGCGTTTGGTGAGGAGGTTTTAGAGGATTCACCGATTCGCGGCGGGGGGTTGGGGGAAGAAGGGGAAGAGTTTGGCGAGTTCTTCGTTGGTGGGTTTGCGGCCGTATTCGCAGATTTCGAAGGCTTCGGCGTGTTTGGTTTTGTCGCCTTCGTTTTTTCCATACCAGAAGCCAAGTTCCTTGCGGTAGCGCTCGGCGACGCCGCGGTAGCGGGCGGAGAAATTTTGACGGACCTGGTCGGCCCGGCGCTTGCGGGATTCGGGGGTTTTGCCGGCGAGGGATTCGTTGCCGTTGGCGCCGCCTTCGAGGAATTGGGATTCCATGACGGCCAGGGCGTCGAGTTTCTTTTCCATCACCGAGTCGATGTTCACGATGACATCGGCCTGGGCGGGGTAGGGTTTTTGAAAGCGGTCGGTGTAGTACATGAAGACGGGATTGTCCTTGAGGTGAGGGGTATCGGGGCAGATGAAGGGGACGGTGACCATGTAGGCCGCATCCTGGACGAGGAGGGAGGTGTTGCGGTGGTCGGGGTGATAGTCGTAGGGGCGGGGGCTGAGGACCAGGTCGGCCTTCCATTCGCGGATGAGGCGGATGAGCTTCTGGCGGTTTTCCAAAGTGGGCATGAGCTCGCCGTCGTGATTGTCGAGGACTTCGACAGTGGTGCCGAGGAGGGTAGAGGCTTGCTGGACTTCGTTTTTGCGGCGGAGGGCGAGGGGGCCGCCGGCTTCGCGCCAGTGGCCGATGTCGCCGTTGGTGACGGAGACGAATTTGACGTGATGGCCCTGGGCGGCCCAGAGAGCGCCGACGCCGCCGGCCTGGAGCTCGCAGTCGTCGGGGTGAGCGCCGAAGCAGATGATGCGGAGTTTGCCGTCGTCGGGGGGAGCGGCGGGGGCGATTGATGAGAGATGGAGAAGGATTGCGCCGCAGAGGAGGAGCAGTTTGTTCATGTGCGAAGTGGGTTAGACTTCGGCAGATGCTAAAGAGGGCGCGAGTGGGTGTCAAAAGCGGGGGTTGGGGACGGCGGCTGAAGCCGCCCCTACGGACGGCAACGTCCAACGCTCAACTTCCAACTTTCAAAGAGACCCTCACCCTGCCCTCTCCCGGCGTACCGGGAGAGGGAAGAGTCAGGGCAAATTTCGAAAGAGCAGCACGGGCAAGATGCCCGTGTTACACCACTTCGTAGTGCTCGCCGTCGTTGACGCGGACCAGGTTGGCTTCCTGGAGCTTGGTCAGGACGGTGCGGACGCTGGCGGGCTTGAAGTCTTCTTCCTTGGCCAGCCTGGTGAGCTCGGTGAAGCTCATGTGGCGCTCGCGGAGCTTCTGGATGACCCAGTCCTGGTCGACGGCCGGCCGGGCGGGGCGCTTGTGGGCGTGCTTTTTGCGCTTGGGATTGGAAGGATGCAGGCCGACGCTGGTCTCGACCTGGGTGATGACCCCGTCGAGCTCGTTGAGGGCCTTGTCCACTTCGTCGAGGCCCTCGGCGAGTTCTTCGCGCTTGGCCTGAAGCTCGGCGCGCTTGACCCGATAAGGCGCAAGCAGCTCTTCGATTTTGGCCTGCTTTTCGGCCTCGACCTGCTTGCGAAGCGAGTTGGATGGATCGGCCGTCTCGGTGGACGAATTATTCCCGGACCCGTTGAATGTGTAATCGTTGCTCATGCTGATGATACCTCCAAAAGACATGGTTTCATCGTCTGGATAACGGGGGAGCTAAAATGATTTTTGGGAAGGCGGGCGGAGCCCCCCCTACGATGCTGAAATCATTTACGGGAGGTGCGCAGAGCGCACCCTACGGAGGTGGGGAGTGCCCACCCGACGATTGATGGTCAACGCGGGTGGGGGGGGCCTGTAGTGAAGGGTAGAATGGCCAATATGTCACACCAGCGTCCGAATGGGTTTTTTCGGGGAGAATCAATACTGTCGCGGCGGCAGCTTTTGACGCGGTGCGGAATGGGGATGGGGGCGCTGGCGCTGGGGACGATTTTGAGCGAGGCGGGTTATGGGAGCGGGGCCGGGGGTGGGATTTCGAGCACGAGCCCGCTGCTGCCGCACGGGCCGCAATATCTGGGGAAGGCGAAGCGGGTCATCCATTTGTTCATGAATGGCGGGCCGTCGCACGTGGATACATTCGACCCGAAGCCGGCGCTGGACAGGTACGCGGGGAAGATGCTGCCGATTCCGAATTATAAAACGGAGCGGAAGACGGGTGCGGCGTTTCCGTCGCCGTTCAAGTTCAGGAAATATGGGCAGAGCGGGATCGAGGTCAGCGAGATATTCAAGCACACGGCGGAGTCGATTGATGATATCTGCGTGATCCGATCGATGCAGGCGGATGTGCCGAATCACGAGCCATCGCTGCTGCTGATGAATTGCGGCGAGGCGAGGGCGATCCGGCCGTCGATGGGGTCGTGGATCACGTATGGGATGGGTAGCGAGAATCAGAATCTGCCGGGGTTTGTGGTGCTTTGTCCGGGGGGATACCCGATTCAGGAATCGCAAAACTGGCAGGCGGGATTTTTGCCGGGGGTGTTTCAGGGGACGTATATCGATACGCAACACACGGATGTGGAGAAGCTGATCGAGAACATCCGCAACAAGCAGGTGAGTGGGGCGGAGCAGCGGAGGCAACTGGATCTGTTGATGAAGCTGAATCGCAAGCACATTGAGCAGCGGCAGCAGGACATGCAACTGGAGTCGCGGATTCAGTCATTTGAGCTGGCATACCGGATGCAGAGCGATGCGGAGGATGCGTTTGATGTATCGCGGGAGCCGGAGCACATCCGCAAGATGTATGGCGAGGGGACGCAGGCGCGGCAGATTCTGATTGCGCGGCGATTGCTGGAGCGCGGCGTTCGATTCGTTCAGGTCTGGCACGGGGCGGGGCAGCCGTGGGATAATCATGATGACATTGAAGTGGGGCACCGGAACCTGGCGAAGCAGTGCGATCAGGCGATTGGGGCATTGTTAAAAGACCTAAAGCAGCGGGGGATGCTGGAGGATACGCTGGTGATCTGGGGCGGGGAGTTTGGAAGGACGCCGACGGTGGAATTGCCGCAGCCGGGGGCGAATGCGGGGAAGGTCAATGGGCGGGACCACAATAACCACGGGTTCACGATGTGGATGGCGGGGGGCGGAGTGAAAGGTGGAATTGTGCACGGGGCGACGGATGAGTTTGGGTTCAAGTCAGTCAAAGATGTGGTTCACGTGCATGACCTGCACGCGACGATTCTGCATCTGCTGGGATTTGATCATGAGAAGTTCACCTATCGATATGCGGGGCGGGATTTTCGGTTGACGGATGTGCACG
>DASYUA010000027.1:0-14163 GCA_036001665.1 Tepidisphaeraceae bacterium
GAACCGCCCGCGCCACCGCCCGACTCTTCGCCCTCCACCTGCGCCGCCCCACCGAGCACGAAGCCTTTCATCCCCGCGAGCAGGAAACCGAAGCCCAGGCCGCCCTCGTCCCCCTCCTCTCCCAGGCCCACGCCCGCGCCCTCCACGTCGAACCCATCACCTTCCTCAGCAACGACGTCGCCGCCGATATCGCCGCCACCGCCACGTCCCGCAACGTCAACCTCGTCCTCATGGGTTATCACAATCCCATTTTCGGAAAAGCCATGTTGGGCGGCACCGTGCATCGCGTTTTGACCGCCTGCGCATCCCACGTCGCCGTCTTTGTCGACCGCGGCCTTCGCAACATCGACAAAATCCTCGTCCCCTACCTCGGCAGCGCCCACGATGCCCTCGCTCTCGAATTGGCCGCCAGAATGGCCAAAAATACCAGCGCCCGCGTGACCGTCCTCAACGTCGTCCCCCCACTGACCGGCCACGCAAATAAATCCGCCGACGCAAAGCGCGCCGTCGAAAAAATCTTCGACGATCCGGCCCAAAAAACCTCGCTCACTTTCAAAATCGTCGAAGACAGCTCCCCCGTCGGCGTCGTCCTCCACCAGGCGCGCGATTTCGACCTCATCATCATCGGCGTCGCCGAGGAATGGGGCCTCGAATCCCGCCTGTTCGGCTGGCGCCCCGAAAAAATCGCCACCGACTGCCCCGCATCGCTTCTCATCGTCAGAGAATTCGCCAAGCCGCAAGAATCCACCTCTCTCGCTGAATTTCCCCACCCCAACCCTCAACACCACCCCAAAATGGCCTCGTAAACTTCCGCAACCATGAATCTTCTCCCCTCCCCTCCTCCCATGTCCCTTGTCCCTCCCTGTGGATATCCCGTCGTCAGCCGGTCTATAAATTGCTTTGTTTTCAGAGGGGCCTAAGCTGGCATCTTGTCTGGGAGCCCGATAGCGATGTCCCGGTATCGCATGATCGCAATCGACCTGGACGGAACGCTTCTCGCTCCCGATGGCACGGTTTCGCCGCGAGCCAAAGCCGCGGTTCACAAGGCCCTCAAGGCCGGCCTTCTGGTCTGTTTCGCCACCGGGCGAAATTTCACCGAAAGCCGCATGGTGCTCGATGCCGTCGAGCACTATGCCACGGCCGTGTTCGTCGGCGGCGCCATGGTGATCGACACCCGCAACCGCAAAACGCTGCACCGCATGGGAATGCAGCCCCAGCTCGCCCGCGAAGTTTGCGAGCTCTTCGAATCGCTCGGCCATGCGGCCCTGGCGCTTCAGGACACGGCCGAGGCCGGCGTCGATTATCTCGCGACCGACGACGTCGAGCTCGATGCCGCAACGTCACAATGGATGGAGGTAACCGCCGCAAAAGTAAAGCGATTTCCGAGGCTGGCGCAGCACTCGCACGAGCATACCATCCGCGTCGGCATCGTCGCCTCGGCCAAAGAGATCGCCCGGGTTCGGAAAATCCTCATTGAGCGCTTCGCCGAGCGCGTGATATGCCAGAGCCTGTTCGTGCCATCCTACGATGTCGAGGTGCTGGAAGTTTTTGATCCGGCCGTCAACAAGTGGGAAGGCCTGTTGCAGGTGGCAAGGAGTCATGGAATCATCCCCGATCAGATCGTCGCCATCGGCGATGATGTGAACGACCTGACCATGATCGCCAATGCCGGCCTCGGCGTTGCCATGGGAAATGCCAAACCGCCCGTCCTCGCCGCCGCCAAACGCGTCATCGGCCGAAACGATCAGGACGGCCTGGCCGAATTTTTAGAGGAATTGGTCGCGACCCACGCGGTCGAACCGGAGTCAAAAGGAGAACTGGTCACCGAGTGATCGAGCCTCGCTCAATCGAAAAATAATCCCCCCGGCTCGGAGAGCCGACACCGGTGCAGGGATGATTGCGAAAGGATTCGCAGGCCAAGCGACGACCGGCGGGTGAAAACTCGCCGGTCGTCCTCTTTTTCACTCACGATGGCTGGGGCTTAAATTGGGTGGCATGGGCAGGTGTACTCACATGCCCGTGTCTTTCTCGTCTTACTTCCCCGCATACATCAAAATATTCGTCATCAACTCACTCGCCCCCATCCTCGTCTTGTGCTCCGGAATCTGCACCGGGTGCGGTACATACCCCACGATCCCATCCACCGGCTGCCCCACCAGCCCCACGCTCAAATCCTCCCCGCTGAAAATCACCGCCAGCCGATTGTTCAACTCCATCCCCCGCAGCCTCGGCGTCCGAATGTTCCCCAGCGACTTTCGCGCAAACGGCCGATACTCCACCTCTTCAATCTTGTTCCCGCTGCTAAAAAGCGGGTGCGAAATCGGCAGCAGCTTCAGCGTATTCTTCGCCCCCGGAAAAATCCCCACCAGCTCCGTCTCCGCCGCCGTCGCGAACTCCCCATTCCCCCCCGCCGCGTCAACGATCAGCGTCCCGCCCCCTTCAACAAACTTCTTGATCTCCTCCCTCGCCGCGGCGTTCAGTGTAAACCGCCCCGTCCCCGTCGCATGAGCAATCTTAAATCCCGCCAGCTTTTTCTCCCCCAGCTTCACCGTCTTCACCTCCAGCGCTGTCTGATGCTCATTCTGCATCACCGCATTCAGCCGACGCCAGCCCCCCGGCTCCGGGTCCCAGTTCCCCGAATATTGCAGCCGCGCCACCTTGATCGTATTCGCCGCGCTCTTCTTCCCTTTGACCTTGACCAGATAAGTATCACCCTTGAACCGAAGATTCTGCTTGTCCACCGCATACAGGAAAATATTCGTCGTCAGTTGCGAAAGCGGCTCACGGTCCGGCCCCAAAAACGCCTGCGTCTGCCACCCCTTGGCCGGATCGGCCGTCGGAAACAGCAACATCAACTCCCGCGCCCCATTGCTCAACCCCAGCAGCGACGGCTTCTGTTTCCACCCCGCCCGTTTATATTGCTCGCTGGTATAGATCGGATGATCCTCCGGCAATTCCCTGAATTCCCAGCCAAATAATTTCGTCCCCAGCTTCCGAAAACTCTCCGCAAACGCCTTGGAAGCGCAATCCGCATTCCCCAGAATCAATCCCCCCTGCTCCACAAACTCCTTCAGCTTCGCTTCCCCTTCCTGCGTAAATGCCAGCGAATCCCTCCCTGAAATATACAAAATCGGCGCATCGTGAAACTCATCCACATTCACATTTAAGTTCACAACCTGCCAGTTCAAATCCTTCTCAATCTGCCGCCCCGTCCATCGCGCGATGTTCGCCACATCCCGCGGCCGCTGGTTCCACGTCAGCGGCTTTGCCTTGTCCCCCGCCGTATCCACCACATACTCCAGCTTGTTCATCATCACCGGCGCTCGCCCGCGCACCAGAAACAAAATCGCAAACGCCGTGTCCGTCACCTCCCCCCACGACCCCTTGTTCTGCGACTTGACCATGTGGTCCGCCCCAACCTGGTACCAGTTCACCGTCCCAAAATATTTCAGCCCGCTGGCCACGCCAATCCGCTCCACTCCATACCACGTGTAATAATTCCCCACCTGCTTGAAGTGCTCGCTCATCCACTTCAACCCCTTGTCGATGTGCTCATCCTTGATGTTCCCCGTGCAGCCGATCCCGGCCATCCCATTCACATATTCCTGCGTGATAAACAGCGACGCCACCCCCGCCGCCGTCATCGAAGCCGTGCTCGGCTTGTCCTTCTCCTCGTCAACATAGCTCCACCCCCCATCCGGCTTCTGATTGCCCCGCCACGCCGTATCCATCAGCCGCCACACATCCCCCCGAATCTCAATGTTCGCCTGCGCGGCCGCCCACAATCCCAACACCCCATATTGGCTGACGCTATGGTCATAACGCCCCGCCCCCCCACCCTCCTTGTTGGGCATATAGTCAAACAACCCCCGCGCTGGGCCCTTCATCTTCATCGCAAACTGAAGGAACTGCGCATCATCCCGAAAAACCTGCTTGATCTCAGGCGTCTGCGGCAGCAAAAACCACACGTTGCACCGGATCCCCGTCGCGTACACCCCCTCCACCTTCAGCGGAATCAAATAGTCAATCGCCGCTTTCAGCTTCGGATTCTGCGGGCTCTCCCCCGCGGCCAGCAGCGCATAAACCACCAGCGCCGTCCGTCCCCCCGCATTGCCATGGTCATCCTTCCAGTTGTAATCCCAGTTGTTCCCCTGCTGAATCTCATAAAGATGATCCACCCCCGCGCGAATCGCCTTCTCAACCGCCTCCACCGACGCCCCCCGACTCACGCCGGGAAGCACGCCAACCAAAAGCAGAATGAGCACCATCCTCGCTCGAATCATCATGCACCCTCGCTCACATCATTCCCCCAGGGTTATTCCCCCCGCCAGAGATACAGCACCCGCGGCGACCGCAGCTCATCCAGCGCTGCCGCGTCAAGATTGATCGTGATGCTCAGCGGCCCGCCTTTGGAATACAGCTCCCCCCCGCCCTTCTGGCGGGATTCGCCCCCGAAAAAATTCAGCAAGTAAATCGGCCGCTGAAATTTCACGATCTGCGGATCCTTCAGATTCGCCTTCGTCTTCACCCACGCGTAAACATCGTCCGTATACCCAATCTGATCGATCAGACCATTCTTTAAAGCATCGTTCGCCGTATAAATCCGCCCATCACAGATTTCCTTGATCGTCCCCTTCAGCTTCGTCCCCCTCCCATCCTTCACAACAGTCGTAAACCGGTCATAAATCTGATTCGCGATCGCCTGGAGATACGGCTTCTCCCGCGGGTCCGGATCGCTAAACATCGACCCCGCATTCTTCAACCCATCCGGCGGCGCGACAATCGTGTCTTCCTTGATCCCCCATTTTTTCCCCAGCTCATTGAAGTTAAAGCTCGGCATCAACACGCCGATGCTGCCGGTGATCGTCGTCGGCTCGGCAAAAATCTGGTCCGCCCCCGCCGACACGTAATACCCCCCGCTGGCGGCCACCGTCTTCATCGAAACCGCCACCGGAATCCCCCGGTTCTTCTTCACCTGCATCACCCGGTTGTAAATCTCATCCGACGCGGTCACCCCTCCGCCGGGCGTATCCACGCTCAGCACAATCGCCTTGACATGAGGATCACGCTCCACCGTCTGTAGCCACTTGCCCACCATTTCCGAAGTTCCCTGCGTGATCACCCCTTCAACCGGAATGACCGCGATTTTTTCCTCAGGGTTGCCAATGTGTACCGTGCTCTGCGTCGTGCTCTCATCCCCCCCAACCAATCCCGAAAGAAACAGCAGATAAATGTTCGCCACCAGCGACAAACCAAAAATCGACGTCGCCAGCGTCGTGAAAATCGCCCGCGCAAAGCTCCGCTCCCGCTTGGGCGGCGGCCCAAATGGCATCGGCATCATCATCGGCGGATACATGCCCGGCATTCCCGGCATCGGCCCAGGCATTGGCATCGGCGGAAGCTGCTGCATCGTCGGTCCGCCCGGCCCGCTCGGCGGCGGCGGCGGCGAAAACGCGCCACGCGGATCAACAGGACCTTGTCCGGGAGGTGGAGATTGAGGAACCATATTTCTCGATTGAAGCAAAAGACTCTGATCACAGCGCATCCCGCGACACGCACGCCCCGATTATATAGCCAATTCTCGAATTGCGCCTCTTCTCCCCTCTCCGCTCCCCTGTACTCACTCTTATCCCCTCTCCCCTGTCCTCAGGGGAGAGGGTCAGGGTGAGGGATTCTTCTTCTGATTTCTGAATTCTGAATTCCGACTTCTTCCTTTGCTATATTCCGCCGTCACCGTCCCCGCCGTTCCCCCTCTCACCGCGAACTGCCCAATCACCGCCATCCGCCGCGGCTTCACCGTCGCCACCAGATCATCCAGAATCGAATTCGTCACCGCCTCATAAAAAATCCCCTTGTTCCGATACGAAAAAAAATAAAGCTTCAAACTCTTCATCTCCACGCACAGCCGATCCGGAACATACCTAACCGTAATCGTCGCAAAATCCGGCTGCCCCGTCACCGGACACAGGCTCGTAAACTCCGGAAACACAAACTCAACCGTGTAATCCCGATCCCTGCGCGGATTCGCAAACGTCTCCAGAATCAAACGGGGCTTGTCCAGTTGATCCTGTGTGAGGAGAGTTTTGCGCCCAAGTTGTTTGAACGATTCGCTCATGCCTGAATCATTGCCCCGGCAACCCAAACGGCAGCCCAGGTGGCATGGATGGCGGCCCCGGCGCCTTCGGCTTATTCGCAAAATCCCCGCTCAAGCTCTCCAAAAACGAATGCGGCAGCTCAAACAGCAGCCCGTTATACTCCCCAACCAGCGGCTTCTCCGCCCCCTGATCCGTCAGCCGAAATTCAAACTGCCCCGACTTCGCGCCCCCCGCCGCCTCTGTCCAAACCTTAACCACGTATCGCGGCGCAGGCTGCGTCGTCGGCAACGGCCCCGCAATATATTTCTCCACTCGCAGCGGATGCACCTTCTCCAACAACCCCTCCACCCTCGCCTCTTCCGCATCCCCTTTCCCATCCAGCGTCCAGCTCGACGGCGGCAACGCCGGCTGCGTCTGTCCCACTGGCTGCGTCTGTGCCACTGGCGGCTTGCCCGCCAGTGCTCCGGGCTGCGTTGCAGGTAAGGTCGTCGGCCTGCTCGTCGGCAACGCCACCAGATTCATATCCGGCCCCAGCGCCAACGACTGCTTCTTCCTCTCAATAACGATCTCGCTCTTCGACGCCCCCTTCGCCGTCGGCTGCGTCGTCGCCGGCGTCTCCGACACAATCGACACCTTGCTCACCTGCCCCGGCTCAATATCCAGCACCCGCCTGTCCCGCAGATCCAGCGGCTTCTTATTAAACGACTCCATCGCGCTCGCCGGCACCTTGATCAACACCGCCGGATTCGAAACCGCCACATAAACATTCTTCCGCAGGTTATTGTCATACCCCCCAAACGTGATCGTCGTCCCCGCCGGCCGCGTTTGTGCCACTGGCGGCTTTTGTGCCACTGGCGGCTTGCCCGCCAGTGCCTCTTGTGTAGCCGGCTGTGTCGTCGGCGCATCGCTCGAAAACCACACCGTCAATTTGCTGTTCGTCTTCGGCAAAAGCGGCGTCGGCGCCTCCGATTCATCCACAAACTCCGCCGCCGACAGCGAGCTGATCGCCCCCGTCAAATCCGAAACCTCCGAACTCTCCGCCGGCATCTTCTGCGGCGCAACCACCTCCCAGTCATTCCCCGCCTTCTGCAAAACCAGCTTCAAATCCGGCCTGCTGATCTCCAGTTGCCGAATATTCGCCGCCGCGGTGCTGAATAGCCGGCTCTGCCGAAACCCCGTATAAGGCTTCTCAAGCTGATCCATCACATCCCCGCTCACCACGGCCACTTTCTTGTGCCCCTGAACCTGAACGTAAAGGTTGTTCCCCACCACCGACCGATTCCCCACGTTGAATTTGTACGACTTGTCCCCCGCCCCATACAGCTCGACGCTATACCGCGGACTGGCAGTCCCCAAACTCTCGCTCGCATCAATCTCATCCCGCATCCGCAAATTAATCAGCCCGCTCACCAGCGAATCCACCGCAAAGGTATCCGCCGGCGCAACCACCGGCTCGCTAAGCCGCCACTCCGTGCCAGTCTTCTCCAGCACCATCCGCTTCCCTCCCGCCGGCGTCACCACGACTTTCTGAAGGTCCTTCTCCTCCAGATCCACCAGCTTCCGCTCATCCTTAACCTCCACCGGCGCAGAATTCTGCCGATACCGGATCACCAGCGCCAACGTCCCCGCTATCACCAAAAACGCCAGCAGAAAAATCGTAGTTCGAAAATTCATAACTCTATCTTCTATCCTCTATCCTCTAATCCCGCCTGCGAACAAACATCACCACCCCCGCCACAATCACCAGCGCCGGCAACAAAATCAAAAGCACTCCCACCCTCCACACCCCCAGCACCCCCGAATTGATCTCCTTGATCCGGCTCACCTCCATCGCCGTCGGACTGATCGAAATCATCGGCTCCTGCCGCCCCAGCCAGAAAACACTGTTCAAAAACAACTCCGAGTTCCCCGGAAACCGCGAAACCAGAATCCCCTGCCGCGCCAGGTTCGGATCCGGAATCCCAATGATCTGATTCAACGCAAACTGAATGCACCCAAACACAATCAACCTTCCCCCGCCCTCCTTCTCCACCACCGCCCCCCCATAAATCGGCGGCGACATGTCCCCGCCCTTGGCCGCCCCTTTGGGCGGGTCATACTTCACCTCTTCCCCATTCATCGCCCCTTCAACATTGGTCTCCCCCCACACTTTCAACGTCTGCGGCACCGGTAGAATCCGCGTCGTCTTATATCCCGCCTTCGCCTGCGTCTCGATCGGCAAAATCGGAAACATGATCGAATCCAGCGACTTCAGCGGCCCCGTCAGCATGTGATCCCCATAATCCCGAATCACAAAAATCATCGGCACCCGCAGCGCCTCCTCGATCGGATCGGCCGACCGCGCCCCCGTCGATTTCACCTGCTCGTGCACCGCCACCGTATCCGTGTGCACCGTTACCCCCCACTCACCCAGCGCCTCTGCCATCGCATCCCCATTCGGCATCGTCAGCACCATCGCCGAACCCCCCGCCCTCAAATGCGCTGCCAATTTCGGCCCAACCGACTGCGGCGGCATCCCCATCTGATTCGGCCCCGACGGAATCCCCAGCACAATCCAAACCGCATCCTTGATCTCCTCATCACTCGGCTCCGGCGGCGCAAACTGCCTCTGCATCTGCGCCTGCATCGCCCACATCCCCGACAAATCCTTCTCCAGCACCTCAAAGTTGTATTCCCGCAATCTCTCCGCAATCACCGACAACGGCCCACCACGCTGAAATCCCGGAATCCCCGGATTCGCCACCGGCGGCCCGCTCGGCCGAACAAAAACCACCTTCGGCTTGGTCTTGTTCGTCAGCGACAAAATCGCACTGGTGATCTGCTGCTCCCCCGCAAATTTCTTCTTCGGCTTCCCATCCGTCATCATCGCATTGACCGCATCCGGCTCCTGCCACACTCGCTCAAACGGCAAAATCCGCCACTCGCTCTCCCCCATCACCATGATGCTGTTCTTGGCCCGCAAACTCTGCTTCAAATCCTCCAGCTTCAGCTCCCCCAGCTCCTTGATCCGCTTGGCAAAATCATCCGCCAGCTTCTTGAGCTCCTGATAACTCGCCGTGCTTTCCTTCATGTAATTCTTGATTTCCGCCGGCACCTTCGCATTGTCCTTGGCCGCGCCAAAATCCTCGATGATCCGCCCCGCCAGCCCCGAGAGCATCTGCATCCCCTCATCGATGCTGTTCACCGCCCCCCGATAATCCGGAATCTTCTGCCCAATCCGCTTCTCCACCCCCTCTTTCGTCCGCTTCAACTGCGGCGGCAACCCCTGCACCGTCGCCATCGTCAAAATCAACGTCTGCCCCAGTTCCGGATCATCAATCTTGTCCGTCTTCTGCAGCGCCGCCTGCACCTTCTTCGACTGCTCCGTCGCCAGCTTCTCAATCTGCTCATACACCTTCGGATACTCATCCACCACGGCCTTGTACTTCTTCACCTCCGCCCCCGAATTCCGAATCACTTCCTCAATCAGTTGATCCACCTTCGTCTGCTGCACCGCCGGATCAATCACCTCCACCTCAATCTTGTTCCCCTTGCGGCGATATTCATCCAGCAAATCCGTCACCGCCTGCACCTGCTCCGCCGACGCCTCGCTCCGCGAATCAAAATCCTCCTCCACCCCGCTCGCCACCTGCTTCTTGGGCGTATACAGGCTGACGATCTTGATCGGCTGCTTGTTGCTCTTGATGATATTGACTGTCTGCGGCTTCAAGCTGTAAAGCCCCGCCTTGGTCGTATCCACCCGCGCCGACAGAAGCTGCGTCTGAAAGCACCAGATCATCAGAACCGCGATCCCGATGACCAGCACCGTCATCAGCGCCACATTCCCCCCATACTTCAGCCACCGCTGCTGCTGGTTCTCTGTATATGTTGGACTGGTTTGTTCACTCATCGTTACGTCTCTGTAGGGGCGGCTTCAGCCGCCGATCCTTACCTACCGCCACCGTCTCGACTCCAATGCTTTGACCGACAAAAACAAAAACACCGCCGTCGTCGCCAAAAAGAAAATCAAATTCCCCGTATCAATGATCCCCCTCGAAAAATCCGTGTACCTTCTGAACACCATCTGATCCGCCAACCCCCGCGCAAATCCCCCCAGCATCGTCTCCTGCCCCGCCCACATCGGCACGATCGTGATCGCAAACAATATCGCCGCCGCCGACACCGCCGCCACCACCTGGCTCCTCGTCAGCGACGAGCAAAACAACCCGATCGCAATAAACAGCGCCCCCACCAGAATGATCCCCAGATACCCCGAAAAAATCGGCCCAAAATCAAACGATGGGCTGTAAATCAGCAGCATCAGCACATAAATCATCGTCGGCGCCAGCAGCACCAGGAAAAATCCCAGCGACCCCAGAAATTTCCCCATGATCACATCCGTCTCTTCCACCGGCGCGGTCATCAGCGTCTCGATCGTCCCCGTCGCCCATTCCTGTGACATCAATCCCATGCTCAAAACCGGAATCGCAAACACCAGGAAAAAAACCATCCACTCAAACAGCGACCGCATCGCTGCCACCTGCCCCGGCTG
Organism: Tepidisphaeraceae bacterium; assembly: GCA_036001665.1. Classification (GTDB taxonomy): domain Bacteria; phylum Planctomycetota; class Phycisphaerae; order Tepidisphaerales; family Tepidisphaeraceae; genus JBGPEF01. The sequence continues at coordinate 10,627 of DASYUA010000027.1, forward strand.
AAAATCCTTCCTGAAAACGAATCCGCACGCCAGCAGAAACAGCGCCAGCACCACATACGCAATCGGCGAGTAGAAGTAACTGCTCAATTCCCGCCGCGCGATCACCGGTGACCGTTTCATTCTCCACCCCCTTCTTTCGACGCCGAGGCCATCGCCTGGCTCGCCGTCACCTGCACAAAAAACTCTTCCAACGTGGCACTTTCCAATCTCACCTCCCGCAGCGGCCACCCGTGCTGAATCACCGTCCGCGCTGCCTCCTCGCGCACGTCATACCCCTCCTTCGGCCGCAGCGCCGCCGTCACATAGTGCGAATCCTTCGCCCCATTGCTCACCACTTCTACCTCGCGCACCCCACTCACCCTCTCCATCGCCGTCGCCAATTCCTTCGCCGGCGCACGACACTCCACCAAAACCCTCGCCTGCATCCTCCTGCTCTGCCGCAATTCATCCGGCGTCCCCTGCGCCACGATCTTCCCGCTGGCAATCACAATCGCCCGATCACAAACCGCCTCCACCTCCGGCAGAATGTGCGTTGACAGCATCACCGTATGATCCCCCCCCAACTCCCTGATCAATTTCCGCGATTCCCGAATCTGCGCTGGATCCAATCCCACCGTCGGCTCATCCAGAATCAAAACCGGCGGATTGTGCAACAGCGCATCCGCCAACCCCACCCGCTGCCGAAATCCCTTCGACAAATGCCCAATCGTCTTCTTCCGCACCGACGGCAGCCAGCACCGCTCGATCACATAATCAATCCGCTTCTTCCGCAGCTCCCGATCCATCCCCCTCAGCCTCCCCCGAAAATCCAGATACTCCTCCACCTTCATCTCCGTATACAGCGGGCAATTCTCCGGCAAATACCCCAGCTTCTGCCGCACCTGCTCCGATTGATGAAAAATATTGAACCCCGCAATCGTCGCCCCCCCGCTCGTCGGCGGCAGATAGCACGTCAGAATCTTCAGCGTCGTCGATTTCCCCGCCCCATTGGGCCCCAGGAAACCGACAATCTGCCCCTCCGGCACATCAAAACTGATGTGATCCACCGCCAGCGTCTGCCCGTAAACTTTGGTCAATTCTGAAACGGAAATCACCGTTTCTCCTCAGTCAATGAAAGGTCGCAAGGGACGCACGGACCCAGGCTTCGGTAGGTCGGGCACTCCTGCCCGACGCTCTACCTCGAGCCGGACACTCCTGCCCGACTCAGGATCGATCACAATCGGCGTCTTCCCGGGTCCCGCAGAGGGCTGCGAAATGCAGCGCGGGGAAATAGTTAAGAAGGGTTTGAGGGGATTGTCAAGTCGCAGCACTCCTGCGGAGCCGCCACTTCCTCAGGGACCGCCAAATCCACATCCACCGACATCGAGGCGAGGCGGATCGCCTCAGGGGCCTCATAAACAGCCGCCCCACCGTCCGGCGCATCGTAAATCTTCGCCCCGCCAGCATTTTGAGAATCGCCGCCCGCCCCAATTCGATCCGTATCAGCCGTGCAATCCGATCCAGCTTGAACGTCCGCTGATCGTTGCGCAACTGGCAATGCGCCACCATCATCAGCTCCCCCCCGCGCCTCCGAACGTGCAGAGGTTGCACAATCCGCTCCGGGTGCCTGCCAGAGGAAACGCGATCAAATCCGAGGTGTCCTCCAGCGTGGAAAATTCAGCCTCAAACAATCTGCGTAATTCTGCGTCATCTGCACAATCTGCGGCTGCTCTGCTCCCCATTCGTGCTGCTTCGTGGATATCCATCTGCGGCTGACCCCAAATCGCAAATCGCAAATTCCTAAAACTCCGTCCCCGTTATCCCCGCCTCAAACGCCAAATTCCCCCCCACTATCCCCTGCACATTGCAATAAATCCGATGGTGCCTCTCCCAAATCTTCTTCCCCAAAATATACATCCTCACCCCCGGCGGAACCTGCATCCGAAACTTCACCTCATCCACACCCCCAAACCCAATAAACCCCTTCCACCCCACATACGTCCGCGTGTAAAACGACGCCAACTGCGCCCCACACTCAATCATCAGCACCCCCGGCAGCAGCGGCCGCCCCGGAATGTGCCCCGCCACCCAAAACTCATCCGCCCGCACCTCCTTAAACCCGATGATGTGCCCCGCCGCCGGATCGGCCCACACAATCCCGTTCAGTTGCTCCATGTCCCCCCGCTGCGGATTGGCCGCGCGAACCGCCTCCTGGTCGAAAAGGATGCCATCCAGGTTTATCGCCGAGATGTCAAACAGGTATTTGGGGGGCATGAGGACAGAATTTAACCATTGAGTGATTGGGCCATTTAATCATTGAATCGGCGGCCACCATGATCCGATGCGGGTTATCAATGAGTCAATGACCTGCTGAATCAATGATTCAATGGCTACTGCCCCGCAACCCCTCCCGGCTCCGCCTCTCGCCCTTCCAAAATCTTCTTCCTGACCTCCTGGGCGGCCGATTTGATGTCCTGCATTTTCTTCCGCACCCGCGTCCCGGCCGCCTTATTGCCCCCCGTCGCCTTGGCAACGTCGTCTTCCACTTCCTGAATCAGTCGTTTCAATGTCTCAAATTCTTGCATGGGTCCTCACTATGGTAGAGGGAAAAACTCTACAAGTAAGCCCACAGGGTGTCAATTAAGGGGTATTGGGCCATCCGGGCGGCCAGGGCAATCGCATCTGGCCCTCTTACTCCCTCTCCCGGTGGGTCGGGCACTCCTGCCCGACACTCCGCCCTCTGCTTGCGGGCCAGCCATTCCTGTCCGCCGTCTGGTGGAGCGGACATTCCTGTCCGCTGTCTTTCGTAGGGGCGGCTTCAGCCGCCGTGCCCTGCGCCCTCGCCATCCCATTCGGATCCAACCTTCCAATTCCTCTCATACTTCACTCCACGCCCTCTCTCTTCCCGCTTCCCCCTCCCCCTTCCCCAATTTGTCGCGCTTGCCCGCAGCCAAACCCCAACTATCATCCTCCCAGCCCTATGGAACCCAAAGAAACCAACCCCTACGAACAAGAACGCCGATCCAAGCGCGACAAACTCCGCGAACTCGGCCTCGATCCCTACGGCGGCTTCACCCCCTCCCTCCGCCCCCTCGCCGAAATCAAATCCGCCTACAAACCCGAAATGGGCCACGACGCCGGCCCAACCGTCAAAGCCGCCGGCCGAATCATCCTCAAGCGCGACATGGGCAAGCTCTCCTTCCTCACCCTCCGCGATGAAAGCGGCGACCTGCAAGTCGCCCTCGACAAAAAACGCCTCACCGACCCCGACTGGCAGGTCCGCGATCTCCTCGATCTCGGCGATCAAATCGTCGTCGAGGGCCAACTGGGCGTCACCAACAAAGGCGAAACCACCATCTGGGCCAAATCCCTCGCCATGGCCAGCAAAGCCCTCCTCCCCCCCCCCGCCAAATGGGAAGGCCTCAGCGATGTCGAGCTGCGCTACCGCCAGCGCTACGTCGATCTCTGGGCCAACCCGCAGGTGATGAACGTGTTGAAAGTCCGCATGCGGGTAGTGGAGGAAATCCGCCGCTTCATGAACGCCCGCGGCTACCTGGA